>JAFTRQ010000111.1 GCA_017462125.1 Clostridia bacterium | reverse complement strand
GTAATCGCGGGTGATACCGTCGTAATCGTTATAGATACGGGAACAGCTCATATAGGCGGCAGCCGCCACCGCAGAGCGTCCCGTACCACGGGTGATGACTTTCGCTTCAAGATGGTATATGGCGATAGGCGATCACCTCTTTTCTTTGCGATAGGATTTCTGTCTGCATCCGTTTGAACAATACTGCGCGTCGGTACGCTTTGAAGAAAAGCTCTTGCCACACACCTTACCACAAAAGATGCGGTTTTACAAAACGTTTTGATTTCAATAGATTATGGGAGTAGTATTCAATTTACAGCTCTCCATTTTATCCCCTCAATTGGTAGCCGGCGAAAAGGGTAAAAATATCTGCTCCCACACAAGACCTCGCTTTCGGGTGTAATCGTGGGTGAGACCATCGTAATCGTTATAGATGCGAGAACAGCTCATATAGGCGGTAGCCGCTACCGCAGAGCGACCTTCACCTCTTGTGATGACTTTTGCTTCAAGATGGTATATGGCGATAGGCTGTCACCTCTTTTCCGCGCGGTAGGATTTCTGTCTGCATTTGTTCGAGCAATACTGCGCGTCGGTACGCTTGGAGAAAAAGCTCTTTCCGCAGACCTTGCAGATATGCTCCGAATGATGCGCTGACTTTCTTTCCTCGTTACGCTTGCGTTCGGCTTCGGCACAACAAGCATCACTGCAATATTTACGGAAGTTACAGATCGTGAAATATTCCTTGCCACATTCAAGACATACGTGCTTGCGGACGGTGTACCACCTCTTATCCTCATACCTTGCCCTCAAAAATTCTTGGTTCTCATATTCCCATTGTACATTTGACATACTACTTGCTCCTTTCAGATTTACTTGTAAGATAAAAAAACAGTTGGCTTATTTAGCCAAGTGATCGGTATAGCTTCGCAGAACGCACGGCTGCCGCAGGCAGTACACCACCGACTTTGGCGGTGGTGAGTAAGTGCGCCCTTCGGGATAAAAAGTAAGCGCCCCGGTCTCCCGAGACGCTTTTGTTCGTTATTCCGCTTTCTTGGATATAGCGCATAGACGGTTCTCCAATTCCTCAAGATCTGAGACGTTCTTAACCCAAGGAAAGACTTTTTCGAGGATTGCACCCTCTTGAATAAGCCGCCGCGTCCGTGCTTTTTGCTCTTTGGAACGGTTCCGCATCTGCGCTTGCTCCAATCGGTGCTGCTCTTGTATCAGTTTTTTCTGTTCGTCTAACATTCTGTAAATTCCTCCGTGATTGCATTTTTCATAGGTTTTGATATCATCGTTTGCTCCGCATTCGGTCTTTGTGATTGCAACTTCGCCTGTTTTTGATATCATCAAAAGGATTTCAAGAATCCCAAAAGGACTTGATCGTCTACGTTTTCATCCTCATCCATACTTACAGGAGAAACGGGGGTGGCATACTGTAATGCCGAAAGTATTCTTTCAACAAAAGCATCCTCTTTTTCCCGTGTCTCAAAATACGGATCGTTTTCAATCCTTGCCTTGCGCTCATAAAAATCATTGACCGCCCGAGACACAAGAGCAGCGTATGAGCTGTATTCCGAACGGTCACGGTTTTGCAGATAGTCGTAGGCTTTTCTTTCTTCCTCGTTGGCAAGATCAAAACGCAGGCAAAGCGGCTTTATATCC
>JAFTRQ010000110.1 GCA_017462125.1 Clostridia bacterium | reverse complement strand
GTTCACCACCGATATGATCAAGGAATACAAGGGATTTGCTCGTATTTTTGTCATTCTCGCCCGTGGGTATCTCTTTCATAATGCCGACGGTTCTTTGAAGGACGGTGATCCGCGTGAACGTATCGAGTATGCCCGACGCGCCCTTTGTGCGTGGTGTAGTATGCCCGACAAAAAGAAAAATGTCACTCCGATTGCGGAATGGCAATTCAAGGTCAGCTTTCCCGAATATCACGAGGAGTTTCCCGAGCTTGTGAATGAGGACGGCTCGGGTTGGTATTACCGCCACGTTCACGCCATCGCGGATTTTATTTCCGCGAACAGAACCAAGGTCAACAAGCACATCCATTGTCTTGCGGAAAGAACAAAACAATGGGAGGAGAGTTGGAGCGATAAGGTTAAGCAATACCAAGTACCGATCTTCACGGGAACTACCCGTGCGGAGTGGGCATTATCCTTTGATGCCGCCATTGCCGATGCCTTGGAGCTTGGCACACTGCGGTGCGAGGCGGTAAGGCTTACATACGAGCAGATGGCATATATCGAAAGCATCCAACCCCTCGGCGTTCCTCTAAATGTACTGACCACAATAGCGGAATACTATATTGCCAACAAGCCTTACGACAGCGATTGGTGTGTCCTGCCCGTAACCAACATCGAAGCCTATCTCGGTAGCTCTGCGCTCAACAAGCAGTATATGCATAAGATTCCAACCGAGTTTATGCAGAAGAAGGAAACGAGCTACGGTATTGCGGTTTGTAAAGTGAATATATAAAAAATGCCGCCCACGGACATATCATCTGTGGGCGGCTTGCTATTAGTTGTGTAACACTTCGATAGCTATCATCATCCCTAACTTGAACGCATATGAGAATATCTCACGCTCGTTGATGTCGGTCAGCTCATTATAGCAATCATCGAACTTTTCAAGGATTTCTTTCTGCTGATCGTTCAGAGTAGAGAGCAGGGTGTCGTGATGGTCGGCGATATAACCCATCAGCTGTTTCGTTTCCTTGTCGTGGCTTCTGCAATCGGTGTTGGGGCAGATATTGCCGTAGAACAGTTCTTCAAGGATAGACCTCATATAAATATTACCTCACTTTCCACGATCTCTTTCGCCGCGTTTGCAACGTAATTGGCAAGCTGTGTCCATTTCATTTGATCGGTGGCTTTTAATTCCTCGGTCAATCCGTGAGATTCGGCAAGATCGACTATCAGAGATTCGAAGCGTTCCTGCGCTTCTTCATTAACGTTGTAAAGATATTCATTCAATTCACCCGACATCAATAACTCATTGTAGCGAGCGATACGAAACCGTTTGAGCCAACCTAAATGTAGTAAGCCCCACTTGCCGATTTCTTTCTGCTTTGGAACTTCTATATCGGGAACAAGGTATCCATCTTCCTCGCGGTAAGTGCCGCCGATTTCTTCATATTTGTTCTTCATCTCAAATTACCTCCGTATTCAGCATTTTGTCAAAGGTGCTGGCTGCTTTTCTGTCTACGCTCTGTAAGGCGTGAACGTAGATATTGGTGGTTTCGATATCTGAGTGACCAAGGCGTACCGATACGGTCTTGATATCGCATCCGTTGGCGAGAAGCATCGTTGCGCTTGTGTGGCGCAGACCGTGGAATTTGAGGTGTCTGATATTGTGACGTTTAAGGAATTTGGAGAATTGCTTGGTAGGGGTGTGGGGATTCATAACGTATCCGTCTTCCTCGGTGAAGATATATCCGAGATTCTGCCAAGCCTTGCCGAGGAATGAGGCGTGTCGGTCTTGGTGTTCCTTATATTCGCGCAGGGTATTACATAGACGCTCGGGAATTGCTATTGTACGGATACTACATTGAGATTTGGGTGCTTTTTCAAGTGCCTTTTCGTTTTTCGGCTTGTAGATGCTTCGCTTGACTGAGAGTATTTGCATATCCAAGTCCACATCATCCCATTTGAGACCTACGATCTCACCGCGCCGAAGTCCTGTGAACAATGCCACTTCAACGAGTGCGCGGATGTGTATGGGCTCGCTTTCGGTCGCTTGCAGTATCTCAGTGACTTCTTCCATCGTGAAGGCTTCGACTTCCGGGGTATCAGCCTTTGGAAATTCTATCCGTCGGGATATGCCCACGTCCTCGTCGATGTATTCCATTTTGTAGGCAAGGGTTAGGATAGAGCGCAGAACCGTCGTATAGCGTTTGACGGTGGAGGGGGCGATGTGACCTTCAGCTCCGTCCCCGCGAGGCTTTTCGTTATATAGATATTGGATGAATTGTTGGATGTGGTGTGTGCGGATATCCCTCATCCTCATTGTGCCAAACATTGGAATAAGCATTTCTTTTACGACGTTTTCGTAGAAGGGATAAGTAGTGGGGGCAAGCGTGGATTTTTTGACCTCAAGGTATTTCTCGCAGAATTCGGCGAAGCGAATCCTGTCGGGTCGCTCCTGAATACCGTACAATTCGATTTCTTCCTCAAAGGCTTTTACAAAGGCGTCGATCTCTTTGTTGAGCTTTTGATAGGAGAGGTTGGGCTTGGAGGGCTTGAAGATTTTTGATTTGCTGATCGGCTTTCCTGCCGCGTCGCTTCCGCAACTGATGCGGATCAAGTACGTTCCGTTTGATTTTGGTGTAATGTTTGCCATTTTTTTGTGCTCCTTTCGCATTTTTTGCGCTGAATTTTGTACCAAGAAAACGGGGAAAATCCTTTGTTTTCAAGGCTTTTTAGGCAGCGGCCTCTACCGACCTGTGAAACGTACCATTTGAACCTATGTACCAAATTATGTACCAACTCGATTTTTCGCTGTTTTCGGAGCATTTTTTCGGAGCACGATATAAAAAAATTCCGCACCCGAAAGTGCGGAAAACCCTTGTAAAATAAAGATAAACGGAGGATTTACATCCTCCGTTTACTTGGTCTGAGTGACAAGACTTGAACTTGCGGCCTCTACCACCCCAAGGTAGCGCGCTACCAGCTGCGCCACACCCAGATTTTGACGACTCATATATTATAGCACATCTCTTTTTAAAAGTCAAGTCTTTTTCAAAATTATTTTCAAAATTATTTTTCAAAATCACTTTTGAATTATTTTTGATTATTCTTTGATTTCTACTCTGATTACTTTTTATGCGTTTATTTTTAGCTTTTTCGTATTCGCTATATTGTTTTTTGCGAGTCAAGCAAGCTTAGGGAATGCTTATGGTCTCGATGCACCGGATAAATGAGTAGGGAAGGCTGGAATGAACAAAATGATAAAATTTTCACAATTGTATTGATTTTTTGTGCAAAGGTGTGTATAATGGGATCATGGAGCAAATTGTTCCGAAGTATAAATTGAAATGAAAGAAAAAGGAGAAAATTTCCATGGCAAATCGTATTGTTTTAAACGAAACATCCTACCACGGAGCCGGCTCGATTCGTGAGATCGTCGGCGAGGTCAAGACCAGAGGTTTTCAGAAGGCATTTATTTGCACCGACCCGGATCTTTTAAAGTTCGGTGTTACCAAAAAGGTAACGGACGTTCTGGACGGAGCGCATCTTGCTTATGAAATTTATTCTCAGATCAAGCCCAACCCCACTATTGAAAACGTACAGACCGGTGTTACCGCCTTTAAAAAGAGCGGTGCAGACTACATGATTGCCATTGGGGGCGGTTCATCGATGGATACCGCCAAGGCAATCGGTATTATTATAACCAATCCCGAATACGAGGACGTTCGGAGCTTAGAGGGAGTAGCTCCTACCAAGAATCCCTGTGTTCCGATCATTGCCGTTCCTACCACTGCGGGAACTGCCGCTGAGGTAACCATTAACTACGTTATCACCGACGTAGAGAAGCAGAGAAAATTTGTTTGTGTGGACGTGCACGATATTCCCGTTGTCGCGATCGTTGATCCTGACATGATGAGCTCCATGCCGAAGGGCTTGACTGCCGCAACGGGAATGGACGCGTTGACTCACGCCATTGAAGGATATATTACCAAGGGAGCATGGGAGATGACCGATATGTTCCATCTGAAGGCAATTGAGATCATTGCCAAGTCCTTGCGCAGTGCCGTAGCCAACGAAGAAGAGGGAAGAGCGGGCATGGCGCTGGGACAGTATATTGCCGGTATGGGCTTTTCTAATGTGGGCTTGGGAATTGTGCATTCCATGGCTCATTCTTTGGGTGCTTTATACGACACCCCTCACGGTGTTGCCAATGCCATCCTTCTGCCTACCGTGATGGAATATAACGCGGAGGCAACCGGGGAGAAATATCGTGAGATTGCCCGAGCGATGGGAGTGAAGGGTGTGGATGCCATGAGTGTGGAGGAATACCGCAAGGCAGCAGTGGATGCGGTAAAGAAGCTCTCCCTCGACGTGGGTATTCCTGCCGATCTGAAGTCCATTGCCAGAGACGAGGATGTACAATTCCTATCGGAGTCTGCTTACGCGGATGCGTGCCGTCCCGGAAATCCAAAGGAGACCTCCGTAGAGGATATTAAGGCGTTGTATCGTTCTTTGATGTAAAGTGAGCGGAGCTCCTCTAAGCCGGGATCGGATCCCTAAAATACGAAGAGCTTTTCAGGCGGCTCCGCCTCTGCGGAGCCACCTCTTCGATTGGGAGCTTCTTTAGGAAAAAACGGGATTTTATTGACAGGATTCGATAAATATGCTATACTTTTTGGGAAATCAAGTATCGTTACGGGTGGAAGGTAACGGGGAAGAGGGAAAACTATGATTCAAGCTACGAAGGAATTCTTGGAACGGATCGATGCGTTGAGCCAAAAGAGAAAAGAAGAGATATTGAGTGCTGAGGATCGCCTGGAGATCCGTGGGCGTGTATACTACGTCAGTAACGACGGAGACGATGAAAACGATGGGTCATCTCCCGAAAGGGCGTGGAAGACTCTGCAAAAGGTTAGTGACGCGCCACTTTGTCCCGGAGACGGCGTGCGGTTTCGCAGAGGTGATTTATTCCGTGGCTTTATTTTGACAAAGCCGGGAGTGACTTATTGTGCGTACGGTGAGGGCGACAAGCCAAAGCTTTACGGCTGGGACAAGAGCCTTGCCGATCCCTCTCTGTGGAAGCTCTACGACGCGGAACACCATATCTGGAAGCTGGACGAGAAGATTCTGGATTGCGGAACTCTGGTATTTAACGGGGGAGAAGCTCATTGCCGCAAGCTGATCCCTTCCTATATTGGCGGACGATTTGTGTGTCGTGACGACGAATCCCGTGTATTTGAAATGGAAAAGGAAATGACCGAGGATCTGGATCTGTTCTGCCATTATGATGATCGGCTTACCGATACTCCTTCCAAGGGACAGAATTTTCCGATTCCGCTATTGGACAAGGAAAGTCTTGGCGATCTTTACCTCCGCTGTGACAGAGGTAACCCGGGCGAGGTGTTTGACCAGGTGGAGGCAGTACCCAGACGGGTTATGTTTCGAGTAGGCAAAAACGACCACGTAACCATTGACAATCTGTGTATGAAATATATTGGTATTCATGCGGTTTCGGGAGGCGGGCATGTAGTAGGCTTGCACGTTTCCAACTGTGAGATCGGTTGGGTCGGAGGAACCGTTCAGCACTATTTTGGTACAGATCCCAATTACCCTCAGGGCGGACGGGGAACCGTTACTCGCTATGGTAATGGTGTGGAGATCTATGGCGGTTGCGAGGAATACGTCGTGGAGAATTGCTATATTTATCAGATCTATGATGCCGGCATCACTCACCAGGTGACTACCAGAGGAGATACGGTCAAGATGGAGGGAATTCGTTACCGTAACAACCTGGTGGAGTATTGCGTCTATTCCATTGAGTATTTCCTGGAGAAAACTCGAGGAGATGAGTCTAGCTACATCAAGGATTGCGAGATGAGTCACAATATTCTGCGTTTTTCCGGTTATGGCTGGGGTCAGCAGAGACACAACGTGGATACTCCTGCCCACATCAAGGGTTGGAGCTATGAAAATACAGCATCCGACTATCGGATCCACCATAATATTTTTGACCGCGCCGCATACCGCATGCTTCACCTGGTAGCGAGAAAGGCAGAAAGCTGCGCCGAGATGCACGACAACGTTTACATTCAGCATTTAGGTATGAAGCTGGGGCAGTACGGAGCGAACGAGGTGGAGGAGCCCTCCATTCTTCCTTTCGACGAATCGGCGGAGCGGAGTATATTCGAGATTCTAAAGGATCGAGATGCGGAGATCTACTATATTCAGCAATAAACATGAAAAAACGGAGCTGACAAAGCAACGCCGTCGTAATATGTAATAACGAAGAGCACCGATGACGGTTGCCCCCTAACAACGATTGAGAATGAACCGCCTTGGATTGCACAGGTCCGTAGGCGGTTCATTTTTTTGCTGCCTCTCCGGAAAAATGCGGTAAAACACCTTGATTGATCCACAAAATCATGGTATAATATACCCGCTAAGCTAATTTCATAATTGGGATCACGCGTTTTTAATTTTGTAATAGGAAAAGGGGAAAGCGAGTTTTGAATCTCACATACTACATACCCATATTTATGATGCTTTTGATCGTGTTTCTGATCGTTCGCGGTCAAAAGCAGATGATGATACAGCGGTTAATGAAAAAAAGAAATTCGGAGGTGAAAATCAAAATGACAGAGCTTGCAAAAAGATTTATTGAAAAGGAATGTCTGATCTACACGTTTAACGGAAATCAGATTACCGGTACAATCAAGGAGGTGTGCGGCGGTGCGCTTTTGGTCGAGAATGGCGGCACCGTGGAAGCGATCAATATTGATTTTGTTATGAGGATCAGAGAGTATCCGAGGAAAAAGAACGGAAAGAAAAAGTCGGTTGTTATCGATTAAAATAGACATACGGTATAATAAGTTCGTTCATGTGGAGGCGAAAATAAATGATACTTGAACTAAAAAACATTGACAAATCCTTTGGAGAAAAAGAAGTTCTCAAAGGTGTGACATTTACGGCAGAAGGAGGCAAAGCCTTCGGGCTGCTCGGCAGAAACGGTGCAGGTAAAACAACATCTATTCGTATTCTGATGAACGTGTTTCCCGCTGATCGAGGCGAGGTGCTGGTGGACGGCAAGCCCATTGATTACGATAAGATCGGTATCGGCTATCTCCCCGAAGAACGAGGACTCTATCCGAAGAAGCTCATTATCGATCAGCTCGTGTATTTTGCGGAGCTGAAAGGTATGAGCGCAAAGGATGCCACACGCGCCGTTGACTATTGGCTCGGCAGGCTCGGTATGACCGAATACAGAAATAAACGCCTTGATACGCTTTCAAAAGGAAATCAGCAGAAAATTCAGCTCATCACGGCACTTTCGCACGATCCCGACATTGTAATTCTTGACGAGCCGTTCTCAGGACTTGATCCCGTAAATGCAATGCTTCT
>JAFTRQ010000109.1 GCA_017462125.1 Clostridia bacterium | reverse complement strand
TGCAGCTACTGCTACGATTGCGATTGCGCCGAAGCCAACTACGGAGCCACAGCCGCCCTCTGCGGGAGCATCGGTCTCGTTGTCTGCTGCGGGAGCCTCAGTTGTAGCGTCTGCCTTGGGAGCCTCGGTTGTAGCCTCTTCAGTAGGAGCCTCGGTGGTTTCCTCTGTGGGAGCCTCGGTAGGCTCTGCGGTAGTTTCCTCAGTAACACCGAGGTAATCGTAAACGTACTGCTCTGCCTCTTCAACGTTTCTGAAGTAAGCGATAAATACTATGTCGAATGCGTTTCTACCTGCAGTATCGAACATAACACCGTTGAAGTCGATACGAACCTGGTTGATACGGCCTTCATAATCGAAGCCTGCATCATTCTCCAGATCTGCATAGAAGTAGAGATAGTTTCTACCATCCTTAACGATAACGCTGTCACACATATTAAGCTCAGAAATCTTGTGCTGCTCATCCGCGCCGGTGATCTCACCGTTACAAATATAAGTATTTACAGATTCAAGAGCGTAGCAATCTGCGGGATCTTCACAAGTACAGTAGTCTCTTGTAAGAACAAGCATTACAGGGAAATCCTTTCCGTCGTAGGAAACGTCGTTTGCTACTGCGTAAGAAGCCTGTAACTGAGCCTGCTTAGGAGAATAACGTACCGAGAAGTCTTCGTTACGCTTGGAGTCGCCACCTGCGGTGATACCGTGGTTGGACTTGGAGTCGGATTCATCGCGGCTACCGTTCATAAAGATAGCGGGCTGACCTGCAGGAACTGTGCTGGGATCAGCGATGTCTGCGATGGTGTGGTACTCGGTAACGGGCTCTGCCTTGTCATCACCAAGAGGTGTGGTTGCATCCTCTGCGGAAGTACCGAACTTTGTGATTGTCATCTTCATCTTACCGTTCTTTGTGGTGTGGTGAAGAACAAAACCGATGTAAGCTTCGCTGTCGTTGCCGCCCCACTTAGCGTTCATCCAATCGATAGCTGCCTGAGGAGCCTTTGCGCCGTTGATGTCAACTGCGTATGTAGAGCCATCCCAAGTAATTGTGAGAGTAACGAGAGGACGACCCTCTGCGTCGGTCTTCTGAGCGTCAGCTGCCATAGAAGAGGAACCTGCGCCGTCAAAGCCTTCCTTGTACCATGTGATACCGCTGATAGCACCGTGCTTGCCCTCTGCTGCGTCGCCGGGACGGATCAGAGTCTGGATACCGGAGCCGTATCTTTCTGTGTTCTTACTACCGGGGCTGATGTAGGGACCGTCCCAGATGTTTACGTTGAACCACTTATCACCTGTGTAGCTGAATTCGTCAACTCTGAACTGAACGTAAACGCCCTCCTTCAGGTCAACCTTGTTGGTTGTACGAACTCTAACGTTAGGAACTTCATCTCTCCAGTCGGGATCGATGGTCTGAAGACCTTCGTCGGTGTACTCATAACCGGGAACGCAATAGGGCTCGCCTTCGTAATCGTCGAAGAACGCGCCGATGCTACCCATAACTGTCCAATCGCCGTCAACTGCTGCTGCAGGAACGGCTGCAACTACTGCCATGGAAAGAAGCATTGTAATTGCAAGTGCTGTAGCCAAAAGCTTTTTCATAAGAATTCTCCTTATAAAATTTGTTTTTTTATAAAAGATTCACCGAAAATGTCGGCTACTATCTTTTATATGTTTATTTTACCATAATCGTGACAAAAAGTAAATACGCATTTTGGACAAATCGGCAAGCAAATTTTTGGTACTTTAACCCAAATTAATTTAATTAGTTCCCTTTTATTTAAAAGAATACTCCCGCGCCGAAGCGCGGTAGTATTCTCATATTAATGCAACTTCAATTCAAAGATAAACTCTGAATCTAAATCGTTTCGCGATCACTCCACAGATAACAATAAATCCCCTGCCGAAGCAGGGGATTTATTCTCTGTTTAGTTAAATTCAGATTAAGTTACACTTGGAATCTGAATTGCCAAGCAATCACTTTTCAGATAACAATATCTCCCGCGCCGAAGCGCGGGAGATATTCTCATATTAATGTAACTTCAATTCAAAGTTATACTTAGAATTTCAAATGCTCCGCATTTGAAATTAGTCTTCCTTCTTCTTGAAAGAAACCATGCCTGCAACTGCAGCTACTGCTACGATTGCGATTGCGCCGAAGCCAACTACGGAGCCACAGCCGCCCTCTGCGGGAGCATCGGTCTCGTCATCTGCTGCGGGAGCCTCGGTTGTAGCGTCTGCCTTGGGAGCCTCGGTTGTAGCCTCTTCAGTAGGAGCCTCGGTGGTTTCCTCTGTGGGAGCCTCGGTAGGCTCTGCGGTAGTCTCTTCCTCAACGCCAAGGTAATCGTAAACGTACTGCTCTGCCTCTTCAACAGTTCTGAAGTAAGCGATGAATACGATATCAAATGCGTTTCTGCCGGGCTCGTCTATCAAAATACCGTTGAAGTCGAAACGAATGCTGTTGATACGGCCTTCATAATCGAAGCCTGCATCCTCTTCAAAGTTTGCATAGAAGTAGAGATAGCTACGTCCATCCTTTACGATGGGGCTGTCACACATAGAGAGCTCGTTGATCTTATGGTTATCGTCCGCACCGGTGATCGCACCGTTACATACGTAAGAGTTTACAGACTCAAGTGCATAACAGTCTGCAGGATCTTCACAAGTACAGAAGTCTCTTGTAAGAAGAAGAACTACAGGGAAATCCTTAGCGTCGTAGGAAACTTCCTTCTTTACGGAGTAAGCGGTATGATATGCGGCAGTGGAAAGTGTATAACGAACCGAGAAGTCATCGTTACGCTTTGCCTCGGAGCCTGCGGTGATACCGTGGTTGCCGCTGGAGTCGGATTCAGCCTTGCTACCGTTCAGGAAGATTGCGGGCTGACCTTCAGGAACTGTGCTGGGATCAGCGATGTCAGCGATAACGTGGTACTCGGTTACGGGTTCTCTGGAGTCATCGCCAAGAGGTGTGCTTGCGGTTGCAGCGGTGTTACCGTACTTGAGAACGGTGATCTTCATCTTACCGTTCTTGTTGGTGTGGTGAAGCATAAGACCGATATAAGCTTCGCTATCGTTGCCGCCCCACTTTGTATTCATATAATCGATAACTGCCTGAGGAGCCTTTGAGCCGTTGATGTCTACAGAGTATGTAGAGCCATCCCAGGTAACTGTGAGAGCGATAAGGTGTCTTCCCTCTTCATCGGTCTTCTTTGCATCGGCCGCCATAGAAGTGGAGCCTGCACCTGTAAATGCATCCTTATACCAAGCAATACCACCGAAGTTGCCGGGCTTGTCGGAGCCTGTTGCGGAAGGACGAATCAGAGTCTGTACGCCGGTTCCGTATCTTTCAGCGTTGGTGCTACCGGGGCTGATGTAGGGACCGTCCCAAATGAATACATTGTACCAAAGGTCGCCAATGTATGTGAATTCGTCAACTCTGTACTGAACGTAAACGCCGTCCTTCAGATCAACCTTATCGGTTGTACGAACTCTACACTGAGGAGTTTCATCTCTCCAGTCGGGAGAAATGGTCTGAAGACCTTCGTCGGTGTACTCATAACCGGGAACGCAATAATCGTCACCCTCGTAGTCATCGAAGAACTTACCTGTCTGTCCGATAACTGTCCAATCGCCGTCAACTGCTGCTGCAGGAACGGCTGCAACTACTGCCATAGAAAGAAGCATTGTAATTGCAAGTGCTGTAGCCAAAAGCTTTTTCATAAGAAATCTCCTTATAAAATTTGTTTTTTATAAAAGCTTCACCTCGCATTCGAAGCTACTATCTTTTATATGTTTATTTTACCATAACCGTTACAAAAAGTAAATACACATTTTGGACAAATTGTCACATATTTTTTTGTCACTTTAACCCAAATTTATGTAATTGGTTTCCTTTTATCTCAAATAAAAAATAAATCCCGCGCCAAAGCGCGGGATTTATTCTCATATTAATGCAACTTCAATTCAAAGTTATACTTATAATTTCAAATGCTCCGCATTTGAAATTAGTCTTCCTTCTTCTTGAAAGAAACCATACCTGCAACTGCAGCTACTGCTACGATTGCGATTGCGCCGAAGCCAACTACGGAGCCACAGCCGCCCTCTGTGGGAGCGTCAGTACCGTCTGCTGCGGGAGCCTCAGTTGTAGCGTCTGCCTTGGGAGCCTCGGTTGTAGCCTCTTCGGTGGGCTCTTCAGTAGGCTCTTCGGTGGGTTCCTCAGTGGTGGCGGGCTCAGTCTCTTCTACCCAACCAAGCTCGGTGAAGTATGCTTCTGCATATGCAACTGCCTCATCAACACTTCTGAACATTGCGCCGAAGCATACGTCAAACGCGTTTGCGCCTGCTGTGCTTACGTCAACACCTGCGAAGTCAATACGGAAGGAATTGATTCTTCCCGTTGTTTCAAAAGGAGCATCCGCATCAGAGAAATCATAGAAGAAAAAGAGGTAAGAATGTCCATCGACAACATATGCGCTGTCACACATATTAAGCTCATTTACCTTGCAATCGTTTGCAGCGGCGGTTATCTCACCGGTCATCATGTACATATTGGTGGATTCAAGCGCAAAGCACTCGTCCTCTCCGCAAGTACAGAAGTCTCTGGTAACGACCATTGCTACGGGGAAATCCTCGATTGCGTAGGATACGTCATTCGCAACACCGAATCCGAGATAAGGTGTGGAAGTGCTTGCAACAACGTGAATAGAATAGTCATCGTTGATCGTGCTTGTACCGTTTGCAGCTTCGGGAACCTGCTTAACGTCGCTCTGCGCTCTGTTACCGTTCATATAGATCGCAGGCTTGCCTGCCTCAACAGTGTTAGCATCTGCGATGTCAGCAATCGTGAGGTAGAAATTCTCGGGTTCTCTGGAATCATCACCCATAGGTGTGATCGCATCATTCTCGTTCGTACCGAACTTCAAAACGGTAATACCGCACTTACCGCCCTTAGTACCGTTCTGGAGGTTAAAGCCGATGTAAGCCTCGGAATCCTTTGCATAGGTCTCGTTCATGTAGTCGACAACTGCCTGAGGTGCCGCCGAGTTGTTAATAGAAACCGCATAAGAAGATCCATTCCAGGTTACCTTGAAGGTAAGGTAAAGACAACCGTCCTCATTAACGGGAGTGTTGTCAGCAGAGATCTGTGTAGCACCCTTTGCATCAAATCCGCCGGTCTTCCACTCACATCTCCAGTTTGTATACTGCGCGTTGGAACGGATAAGCTCCTGTACGCCGTAGCCCCACTTTTCGGTATCGGTCTTACCTGCCTTGAACATAGGCTTGGACCAGATGTTGAAGTTGAATCAGAAGTCGGAGTTGTTGCTGAATTCGTCAACACGAACTTCCATATAGACGCCTTCCTTGATGTCAACCTTTTCCTTGGTCTGAACACCTGCACCGGGAGTGAAATCACGCCAATCCGCAGGAATCACTTTGAGACCGTCATCGGTGTACTCGTAGCCGGGGATACTCATAATATCTCCCTCATAGTCATCCATATAATGGTCTGCCTTGGAATATACGATCCAATCACCGTCGATAGCGGAGGTTGGAACAATTGCAAGAGCTGAAAGCATCGAAAGCATCAGCGCCGCAACCAAAATAGTGGAAAAAATCTTTTTCATTTTTTCTTCTCCTTTTTTATATTTAGTTTATATATTATACACTACAAATCTATTTTTGTCAATAGAAACCGAGGAATTATTATCTTCGCATTTACAAAGTGCATCAATTGAAGTTTTTCCCCTGCCACAAGTCGTCCGCGTACATTTTTTTATCGATATTGTTGATCACCACGGTCTTTTTTCTGCTCCATTCGGGAGACAGGAGCTCGCTTTGCATACCGTCACCCGTCAGCCTTCCGATCACTGTTTCCGGCGGCAGGAGGGTCAATGCGTCTGCCACGATATTCACGTACTCTTCCATTTCAAGAGGCGTGTAGTTTCCTTCATTATATATATCGGCGAGGCGTGTACCGCGAATGACGTGCAAAAGGTGGATCTTGACCTGATCGGGGCGCAGGGCTGCCACCTGTCTTACCGACTCCAGCATCATTTCCCTGCTCTCTCCCGGAAGCCCGAAGATGAGGTGCACACAGATATTGATCTTATCCGAGGCGGCACGGAGCTTTCCGTATCCCGCCAAAAAATCCGCAAAGCTATGCCCTCTGTTGATGGCATAGGCGGTGGAGTCGTGAACAGTCTGAAGACCAAGCTCCACAGTCAAAACCGTTCGCTGTGCAAGAGCTGCAAGATATGCTACCACGTCTTCCTCAAGGCAATCTGCACGGGTTGCGATATTCAAGCCAACGACCCCCTCCTTACAAACCACGCTCTCAACCTTTTCCCTTATGACCGAAAGGGGCGCATAGGTGTTGGTATGGGCTTGAAAATAGGGGATATATTTGTCGGTCTTCCACTTGCTCGATAATTGTTCTTTTATGATCTCAAACTGCTCTGCTACGGGCAATATCGCATCGGCGGCAAAATCGCCGCTCCCTCTGGGTGAGCAATAAATGCAACCGCCCACAGAGCATCGTCCGTCGATATTCGGACAGGTGAAGCCCGCGTCAAGCGGTATTTTCATACACTTGCCGCCAAACGTCTTTCTCAAATAGTAGTCGTAGGTGTAGTATCTTTTATTTGTGTCGCTGTTGGGAAACGGATTTATATCGGATTGTTTTATTCTCATACAATTCCCTTTCTTTTCCACCCGTAGAATGATTGCAAGCGTTAAATTTCGCAAGGGAGGGCTTGCTCCTCCCGTTTTAACGATCTTAAATCTACGAAACGGGAGGACCAAGGCCCTCCCCTATGGTTTATGGGTGACGTCCTTTGTCAATTATTTTAAAAATTTTTCTACAGCTGCCAATCTGACACAAACAGTCAACACCTTCATCGCTTTATCAAGCTCCTCGAGCTTGGGATAGGTGGGAGCAATACGGATGTTGCTGTCGTCGGGATCGTAGCCGTAAGGATAGGTTGCACCAACGGTGGTCAGCGTAAGACCTGCATCCTTTGCAAGAGCGTATGCTCTCTTCGCGCATCCCTTCTCTACGAAGAGGCTGATAAAGTAACCGCCGTTGGGATCTGTCCAGCGCGCGATACCGCGGGGCGCAAGCTCTCTTGTCAAATGCTCCTTTACAAGGGCAAACTTGGGCGCAATGATCGCCGCGTGCTTCTTCATATGCTCTCTAACGCTGTCTGCGGTCTTAAAATATCTGACGTGACGAAGCTGATTGAGCTTATCGAAGTTGATGGTCTGCGCCTTCATGATCTCCTTGATCTGACCGAGGTTATTCTCACTTGCCGCCATCAGCGCAACACCACCGCCGGGATATGTGATCTTGGAGGTGGAGTAGAAGCAGAGCACTCTGTCAGGGTGTCCCGCCTTACAGCACTCTTCGATAATATCGAGCAGCTCGTCGCCCTTATCGTACAGGTCGTGGATCGCATAGGCATTGTCCCACATAATGCGGAAATCCTTTGCCGCGGTCTCCATATAAGCGAGACGGCGCACCGTATCGTCAGAATAAGTGATTCCGTCGGGATTGGAATACTTGGGATTACACCAGATACCCTTTACCGAGGGATCCTTTACAAGCTCCTCAACAGCGTCCATATCGGGACCTGTGGGAGTCATATTTACGTTGACCATCTCGATACCGAGAGACTGTGTTACCATAAAATGGCGGTCGTAGCCGGGGACGGGGCAAATAAACTTGACCTTATCCTCCTTGCACCAGGGTCTCTCGCTTCCGCACACGCCGTACAGCATTGCGCGAGCCAGCGTGTCGTACATAAAGTTGAGCGACGAAGCACCGCCGAGCAATATATTTTCGGAAGGAATGGTAAGCAGCTCGGAAAAGAGCTTCTGCGCCTCGGGAACACCTTCGAAAAGACCGTAGTTACGGCAATCGAAGCCTGCCTCGGTCTTGCAATCGTCGGCGCCCTGAAGAATGGTCAACAGCCCGTCAGAAAGATTGAGCTGATCGGTACAGGGCTTACCTCGGGAGATATCCAACTTCATTCCGTCGGCTTTTATTTTCTCATATTCATTCTTTAAGCTTTGATACTCTGCATTAAGAGCATCGGGGGTCATTTCGCAATATTTCATCTTCAAAATTACTCCGTTTTTCCGTTTTTTCAACAATATGCACCATTATACCACACATTTACATAAAAAGCAAGATGTATTTTGAAATTTTGCAAAATTTTTCATTTATTCTTCGTTTTGCCAAAATCTGCGGGCGATTTCTGCAAGAGACTGCGGATTTCCTGCAAATTTTATCCCCTTCCACTCCTCAGGATACAAGGCGCGATATTTGGGCTCGGCATATCTGTCGTCGATCAACACAGCGATGCCGCGGTCACTTTCGGTGCGGATCACTCTTCCCACAGCCTGCAGAACCGAATTCATCCCGGGGTAGGTGTAGGCATAGTCGTATCCCATACCGCATTTTTCCTCGTAATAGTCGCGAATGATATTATTTTCATCCGAAAGCCCGGGGAGGCCTACACCTACGACAACGGTGCCGATCAGACGTCTGCCCGGCAGATCAATGCCCTCCGAGAAGGAGCCGCCAAGCACACAAAAGCCGATGCGGAGCTTGCCGTCGTCACAAAACTCGGCAAGATACGTTTCCTTTTCTGAATACGTCATATTCTTTTTTTGCGGGAGCGTTCTGACCTTCGGATATTTTGCGTGAAAAATCTTGTGCACCTCGTCCATAAAGCCGTAGGACGGGAAAAAGACCATATAATTTCCCACCTTCGCCGACACGGTGGCGGCAATGCAGGAGGCGATCTTCTTGACAGACTTTTCCCTGTCCTCAAACCTTGTGCTGATCTTATCAACAGCCGCAATGCAAAGGTTCTCTCTTGGGAATGGGGAGCGGAAGCTGACGGAAACCGTCTTTTTCCCTCCTCCGAGGATATCTGCAAAATAGTCCGTAGGGGTCAGCGTCGCGGAAAACAGGATCGATGCGTGCGCTCGCTCCAATGCCACGGAAAGATTGTGCGAGGGATCGAGACAATAAAGCAAAAGCGAGGTTTTACCGTAGCTTGTGTTGATAAAGGTCAGATAATGGCGGTCAAAGCACTCGCATATTTTTTTGAACTCATACAGCTTGAAGCTCAGATCCTCGGCAGCATAATATGCCGCGTGACCGTAATTATGCTTCATCCACGTATCACATTTCTCCGAGAAAGCGGACAGCGCTCTGACAAAATTCTCGGGCAGATCTCGGGCAACGTAATATCCTACGCCACGTCCGTCGCCGTCGTATTGCATATTGTCATGACAGAGCTTTTCCAAGGTCTCAAAGCTTCGGAGCAATGAGAGACAGGCATCGGTCAGCATTCCGCTCTCACCAGAAAGTGAAAGCACCCTTTCAAAATCGTCGGTGGTCAATCTGGAAGAAAACATATCCCTTGCGCGGTCGGGCAGGTTATGCGCCTCGTCCACGAGGAAAATAAACCGCTCCTTGCCCGCGGCGTTATCGTCAAAATAGCGCTTGAGATATACGGTGGGAGAAAAAACGTAATTGTAGTCGCAAACGATCACGTCGCATAGCTCCGACAGATCGAGTGAAAGCTCATAGGGGCAAAGCCCTTTGGCTGTGGCAAATTCCTTAACGGCTCGACTGTCAAACTGATCGGAAAGCGATAGCAGCTCCTCCAATGCCCCGTTCAGCTTATCATAATACCCTTTTGCATAAGGGCAAAGCTCGGGATTGCAGTTTGAGGAAAGCCTGCCCTGACACAGCTTTGCCGCCTCATTGACGCACATCTGCTCACGGGAGGACAGCACAAGCGCGCGGATACGTGCGCCTGCCTTATGCAATCTTTCTGCGGCGGCAAATGCCTCACGGCGGATGCTTGCCTTGCTGGTCAGATAAAAGATCTTATCCGCAATTCCCTCACCGATACACTTGACGGAGGGATAGAGCGTGGACATCGTCTTACCGATACCCGTAGGCGCTTGGCAGAACAGGCGATTTCCGTTTTTCAGATCGCGATAGCACTCGCGGATCATCTCCTCCTGACTTTCCCGAAGCGAGGAGTACGGAAAGACACAGCTTGCCGCAGAGGGCATCCGCTCCCGCGCTCTTTCGCGCAGCAATCTCGCTCGCCAGACCACGCAGGAAAGAAGCTGATGATAAAAGCTTCTAAGCTCCTCCACCGCGGTAAATTTTTCATTATATTCGATCTCGCCGTCCTCTACGTTATAATAGATGATTCGCGTGTTGACTCCTGCTAAGCCCTTTGTTTGGCAAAGGAAATACGCATAGCAATAAAGCTGGGCTGTGTGGAGACGGTCCACGATCTTGCTAGCAAATCGGTGCTCACCGACGGTCTTGATCTCATCGACGGTATAGTTGCCGTTATGACATATTATTCCGTCGGCTCTGCCCTTGACATAGAAAAAGATCTCGTCAAGCTTGCTTGTGTTACGAAGCTCCACCTCGCTGTGATACAGTGCACCGAAGGAGGTTTGCAGCTTCTGATGGACTCTTTTCCCCTCGGCTGCTCTTTCATACAGATTGACCGACGAGCGGCGGCAATCGATATCACCGCGAAGGAGTGCCGTTTCGCACAGCTCCCGCACGCTAAGCTCAATATGATTTCTGTCCGCATCGTATCGCATCCGCTCACCTCCTTTTTTTCGTTACGATACAATTATACCAAATCCGCCCCCGATTGTCAATCGGGGGCGGAGATTTAATTCATTTTAACAGATCGGGGCGGGATAGGCTCAAATAATTTCTTCTCATCCAAAAGATATCCGATCTTAGCCCATTGAATTGCTTCCTTACCCTGCTCCACGTAATGCCCGCACTCAAGCCACGCGCCGCCGTTCTCGGTGGACAACGCCTGCGGACAGTTGGAGAACACCATATACAGGTCGCCGCAAATGCTCACGGTCTCGTGCTCGACGATGCCGTATTTGGTGAACCAATCAAAGATCACCCTTCCGTCGTAGATCATCTTGATCGAATTGCGGAAGTGGTGCATGATCGGCCAATTCTCAATAGACTGATCGCTTTTGTAGTTGTAGATAATAAGAGGCTTACCGTAATATTCCATAATGTCGGGACGCGACTGTATGCCGTCCTCAAACACCGTGGTGTTCCAGGTTGCGCCACCGTCCTTCGACACAGTGTAGGCCGCGTGACCCGTGCCGTTGTCGTCGGGCGGGAAACGGTACATACCGAATATGCCATCGTCATTTATGAAATAGCGGAACTCGTACGTCATAGGCTCGGGACAGACGGCAAAGGGCACCAGCACGTTGTCTTCGATTTTGCAAAGGATCGGGTATCCTGTAGCATCATAGGAGATCGCTGTGTAAAGCTCTCCCTTGTATCTCGTGACCTTATTGATGATAGGATGGCTGTTTCCCTCGATCCGAAGTCCGTACCTTGCAAGATATGCGCGGTAGCTGTCAAGATTCAAGCGAATGTCTCCATTCTCGGTACGCAGAAGCACCTCCACTCTGTCCGAGACCTTATCCTTATAAAAATCGTAGTCGCGGTAAAAGGCTGCAAGCTCGCCCTTAGTGGTGGTAAAGATCATACGGTTTTTACCGTCGCCAACAATATAGTTTGCGTTGCAAAGCAAGCCTCGTGACTCACCAACACCCACGTCGATCACACGGTGACGGACGTTGTGTGGCTGAGAGGGTGAAAAGACCGACAGGCAGAGCTTACCCGTGGACTCTCCGTATCGCTTGCGCAGTCCCGTCTTATAAGAGACGAACACTAGTCCGTTCGCCTTATCGTAAGCGATCTCGGAGGCACACGCCGCAGTTTGCGTCAACGCGTCGTTTATCTGGGTCATATCCATTCCGTAATTCATAAAAAACACTCCTTTACAGACTGCACACCGTGCGGGACGAATTCCGATCCTGCGGTTCATTGCGTTTATTTTTTATTCTTAAAATAATCCAGAATATTGTAAACGTTTTTATTCAACACCGCAATACGATCCGTGAAAACGGTATACATCTCATGATTTTGCTATTTCTACGCTATTAGCTATATTTGATTTGTTTTCTAAATATACATTTTATAAAATCAAATTCTCCTACGAGGTTTGCATAATAAACTTCTTCACCCATAATACCAATTACCAAATATCGGACAGCGTCCTCGGACTCTATCTCGTAATAATATCTATTAGAATCCTTGGCGTTGGGCTCGCCAAACTCCTTTGTAAAATCTGACAGATTTTTGTTTAACTTTAGAAATGCTTCAACATCTGATATATCTATTTTTCTCGCTATGGGTATAAATTCATATGGGAATTTGTTAATTGCTCTGATTTCATTTTCTACTTTTCTATCAGCATACACCAAAAGCCCCATATCCTTCGGTAACTTCCAAGAATCATCATGAAAAGCAATGCAATACTCATCGGCGGTATAGAAAAACACGCGGCTTATTCCAATATTTTCTTCCGAAAAATCATCCTCATACACCAACTCATAATAAACCCAAAAATATTCCCCATCGCAAACTATCGGAAAAGTTGTGTACACTGTTGACATACATTTACCGTATTCTTGTTTATAATCTCCGCCAAGCAGACCATCACAAAAGATTTTTGTCTCGTCTTTTGGATATATAGACATCAGCTTGTGGATTTGCTCGTCCAAATCATCATCACTCTGTATAACTGCGCGAGAAAAAAGCGATTTCAATGCAGAAAAGTCTTGACCATCAAGAGCCGTGAAAAATGTTTCTATACTTTCTTCATATATCCGTCTTTCTTTGGATTGAGTATCAATATTGCAGCCTGTCAGCAAAAAAGATAGCGATATGGTTAACAAAAGAATGCAAATTATCGAAGATTTCAAGGCCTTCATTTTTCCTGTTCCTTTCCTATCACGTTGTTTTCAGCAGAATATCACTTTTTATTCTTAAAATAATCCAAAATATTGTAAACGTTTTTATTCAACACCGCAATACGATCCGTGAAAACGGTATACATCTCATAATTATTATTGTAGATACCCTTATTGGCATCCACGCTGGATTTATCGCTCGTGCCGCTGTTCGGATCATTATCCATATAATGGAACAACTGCCAACCGACGCAGTTGTTGCTTTCAAGAAGCTTGAGCGTAAAGGTCTCATAATAATCCGCTCTGTCAGCCTGCGTTGCTACGTAGAGTCCCGCGCCCGACATATTGGGCAATCCGGAATCTCCCGCCTTGGTATAAAACTCGGTGACGATGAAAGGCATATCGCCGTTTCGCTCAATGCCGTAAAGCGCCTCGCTCTGCGGCTCCCAACAGAAATACCAATTTATGGTCATACAGTCAAGGTAAGGTGCCGCAAAGCGGTAGACCCACTGTGAATCCTTGGATACTGTGAGGAATCGGCAACCCATATACATATGGTTTGCATCTGCGGCATCGATGGCCTCCGACACTACAGAAAAATATCTGTCGTAAACGAATCCGCGATAGAGGTCACGAAGCTCGTCGGTGATATCCTCGTGTGTTGGTGCCTCCTTGCCCGTGATATTTACAAGCCATGTCCAAGCGCAGGCATAGGTATAAACGTTGGCGGGGTTTGTATGATTGACCGCAAGCGAATTGTCTAGCATACCGATATCCATAGGAAGCTCATTGTCGGAGGTATATCCGATAATTCTCGGATCGTTTGCGTTCGCGGCAAGCTTTTCCTTCACGTAATTATTGGCAAATCCAACGAAATCGGGATCGAATACGGGCATCGTGTTGTTTTCGGTAAAAACGGTGCTTCCGTTTCCGTTGGTTCTCACGCCCTTGATCGAGCCGTAGCTTGCCATCACGCTGATATGCGCCATATAAGTAAGACCGTCCTTTACGGCAATCATCTCGGCTCTGGGAGAAAAGGAGCTGTTGAAATAAAGCTGATCCCGCACCTGAAGGGTGGTCTCCTTCGCCCAATTTTCAAACGTTCCGTATTTTTTCAAGGCGTTTTCCTTCTGAAGCTGAGAGCCATTCAAGGAATAATCGATCTGGCTCAAGCCTACGTTAACGTAGGGATATCCAAGAGGGTCGATGATCCACCATCTGCCGTCGATTTTGGCGGTATAGAAGAAGCCTGTCGCCTTTTGCTTGAGGCTCTCTGCCATAAGGCCTCCGTATGCGTCAAGCTCGGCATTCTTTACCTCGTCGCTGACATAGCTGTCAAGGTCGGTAATCGCCTCCAAGGGTCTTGTCTTATATGCCTTTTTGGTTGCGGCATAGTTTTCGGAATAGCTCGAAGCATAGCTCGTTCTGATATATTGAGCGGGATCGGGCTGCAGCATCTCGGCGTTCTCGTTCACCGCGGGCAACGCCTGATACTTCGCATACCACTCGTCATACATTTTCTGCGCCCATTTCCAGATCTTGTCGTTTTCTTCCTCGTTGCTCACAAGCTTTGTGAAATATCCGTTCTCGGGACTTTCATCAAAGATCATAATACAAGGCTTGCTCTCAGCGGTAAAGTAGATTCGTGTCTGCCCTTCACCCTCCTGATAAACAGGCACGATCTTGATTGAAAAGGTCTTATCCCCCTTTGCAATCGCTTCTTCAATATACGCGGACAGCTCAAGCGGTGCGCCGACTCCGCCAAGGTTGATATTGTCTGCGATCAGCTTTCCCGAGGGCACCTTCTTATAGGTGACGGTCTCGCTGTCCCAATCGGAGTCCACCCAATAGATATCAAAGGTTCTTTCCGCGCTCATATTGACGTACTGCGCCATAAACTTTGCGTACTTGACCTGTCCCGCCTGCAGATGGGAGATATCAAACTTAATAAGGCCTTCGCGGTAAACGTCCTGCATTTCGGTGGCTTTGATGTCCACGTATTTTCCGTCGGCAAGCCCCTGCGGCTTCTTCGCATAGGATCCCGCGCGGACGAACGCGGCTTCGATCGCCACAAGCTTATTCTGCGTGCTCTGATCGACCATTGCGCCAAGATCCTTGACAACAAAATTATCTATCCACATATCCGCTCCTCTTCCCACGTCCATGAATCTGAAGCAATTGTACTCGTTATTCGGCTGACTGTAGTCAACGGCTGCAAGCAGTACCTCGTTCAGATAAATGGTCGCATTTTTGTCCACTCTGCTGATATCGTATTTGACGTGATAAACCTTCCCTGCTTCAATCTGCACAGCACCTGCCTTAAGATTGAAGTGATACAGCTTGCCATCCATATCCATCTTCAGAGGATAAAAGCTGGAGTCGCCTCCAAGCACACCGTCATTATCGGTGATGAAGGTAAAGATCGACGTGTTGTCCTTATTGACAAAGCTGTTAAAGCAGAAATCAAATTCAACGCTGTAGGAAGCAAGCTCAAAGATACCGCAATCGTCCTTGAATGCCAATGGGTTCTCGTCATAATGCCATCTGCCGTCTATAATCTCGCCACCGTCCAGACGATCATTCATTTCTACTCCGTCAATCTCCCAGAAATATTCGTAAATCATAAGATCGGTGTTAAAATCCAATGACAAAAGCACACCGTCTACAGGTTGATCCTCCGCCGAGGTCTCGGTTTCGGAATCAACTACCTCCTGCATTCCTGTCTCGGTCTTATTCGTTTCGGCAGGAGTGCTCTCGACAGCTTCGGTTTCTGTAACACCGCCGTCGGTCGTCTCCTCGCCCTCACCGCCACAGGATGCCAATGCCGTCACAAGCATCAGGATCGCCAACATCAACGAAAGTAATTTTATCCGGAATTTCATAACAAGTCCTCCCCACCAAGTTGCTCTATAAAAATTATACCAGAAAAGTAAGCGCTTGTCAATTGGGATAATAATTTGTTTGCGAAATGAACAAAGGTTTCAATTCGTAGCCGCCTATCTCGCGGGTGATGTCCAAAAATCTGTCAATATCCTCCCTGCCGTGGCAGTGCATGGGCGAGACGCGGATCGCGCCGTCGATTCCCAAGGCTTCTACGATGCGGCGGGCGTATATGCTTGTTTTCGGTCTGTCGCAAACTACAACACCGCGTTTATAATATTCCTCAAACAAATACGTCACAGAAAAGCGAATGATCTTAGCAAAACAGTTGATAGACAGCGGCAGCCTCCCCACCCGAGTATTTTCCGATTGCGGCTTCAGCGATTATTCGTCCTTTTATAAAGCCTACGTAAAGCATTTTGCTCATTCTCCATCGAGGAATGAATTCTCACCGCGAAAATTACCAAAAATTTAGGGGTTACATTTTTCATCGGTTCGTATTATAATAATAGTAGATAGGATAACTGTAAGAAAGGATAACAGTAAGAAAGGATCTATTATGGAACTGATACTGATTAGTAATACAAAGCTGAAGATCATGCTGAGCGAAAGTGATATGCGGCAATACAGGATCGGTAGCGAGAGCGATTGCGCCGAGCCTGCCACAAGACGAGCCATTCGCTCTCTGCTTGAGCACGCGCGGGAGCAGATCGGCTTCAATACCGAGGGCGAGGAGATCTTCGTTCAGCTTTACACGTCAAAGCGAGGTGGCTGTGAGCTGTTTGTCACCAAATGCCACGACGAGCATCACGCAAGCATTGTACCCGAGGAGGAGAGAAAGCAGGTTCCCACGGAAAGGCTTTCCGCAGAAAAGAGGGCGAAAAAGGGCGGCAGATTACCCGAATACAGAGAGCTTACTCAAGGGAAATCCGATATGACTCTACCCGGAAAGGACGAGCGAAGGCCTGCACCTCGACACGCAAAAGGCGGAAGGATCGCATTCTCTTTTCCCGATTGCGAAAGCTTGCTTTCGGTGTGCAAGATATTGAACCGCGCTTCTATCCGTCCCGAAAGCAAGGCTTTTGCCGATGACGTGGGCAATTGCTATTTACTTCTGCTTGATACGGGAACGTCGGCATACACCCGATTGGACAGCCTGACCTTCATTCTTGAATACGGTGAGCGGGAAAATCCCGATTGCCTGACCTCTTACATAAGCGAGCACGGAAAAGTGATCTGTCGGGAACGCGCCATCGAGACGCTTTGTCAATTATAGTACAATATTTTCAAAAAAACGCCTCCCGACACTTGAAATCGGGGGCATTTTTTGGTATAATAAGAAAAGCAGTAAATTATATCGAAAGGTCGGTAAAAAATATGACTTGGGATGAATTGAAAAAGACTTGTGCGGAGTGCGAAAAATGTGAGCTCTGCAAAACCAGAACAAACTGCGTTTTCGGTGTCGGAAATGAAAATGCCGACGTGCTTTTCGTGGGTGAAGCCCCCGGTGAGCAGGAGGATCTGTCGGGTACTCCCTTTGTCGGTCGCGCGGGTCAGCTTCTCGATAAATTTCTCTATGCTGTAGACATAAACCGTGAAGACGTTTACATAGCCAACATCCTCAAATGCCGTCCTCCAAAGAACCGCGATCCCCTGCCGGCAGAGGAGGATGCTTGCATCGGATATCTTCGCGAGCAGGTTGCGCTTATTAACCCTAAGGTTATCGTCTGTCTCGGAAGGATCTCGGCAATGAGGCTGATCAAGCCCGATTTCAAAATCA
Source organism: Clostridia bacterium (assembly GCA_017462125.1). The sequence goes on along the minus strand of JAFTRQ010000109.1, from coordinate 2,001 downwards.
CGCAGGAGCACGGTCAATGGTTCAAAAAGGGCAACTATCTGATGACCGCAGTCTATCACCCCGCGGCGCTTCTTCGCGATCCCAGAAAGAAGGAGGATATGCTGGAGGATATGAAGAGGATAAAGGAGAAGATCTCCGAATAACTTTGATACCGTATTGAAAAAGGAACAGACACAAAAATGAACTTTAATCAACTTTATATCGTCGTCGCTACGCTGTTTATCATTCTGGCGGTTGGATTTCTCTGCCGTAAGCTCGGAATCATTGACGACATCGCTTCAAAAAAGCTCTCAAGGCTGATACTGATGGTAGGACAGCCCGCTATGCTGATCAGCTCCCTTTCGGGCGCGGAATACAACGATGAGAATCTGAAGATCGCGATCATTATGACCGTGCTCGGCTTTTTCTTCCACGCTTTGCTTGCCGTCATCTCCTACGTATTTGCCCTTCCGCTGAAAAAGAATATCAACGAGCAAAAGCTCTCGGAATTCGGATTGATGTTCACCAACTGCGCCTTCATCGGATTTCCGATCTTTGAGGCACTTTTGCCGGGCAGAGGCAGATTTATGGCATCGTTTCTCTGCATCAGCTTCAACATTCTGCTCTGGACGTGGGGTCTCATTATTATGGGACGCGGCAGAAGCGACATCAAATTGACGGTCAAAAAGGCGTTTTTCAACTTTGGTACGATCCCCTGTCTGATCGGTATCATCTTCTTTTTGCTGAAATCCCCCGCGGTTGGATTTGAGCTGCCCGAGTTTATCCAAAGCGCTCTGCAATATCTCACCAACCTCTGCACACCGATCTCGGTGCTGGTCACGGGCGCGCTGATCGCAACACAGAGCGCAAAAAAGATATTCCTTTCCTGGAAGCTTTACTATTTCAACGTTGTAAAGCTGATCGTGTTCCCCTTGCTTATCTGTCTGCTGGCAAAGCTGATCTTATGGGTTATTCCCGTTGAAGGGCTTGAAATTTACGCGATCTTCGTCACTGCCGCCGCATCTCTGCCTACGGCATCCTCCGTCACGATGATGGCGGAAAACTATGGGCTTGATTCGGGTTACTCCTCTCTCACCGTCGGCACCTCTTCTCTGCTCGCGGTATTGACCATCCCCGTGACGATGATGATCGCGCAGTGGATTCTTGCGATATGATAAAAGCTTCCTCGCTCCAATAGCGAGGAAGCTTTTTTTATTCAGCGGCCTTAAAGTTATAAATAGGCTTGATTCTGCAAATTATCTCTGCGGTAGGCTCGACGTTCTCGACGATCTCGTCCATACTCTTGTAAGCCATGGGCGACTCATCAAGTGTGTCGGGAGTTACGCAGGTGGAGTAGATACCCGACATCTCGGCCTCGTACTCTGCCATGGTAAGCTGCTCGAAGGCGGTGGAACGGGACATCAGACGACCTGCACCGTGAGGTGCGGAGCAGTTCCAATCCTCATTGCCCTTACCAATGCAAATGAGTGAACCATCACGCATATTGATGGGAATGAGCAACTTCTCGCCAGCCTTGGCGGACACCGCACCCTTGCGGAGTATCATCTCATTCACGTCTATGTAGTTGTGAATGGTCTGGAAGGTCTCAGCTGCAGTCCAGCCGCAACGCTCAAGAATGATCTCTGCCATCTTCGCGCGATTTCTCTCTGCAAACTTCTGACAAATATCCACGTCGTGGAGGTAGTCCTCCAAAAAGGAACCGTAGAGGAAGCAAAGATCGCGGGGGAGCGTGGGCTCCTTGGCATCGAACTCCTTCTCAAGCGCCTTGATGGTAGCCTGAATCTCGCATCTTCTGCCTTGCTCCTTGTAGGTGCGGATGATCTCCTCGCGCTGCTTGAAATACTCCTCCTTGCCTACGTTGAGGTCAACGGCGATCTGCTGATAAAACTCAGCAACCTGTGTGCCAAGATTACGAGAGCCCGAGTGGATAACAAGATACTTGCCTCCGTTCTCGTCCACGTCGATCTCGATAAAGTGGTTGCCGCCGCCAAGTGTTCCGAG
>JAFTRQ010000108.1 GCA_017462125.1 Clostridia bacterium | reverse complement strand
TTTTGATGATCCTCTTTTTGTCGTACCCTTTTTTGCCCTTTTCGGGGCTTTTTTGTTTTATCTCCTCCTTGCTTTTCTCTTGTTTCCATAGCAAAAGGCTGAGCCTTTGCTTAATTTAAAGCTTTTGACTCAGCCCCTTTTATCGTTATTTGCTGTTTTTGATAAAGTCTCTGTAAAAATGTGCGCTCTTTTTGGGCTTCAGCTCGAAGGTATCCTGATCGCATTGCATAATACCGAACTTGAAGTTAGAGCCCGCACTCCACTCAAAGTTGTCCATCAGCGACCAGAGATAGTATCCACGGACGTCATAGCCCGCCTTAATAGACCTTTCAAGACTGTTAAGGAAGCCCTGCACGTAACGGATTCGGTCGTTATCCTCTACCATTCCGCTCTCGCCCACGGTCTCCTTACCGATGGTATACGTACCGTTTTCGGTAACGTAGATCGGCACCTTGATATCGTAGAGGTCGTGGAGGAGCTTGACTGCGTCGTAAAGCGCTTCGGGATAATACTCTGTGCGGTTATTGAGGAAATTGCCACCCTGAGAGAAGTCCGCCTGCGCCTGCTTATCGGTGGAAACCATCACGCGGTTGTAAACGTTGAGACCGAAGAAGTCGAGAGGCTGGCTTGTCAGCTCGAAATCATGGGGGTGCATCTCCATAAGAGTTTCCTCCTTTGAGAGATGCTCGATGATATAGTCGGAATAGCGTCCCGCAAGAATGGGGTCACAATAAAACTTCCAGTTTCTCTCGTCCTCGTCAATGACCAGTGCCGCATCAGCCGCAGAATCTGTCAACGCGTGTCTTTTCCAAACATCGATGACCACGCCAACCTTGGAGTCCTTGGGATTCACCGCGCGGAAAGCCTCTACACCCTTACCGTGGGCAACGAGGATGTTATGTCTTGCCTGATTACCCCATTTTTCATTTCTGTGACCGGGGGCAAAGCCGCCGAGGGCATAGCCAACGTAGGTTGCGATGGGTTCGTTCACGGTAGACCACATAGGAACGATATCACCGAATGCGTTGAACATTTTATATGCATATTCGCCAAACCACTCGATCACGTCGCGGTTGACCCATCCGCCCTTCTCCTCAAGCACTTGGGGCAGGTCCCAATGGTAAAGGGTGACGTTAGGCATAATGCCCGCCTCAAGAAGCTTTTCAAAGGCGCGCTTATAGTAATCCATACCCTTGTCGTTGAGCTGACCTATGCCCTCGGGAAGCACGCGGGACCAAGAGATCGACATACGGTAGCTATCAACTCCCACCCATTTGAGCGCCTCTACGTCACGGTCGAAGCGATGATAGCTGTCACAAGCTACTGCGGGCGTCTCGTTATTGTAGATCTTACCCGGCTTTGTGGCAAAGGTATCCCATACGCTGGGGGTTCTGCCGTCATCGGTGGCACCGCCCTCTATCTGTCCCGCACTTGTTGCAAGACCCCATACAAAATTCTTCGGAAACTTGAATTCAGACATTTTTCTCCTCCTATGATCAATTCATTATTTCAGTTTTATGAATCTATCCCACGGATAGATTTTTTCGGGAAGGCTGACCGCTTCGATCTTCTTTTTCGTCACAGGGTGAGTAAATTCTACCTTATGTGACCAAAGGGCGCAGGTTGCCTTGTTATCGCGGCTGCCGTACTTGCCATCGCCAACGAGTGGCATCTTACGTGAGGCAAGCTGCACGCGAATCTGATGCGTCCTGCCCGTGATCAGCTCAACCTCGACAAGGGAGGTTTTTTCGCCGCTTTCGCGCTCTACTGTTTCAAGCAAACGGTAATTCGCAATGGCCTCTTTGACGCCCTGCCGTACCTTGTCGCAAACGTACGACTTATTTTTTTGCTTGTCATGGTAAAGCAGATCCCGCAGCTCGCCCAATTCCGCATCGGGTTCACCGTGAACGACCGCAAGATAGGTCTTTTTGTAATCTCCCGATTGCACGAGAGCCGACAGCTTCCCCGTCATATCCGCTCGTTTGGAGTATATCATCGCTCCGCCTGTCGCGGTGTCAAGTCGGTGAACGAGACCCACGTATGAGTCCTCGCCCTTCTCCCGCCTGTACGCCTCAAGCAGCGTCAGCATATCCTCTTTGCCCACACTGCTCCTCTGCGATTCCACCCCCACAGGCTTCTCGCAAATAAGCAAGTATTTGTCTTCGTATAGTATTTTCATAATTTAACCAATAAACCAATCAAAAATGAAAAATTTATTTTCTGTAGAAAATTACGCAATAACCATAAATCAATCGATTTTATCAAAAGTAGAGCTTTCAATTTTGCCGTAGACAAGGCGTACCGGAGTGTGCAAAACGCAGGCGTAGTTACCTACGTCAAGTTGCACGCGAGGAACAACGCAGTATACGGTAAAATTGGAAGGTCGCAAATATAGATAAAGGGTGCGGAAAACGCACCCCTTATCTATGTTAGGAAGATTAGTCAGCGTATACGCTAACCTGCTTTCTTCCGCCTGCCTTATGCTCAAACTTAACTCTTCCGTCGATAAGAGCGAAGAGAGTATCATCCTTACCGATACCAACGTTGTTACCGGGATGGATAGCTGTTCCTCTCTGTCTTACGAGGATGTTGCCGGCGAGAACTGCCTGACCGTCAGCTCTCTTAACGCCAAGGCG
>JAFTRQ010000107.1 GCA_017462125.1 Clostridia bacterium | reverse complement strand
TTTCGTTCTTACATTCGTAGCCGTACGAGGGTACGGCAGAGTGTAAGAACGGAAAAAGCAAGAAATCCCAAGGCGCTTTCGATGAGTGCCTTGGGATTCATTATATATTGCAATTTTTAAATTGCTCTCGCTCTTTTCTTTATCTTCTTGCGGTATAACGGCTTTTTCGACAGTCTGACAGCCTCTTCGCCATTGGCGAGGAGGCTGCTATATTATTCCGGTTGCGCGCTTTGAGGAGTGCCGATCTTCTCGCTTGCCTTGGTGGGAAGGAGCAGAGCAATAGCGATCGCAGCGAGGAGCACGGCTGTCACGCCCAGTCCACCCTCGGGACCAAAATCTCCGCCGTGCAAAATTTTGCCAAATCCTGCTTGTGTGGATTCAAGCAAGGTGTCAAATTTCGGATTCCCGCTGACATTAAATCCAAATACGTTTCCTTGTGCGAAATTCCAAATCGAATGAATCGCACCGACAGCCCAAATGCTTCCTCTTTTCAGCATAAAGACAGAGGAGAATATACCGAAAAGGCAGAGATTCAGGAATGCGATAAAGCTAAAGCTTGCGTTTCCAACGTGGAACAGCGCGAACATGAGAGAATTTAGAATGATGGCGGACCAGATATTTGTCTTGCGGGCAAGAGAAGTCATCAGATAGCCTCTGAAGAGTGCTTCTTCTCCCATTCCTTGGAATAAAAAGGCTACGAAGAAGATTGTGATCATAATGGGGCTTGACGTCTCTGATACAGCGAACGTGACACATCCCGTAAGCTTGCAGACGAGCACAGGGATGCTGATCATAATCAGACCGATAAAGATTCCCATAACGTACTCGGATACACAATCCTTAGATGTGAATCCCAAAGTGTAGGGCTTTCTTTTTTCGAAAAGCTTGCAGTAAAGAATGGATGCTATGATCATAAATCCCGATGCGAAAAGGAGAAGTGCATATGCCCAAGTAGGGATGCTCTCCAGCAAGTAGCTCGTGGCTTGTGCGGCTGTAGAGGAATCAGCAGCGCCTGATGAGAACAGCTCGATAAAATACGGATCGAAAATAATGATTGCGGAGAGGATGAATCCTTGTAAAATACTTTGCGGAGCTGTAGCAATGGTCGAGACCAATAAAAATATCAAAAGATCCAGGGAGAGAGGGAGCTTGCGGGAGCTTTTTTGAAAGCTTTCAATAGCTCCGTGGATCATTTTCGTTAGATCGATGTGATAAAGCATGTATAAACCTTTCATTGTGTATCGTTTGATTTCAGTATAGCATTAAAATATGAAATTTTCAATAAATTATTGAAAAAAGGTGACAAAATCGGTAAAATATGTTATAATGAATAAGTATTATGCAGAATGATATGCAAAAATGCTCAATTTTTTGAAAGGAATTATCTATTATGAAAAAAACATATTTAAAGCAGTATGCAAAGCTGTTGGTCAAGAGCGGAATCGCGGTAAAAAAGGGTGACGTTGTAATCGTCAACGCAGGACTTGAACAGCCTGAATTCGTGGAAATGGTTGTGGCTGAGTGCTATCGCGCAAAGGCGGCAAGAGTTTTGGTGGAATGGTCCTATATGCCGCTGACCAAGCTGAATGTGAATAATATGAGCTCGAAGCTGTTGGGTACGGTTGAAGCCTTCGAAGAGGAAAAACTGAAATACAGGCTTGAAAAGAATCCCGCAATGCTTTATCTTGCAAGTGACGACCCGGATGGACTTAAGGGTATTAACCAGAAGAAGTTTGCAGAGTCTATGATCGCAAGACAGAAGGTTGTAAAGCCCTACAGAGATCAGATGGATAATAAATATAAATGGTGTATCGCGGCTGTTCCCGGCGTTGCATGGGCTAAGAAGATTTTCCCCGAAGATCGTACATCTGTTGCTGTTGAGAAGCTTTGGAATGCGATCCTTTATACGTCACGCGTCATTGACAAGGATGGAAATCTGCTTGACGCTGTTGAGGAATGGAACAAGCACAATGAAAGCTTTTTGCGTCGTTGCGAAATCTTGAATGCTGCGGATCTTGTGGAACTTCGCTACAAGGCATCCAACGGCACTGATCTGAGAGTTGGACTTATGGATGAAGGAAGCTTCCTCGGTGGCGGCGAACACACTCTTGGCGGCGAATATTTCAATCCGAACATCCCCACGGAGGAGGTCTTTACTTCTCCCAAGGCGGGCGTTGCAGAAGGAATTGTGTATTCCTCCATGCCTCTTTCCTGGAGAGGAGAAATTATTGATAATTTCAGCATGCGCTTTGAAAATGGTAAGGTCGTTGAGGTTCATGCGGAAAAGAATGAAGAACTTTTGAAAACGATGGTGTCTATGGATGAAGGCGCGTCGATGCTTGGAGAGTGTGCGTTTGTTCCTTATAACTCCCCCATTCGTGAAAGCGGTATTATGTTCTACGAGACCCTGTTTGATGAAAACGCTGCTTGCCATTTTGCAATCGGAGAGGGCTTTACAAATACTGTGGTCGATTATCAAAAATACACGAAGGAAGAGATGCACGAGATGGGCATCAACGATTCCGGACTCCACGTTGACTTTATGATCGGCACGAAGGATCTCTCCATCATCGGTATAAAGCGTGATGGAAGTGAGTTCCCGATTTTTGTTGACGGATTGTGGGCATTCTGATCAAAGTACAAACAATTTGTAACAAATATCAACAAGATGTAGAAGGAAGGTGCGGAAATGCCGAGAAAACCCAAGCCGAAAAACACGCTTACGGCAGGTGAAAGAGTGGCTTTGTATGAAGCGGAGCAGGAAAAGCACCGTCAGCAGCTTGCAGGTGACGTGCCGAAAGAAGAAGAGGGCAAGGCGGATGCGGAGGCATGTTTCAAGCCTGAAAAAGCTGTATCGAACGAGAAAAAAGTCAAGCCGCGGCCACAGCACGCAACTGTCACGGTGGATTTTTCGATTCCTGCGGGCGAGATCAAGCCGATGCACGGTATGTGTAACGGACCGGTGTCGTACGGTGCGGATGCGACCGAACTGTTTCGCGAGATCGGTGTGCCATTCGTCAGGTTTGACGGTACCGACACGGCAATATCTGCGTATGCGGTGGACGTGTCGCGCATTTTTCGCGATTTTCATGCCGATCCCGCATTGCCCGAGAATTATGATTTTGCTTGGACGGATAAGTATGTCGAGGCGGCTTACCGCGCGGGAGCTCGTGTGCTGTTCAGACTTGGAGAAAGCTACGATATGCTTTGTCGGGAGAAAAAAGCGGCGAACTGTGAGGATCTTAGCATTTTGTCTCGTGTATGCGGCAATATCGTGAAACATTACAACGACTATTGGGCAGGCGGATTTGCTCTTGGAATTGAATATTTTGAGGCTTGGTATCATGACCCCGAGGCGGACGGTGACGGGTTGCGCCGCGAGCTTGAGGTGTACGCTTCCTTGGCGAACGCGGTGAAGCTTGTGGACGACAGTGTCAAAATAGGCGGTATGTGCTTTCATTCTCTTGACGGTGCCGCGCGGGAATTTGTGCGGTTCTGTCATAAGAATCATATCCCCTTGGATTTCCTGACAGTTTCTTGCTTTGATTCGGACCCGGAGCGTGTAGCGGACGGGATTGGCAAGATGGTTACTTACGCGAAGAACCTTGGCGAGGATATCGAGATCATTATCGGAAAATGGAATTATGTTTCGGAGCGTGCTCTTCAAGGGCTTTCACTTAAGCGCGTTCTGGAAGGCAGCGGAGAAATGAACTCTGCTTGCAGAAGGCAAATGTTCGAAGCGCAGGCTTCGATTGAAGGCGCGGCGTACGATGCTGCGTTAATGCTTCGGCTTTCTGCGATTCCCGAGGTGAAGCTAGCATGCTTTTATGACGCACAACCGATGCTTTCTCCTTGGTGCGCTCTCTGTAATCGCTTCGGCGATCCGCAAAAGCCGTATTATGCCTTTAAGGCGTACGGAGATTTGTATCGGGCAAGACAAGCAGTTTTTTGCGAAAGCAATCAGATTGAAGGCTTTTCTCATACGGGAATCTATGCGGGCGCGGCACTTTCGGATCGGGGAGAGGGATATGTGCTGATCGCTTCCTTTGGCGGATGCGGAGTGATTGACCTTCGGCTTGAGGGTATTCCTGACAGCTTGTATTCCGCGGACGTTTATATGCTGGACGGCGTGAAGGATCTTGTCTGTGCCGCTCCTATTCCCATATCCGGAATGAAAAAACGCCTCTTGCTGAACATCAGCGAATATGGCGTAGTGGCGGTTCGATTGTATTAATTGTTAAAAAAGAAATGTAAGATAGAAAAATAAACAAATAGTAGAGAATGAATAATGAGAAAAGGGTCGCCTCTTGCGGGCGACCCTTTTGATAATCAATCGATGTCCTCGTTTACGGTTTCGGGCGGCTGTGTGAGAAGCGTGGGGTTTTCGATATGCTTGCGCCAATATTTAAAGGCTGTTGCATACTGATAGCCATCACAGATACGCTCATCGGTTACGACCTTCATATCAATCACCTTTTTGGTGGTTACGTTACCCTTGTGGTCAAGGGTAGTTACACGGCGCTTGATACCGTAGGAGACGAAAACAGGGAGGTTTCCGAAATTATACAGGTGATGGTAAATGGGCTTGATTCCCAGAGATCCCATGCTTGTGATGATCATAGAGCCCCAGAAGGGGAGCGCATCCATAAGTGCCTTGGGACAGAGACCCCAATAATCGAGTGCATTGATAAGTCTGACGGTCCAACGGAAGAGCAAACGGGGAAATTTGCGGAAAAATCCGCTGACCTTATCGGTGCCCGTTTCGGAATCGTCACCGGAATTGACGGATGAGACCGCTACGTTGAATTTATCATAGACGTCGAAAATTGTGTCGGCGGGATCAAATTTGACCTTGATACAGGTTTCGGGTGCGTCCAAGCTCATCGATTTTTTTACGGTCATAATCACTTCTATGTCATTGCGGGAGTAGATTCTTTGTCCGCTGACGAAACGGTTCAGGTAGGGATACATTGCTACCGTTCTGACATATGCGGCAAGGATGACGTGAAGCATAGAGAAGCCTTCGTTGCCGGAGATGAGCTGATTCTGTACGAATTCATCTGCGGAGGTGATGTTGAGTTCCTCTGCGAAGGTATTGCACGCATCGGCACGGGTCTCCATAATGAAGGGCATTGCTACGTGCAGACCGTCCAAGGTGCGGATTCTTCTTCCTTCACGGCGATCGCCAAGTCGACGCTTTCTTTTTTGGGGGGCTTTGGCAGGCTCGTTTTCAAGACTTGTGTCTGTCTGTGGTGCTTTTACTTCGGTATCCATAATCAAACTCCTTATGGGTTTTTATAACTCTATGTTAACATTATATAGGAATTGTTAACGATTGTCAAGGAGGAAAGTCGAATTTTATCAAATTTTAAGGAATTCTATTGATGCTGCCTTGAAAAACAGAGCACAATAAAAATACATCTTGATTTTTTTGCCAATGGATGCTATAATGAAGTTAACGTGGACAACGTAATAAAGAAAATTAAGGAATCAAAGCATGAAACGAGTAGAAATATATACGGACGGTGCTTGTCGGGGAAATCCCGGCAAGGGAGGATGGGGAGCCATTCTCGTTTACGGAGGCAGAGAAAAGGAGCTTTCCGGTGGAGAGAGAATGACCACAAATAACAGAATGGAGCTTTCTGCGGTAATTGCCGCACTTACAGCGCTCAAGGAGCCCTGTAATGTCATCTTGACTACGGATTCACAGTATGTAGTCAATGCCATTGAAAAGGGTTGGCTGGAATCATGGAAACGCAACCGCTGGCGCAAAAGCGATAAGAGCGCGGTGTTGAACGTTGACCTTTGGGAGCGCTTATCTGCGTTGCTGGAAAGGCATACGGTAGAGTTCGTTTGGGTGCGCGGACATAACGGTCATCCGTATAACGAGCGTTGCGACGCGTTGGCTACGGCTTATGCAGACAGCTTATAAATTTAATGAAAAGATCTGTCGAGTTTGGCAGATCTTTTTGCTATTTGGATTGAAAATCGATTTGCTGAAGCGTTGCGGGTTGACGGCTGATTACAGCAATGTCGAATTTGATGATAATTTCTTTATATCTGACGTGCATTTTTGTTAATATTGTTGAAATGCTGAGCATTTTACTATTGACAAATTTAGTATTTTGTGGTATTCTTAATATACTGTAAAGCGTAATTTTGTGCGATATGACAAAAATGTAACCGCTTTTTTGTAAGTCTATACAAAAACACGAATTTACATAAAAAATTTCAGGAGGAATCCCAAATGAAACAAAGCATCTGGATGAGATTTTTGCTCATCGTACTTTCTGTTTCGATGATTCTGGGTATGGCAGCGTGTGATACGTCCGATAAGAAGGACGATACGACTGTCGGAGCAACAGAGGTCGAGACAGAAGACACTATAGGAACTACCATTACGCAAACCGAGGCTACCGAGGCTACCGAAACGACGGAGCCTGCGGCTACCGAAACGACGGAGCCTAAGGATACCGAAACAACGGAGCCTAAGGTTACCGAAACCACAGAGCCTGCGGCTACCGAAACCACAGAGCCTGCGGCTACCGAGACCACAGAGCCTGCGGCTACCGAGACCACAGAGCCTGCGGCTACCGAGACC
>JAFTRQ010000106.1 GCA_017462125.1 Clostridia bacterium | reverse complement strand
TTGCTCCCGCCGAAAGAATATTCTTAACAAATCAAAAACGGACGCCAATGGTCGACCCTATAAAATGAGTTATCGTTTTATGAAAACGAAGCGGCGGGAGCAAGCCCCCGCCCTACGTTATGAAATTATTTTCTCCGCTAAAGTTGCAGAGAAGAGTGTTGCCTTTTCTTTTTGCTCGCAGTGACGAGGTTTAAATCCCATCCCCGCAACGCAACAGGGCGGGCAAACGCGAAGCGTTTGTGAGAAAAGACCCGGAGAACAGAAGGATCAAAGCAAGCTTTGGTTTTGATACCAAGGCTTTTTTTCATAGCTTTATCAAGCAATCTTTGGCATTCACCGTGCTCAAGATCGGCTTTAATTCGCAAACAAAAAGCAAATTTGTTATATACAAATCATTTTTGATAAGATATAATAAAATCAATTGATACGTATTAAAAGGGCCTAAAATACGTGCAAAATATATTGAAAGAAAGGTGCTGTATTATGAAAAAGTACAACAGAATTATTTCATTCGTCTTAGCACTCGTTATGCTTACTTCAGCTTTCGTCGCTTGTGACAGTAGTACAACAGAAAATACCACGGATGCTGAAACAAATCAAAGCGTCAACACAAACGCAGGGGAAGCAACCGCAGTAACGGAATCCATATCGGAAACCGAAACCGAATATTTCCCCGATATTGCGGAAAAGGATTATGGCGCAACCTTCCACATTTACATTCAGGGAGACGCTAATAAGCCTTACTTCCATTGGGTGGAGGAAAGCTTGGGAGATGCGCTTTCCGAATCGATTTACGCAAGACAGGAAAAGGTTTATGCTCATCTGGGTGTTGAGATCGTCGGTTCCGACGCAGGAAACTTTCAGACCTATACCGAAGCATTTAAAACGTCGGTCAAAAACAAGGATGACTCTATTCAATTGATGCTCTCGCACGTGCATCAGGGTGTTGAGGCGCTTATAACCGGTAATTACCTTCGCGACTTTAAAACAATCGATCAAATCAATCTTGACAGCGATTACTGGAATATGAATTTCATGGAAGGTCTCTCCCTTAACGACCATATGTATCTTGGAAACAGCAATTTCAATATCCTGTATACGCACGTCATTGCTTTCAACAAGGTTATGATGGATCAGTACGGAGATGCTCTTGACAGCGACGTATATTCAATGGTCAAAAACAACCAATGGACGTTGGACAAGATGATCAATCTTGCAAGCACCGTCTACGTTGACGCTACAGCTAACGGTAAGACCGAGGATGACACCTTCGGTATTACAGGCGTTCAATGGGTTCCTTTCATCGGTTTCCTCCACGCAAGCGGATTGAATTATATCAGCATGAACGAAGCCGGTACGTACGAGGTTTCCGTTTACAATGAGCTGAATCAGGCGAAAGCAGCCGATCTCGTTGAAAAGCTTTCGACTATGGTTGCCTCCGACTACGCTTGGTTCCGTTATCGAGTCGAATCAACCCCGCTAGTCCCGCTTCATTCCGAGCGTACGCTTATGAATCTTATCAGCACCAACGATCTTCCCAATCTTTGTGACTACGAAGTGGAATTCGGAATCCTTCCTTATCCTATGTACGATGAAGCACAAAAGGATATCGGTTACCGCCATCTCCAGTGGGGCGGTTACCTGTGCGTACCCTCTTATTCCGCTGATCCCACTATGGTTGGCGAAACCCTTGAAATGCTGTCCTTCTTCAGCGAGGACGTAAATATTACCTTTTATGAGAAATTGCTTGGCAAGCAGGTAGCGGACGTTCCTCTCGACAGACAGATGCTTGACCTGGTTTGGGGTACCATCTGCTCCGAATTCGGACAGGCATATACCGAGGCTTCCGGCAATTGGCTCTATATGCTGCCCGAGCTGACTTGGGTCAACGCGACTCAGAATCTTGCTTCTTACGTAAACTCCAAGCTGAGCTCTTCCAATAAAAAGATCAGTAAATTTATGAAAGAGGTTGACCGTCTCGGTTAATTCGATCATTCAATACTGAATCAACTACCCGAAAAGATCCCCCGAACGGCAAAATGAATCCTTCGGGGGATTTCAATAAAAATTCAAGGAAGATAATTATGAAAAAAACCTACTTAACGCTGCCCTCTCTCTTGCTTGTGATCGGGCTTTTTTGCGGAGCTCTTTCCGCTTGCAAGGGGGGAACGCATCATAGCGGGCAAACCGATGGCGAAGCGGAACCGAGCGAAACCGAGCTTGATAGCGAAAACGATTCCTCCGAAGAGGAAACCGACAGCGGAGAGGCTTCTGTAACCGTCAGAGAGCCCAAAACACTTACCGAAAAGCTGGTTTTTAACGCAAACCGCCTTGCAAATGGTGTTCAGGCATTCTTCACCGATGCCAACCGTACCCATTACAGCATACAGAACACGGAAATGACGATGACCTACGCTCGCTCAGACGGCGACGATCAGTTGGTTGAGTCTATCAAGAATACCCAAGGAGCATCCTACGTCAGCAACACGATGGATGTGTTTGTCCGCACGAAAAACGGAAGCAATATTACAACCTTTTACGCGTCAAATTCCACCGTGAGCGCCGAGGTAAATCTCTATCGCTTTGGTTATTACTATTATGAGGGATTATTCGAATTTCAGAATTTTGCCGCAGACGGATGCGACCTTATCGATCCCACCGAAATCGATCTTGAGGCGCAGCTGAGCAGCGTGAATCAAATCGTTGCGCAGGGCGGGGAGGATGCCGTTTATTATACGATACAGGCACCCGGAGAGTCCGACACCCGATTCGATCCGAAGTTCACTTTTGAAAAAGACATCAAATACAGCACGAATCAAAATGATGTGATCGCAATTGTTGCCAAGAGCTTTGGAGACACAACGAGATTTCAGATAATGCTCAACTTGGGTGACGGCTTCAAGGCTGTGCAGGCCACAAGCGTCAAAACGGTCAATGACGGTGAATTTCACGTTTATCAGGTTCCGCTTGCATCGATTCCGGGCTATTCCACAGCTTCCGCTCTCACGGGAATCCGCATAGATCCCAACGGTGAAGAGAACTCCGGAATCGCTATTCAAAGAATCATTCTCGGCAAGGCTCCAAGTGAGCCCTCCGCTCTCAGCATCAACCGTCATTTTCACGTATACTCCGATAAAATGCACCACGCGATCCAATTCGCAACCACCGAAAGGATCGATAATATCGTCGAAGTGGGAATGCTCACCGAAATCGATAAATCTACGGTTGCAAAAATAATGATCGTGACCGATGATGGCAAGACCTACACCTCTCTTGATGCGGTTTCCTCTTGGGACAGCATTGTAGCGGTGGGATTTGACATCAAGAGTGCGGGCATCTTCGGCTTTATTCTACCCAAGGATGAGATCGCAGGCAAGATCACCGTAACCGAGAATAATGGAATATATGTGATCGAGCAAACGAGAACTCCCACTCTGCAGGACGGTACTGCGGGCGTGATCATCCCCTCCATCGATACCGAAAAGAAGGACGCGAACGGCTTTTACGTCCACGCCCAGGGTGTTGTGAACAACGGAAACGATTTCTATCTCGGTCAGCGCATCTATACCGATGAAAGTCACGATTTTGATGAATTCGTCAAGGAAACGAAGCTTGAACGCAATCCTTTGACCGACGATCATATCAGCGTATCTGCCGAGAACTCGGACAGCGCAGAATTTCTCGGTTATGACGCGAAGCGCGGCATTTACGTTTTCTCGGTCGATACCCCCTCGGGAGGATTTTACACGCCTTACAATGATCCTCAGAAAAACTACAAGGTCAACTTCACCGTCCGCTCCGACACAGACCGTGAGATCTACCTTATGACGGCGGGAGAAAGCGGACTTCTTGAGTGCGCGACTCTGATGGACGAGAATATGATGCTTCTTCCCGTGCCCTTGGAGGTCAGCAAGAATTACTCCGAGGCCAAGGGCGAGCGCAATCTTTTTAACATAAGCGACCCCGAATTTGACGAGGTAATGTTCTGGCTGCCGCTTACAGCGGGAGTAGAGCATAGCTATACGGTGATCAATCTTTATCAGAATTGGGGCAACTATCCTCTGAAACAGCTTTCTCAGATCCCGTTCCACTGTCCCTATTACCATCTCTCCACAGGAGTTACCGAAACCAACTGCATTCTCCCGTGGCAAACTACCGCCGAGGTGGAAAAATCCAATATCACTACCTTGCCCGATTTCAGATCTATGTCGGCGCCTTTTTACTCCAATCTGCCTCAGCACAACAGCTGCGGAAAGCACACGTGGCTCAGCTATACCGACGCTGAAGGCGGAAAATATCTGACGGAAAACTACGAAAATGAGATCGTGTCCTATGGCCCCACCTATGCGGAGGTCAAAATGAGCCATCTTTCCGACGATGGCAAGATAAAAGTGACCTATACCCACATGGAAATGCCACAAACCGACGAGAACAGAACCTACTATACCGTCGAATACGAATTTTTGGAGGATTTGACGATTAAAAGATTCAAGGACAATTTTGAGTTTTACAGCGTCACCGACAACGATTCGAAGGGATCCTATAAGAAGCTGGGATATCTCGACGAAAACAACGTATCCCGTGTGGTGGATTCCAATCAGGATAAGGTGCGCACTCTCGAATACGTTCTCGGAGATAACTGCCCTTACTTCTCCTTCTTTATGATGCCCGATTGGAACAGGGAAAGCACCTCCGCCGAGGGTTATGCCAACGTTGCTTTTCTGATTTACAACTCCGATTTTACGATCGGCGGTGAGAAGAAGGACTATAATTTCCTTATTAAAAACAGCAAGGATTACGTCACGCTTACGCTCAATGAAGCGGGAAGTATCAATTTCAAGGCGGGCGACCGAATCGTGATCAACGCGATCCTCATGCCTTGGGGCTCTCAGCAATATGAGGACGGCATCTTCGATCTTAACGCGACCCCCAAGAATTACGAATACGATATGACCCTTGAGGACGGCACGCTCTATATGGACAAAAACGTTCGTGACGTAAGGGAAAACACCCTTCTGAACCCCTTGACCGTTACCAGCGAAACCGATGAAATCCTCGATAGCCCCTTCCTTCCCAAGATCAAGAGCCGTGACGGTAAGACCGCTACCTTTACTCTTTCGGGAGGTGAAAACAACGTTGCGGTCAGGATCTTCGGCTTTGAAAAGCTGACTTCTCCAAAGGTAGAAAGGCTTGATGAAAACGGAGAATGGGTTGAATACGTGCTGAGCTCAAAAAATAACCCCGTCAAGGGACTTCACCACTACTACGACGGCTATATGGTCAACTATGACGGTGACGGAACCTATTCTTATTCCTTCGTTGTGACTATGGAGGAAGGTGAGAGTCAGACCTTCCGCATTTCCGCTGACGAGGATTTTGCGGGATGGCCTGAAGAGCCCGAGCGCGACGACACAGCCGATCGCCTCAATATCTTTACCGACAATCTCGAGATTCACAGCTTTGTCACCCAGAATTCCAAGACCTTCGGAAAAGCCGAGCTCATCGAAAACGATGAAAAATTCCCCTATACCCGCGTTTACGTCAACACATCCGCGCTTGAAGGCTATTACACCTTCTTCTCGGAGGATAACGAGATGTCTGCCAAGGGTCAGTATCTGGTCATTAAATACAGGATCCCGACGGACAATCCCGAAGCGATCGGAAACCTGCAGATCTTTGCAAGCACGAAAACAAAGGTCGCGACCCAATCGGGTAATTTCTATCATGCTCCCATAGCCGATGGGAAATGGCACGTTGACGTGATCGATCTTTCCAAGGCAAGCTCTGCCATAACCTACGTAGATCAAAACGGCAAATATTACACCAAGCTTCTGAGGATAGATATATTCAACAAGGTATTTTCAAATTCGGGCACCTATATCGATCTTGCTTACGTTGGCATCGACTCCGATCTTTCGAAGATATGTTGGCTTGAAAACGGCATCTCAAAGACAGTAAACCTTTATGAAAACGGTGTGAAATCCGAGATCGACGTAACCACCGGTCAGGTTGCAAAGAAGACCTATCTCGATCCCGCATCGGGATATACCGCCTCAACCCTGCGCTACGGAGCTAATCTCGATACGATAAATGACGTATCGGTTTCGATACCGCATTCCGCGTCCAAGGGAATCTATACCATCAGCGGTCTCACAGCGTCCGAAACGGGTATTTTAAACGTGGCGGGCTGGTGCTGTGTGGATGGCGGCATTGAAAAATACGTTTATTCGACCGACGGCGGCAAGACCTGGGCAGATTGTGGCGGCGACGTTGCCGTAGCAACCGACGCTATTTTGAATGCGGCACAAACGCGCGCAGGCATCACTTTCCCCGATGGCGAAGCATCAAGAAAAAATGCTCGTTTTCAGCTTGGTGTGGGCTCAGGTCTTGTGATTGACATTTCGGACGTTGAAGCTCCCGTCGACGTCGTACTTGCGGCAGTTCCTACCAAGGATCCTTCAACGCTGGTGCTTCTTTACTTCTTTGAAGAGGTTGAAGTCTCTGAATAGTCTGATTCAAGACCTATGACAGACGAAGCCGCTGTGCAGAAAAATTCTTACTGTTAAATGCATATAAAAATTAACCGATAGTGGCTGATGCCGCTATCGGTTAATTTTTATATGCTTCAATACCCTACGGCAAGGCCGAAGAGGAGTATGAGACAGGTCAACAGCAGATTCAAGCCCCGGAATTTCCAGCTCCACTTAAACCAATCACCATAGCTTGTGTCCACGAGACCGAGGCTGATGAGCAGGGCGGGGTTGGTGGGGTAGAGGACGTTGGAGAATCCGTCGCCAAAGGCAAAGGCGACAATGCAGAGCTGTGGGGAGATCCCGAAGATCTGAGCCATCGGCACGATGAGCGGGATCAGCATAAATGCCTTTGCGGAGCCGGATGGAATGAAAAAGTTCATTACGAGGACGATCAGATAGATGAAGAGAACCACCGACCAGCTTGGCAGGGCATTGGCGAGCCGGACCGCACCGTGAAGGACGGTATCAAGAACGCCGGCCTCCTGCAACGTATATTTGATGGAGGATGCCATCAAGATCATAATCACCGCGGGAAAGATGCTGACCACACCGCCAAGTGCGCTTTTGGCAAGCATCTTGCCGCCCATACCCGACACAAGCGTGGCGACGATTCCGGCAATCAGGAAGGTTACCGCAACGATCACCATAGTATAATCCTGCAGAGCGGGGAGAAATCCTGCCAGAAGAACGGTGAATATTCCCGCGCCGAGGATCAGCACAAAGCAAAGAGTGCCGCGGTCCATCTGCTTGTCGGCTGTGAAATCGTTTTCATAATCAGCCGTCTGCAGGGGCTTTTCGATCTTTTTGCAATGAAAATAAAGGAATCCAAGCAAAAGGAGATATATCAAAAAGAATGCGAATACTCTCAGCCACGCACCGGAAAACATCGGAAGTCCCGCCAGCTGCTGTGCCACGCCGACCGTAAAGGGATTGCAGATGCCTGCTGCAAAGCCGCATCCTACTGCCAGCAGGCTCATACCGATTCCCGTGAAGGTGTCCCAACCCAGCTTTACGGATAGCGCCACTACAATGGGAACCAACGGAACGCATTCCTCAAAGGAGCCTACCATTGAGCCCAGCGCCATAAAGAAAAACGTGATCAACGCCAACAAACGGTAGCGCACACCGCCAAAGCGATTTGCCATTTTGTCAAGCATATATTTCATCAAGCCGCATCGCTCAAGGCTTGTGAAGATACCGCCGATCACAAGCAGAAAGGCAATGACCGCGATCAGCGCGCCGTTACCCTCCGCGCCGAGAACAAGGATCGGGGAAAGCACCCATTTCCAAAAAGGAATGCCCCCCTCAATATAAGAGAAGCCCGATTCCGTGTCAACGACCATATTGCCGTTGCCGTCAGGGACGCGTTGATATTCGCCCGATGGGATCACAAGGGTCAGTATATAACACGCGACCATAAGAATAAAGATCACGATGATGGCTGTTACAAAGGATCTGACGCTGATGCGTGATCCTTGATTGGCGTTCTTTTGCATAGATTTAACTCCATTTACAAATTGATGCATTGAATGAATATAGTCTTTATTTTACAACAAAAGGCAGGGCTTGTCAATAGAATCGTCAAAGAAAATAACGCGGAAATCGAAAACAGGAGCACAGATGCCTCAATAGCAGAGAAAATCATAAAATAGATATTGATTTTTATTAAAAAAAGTGATATAATCGTTTCGTAACGTTTAAATTGACAGGAGTTATGTATGGATCCACAAGTTGCGTTTTATATTGCCCAGGGCATCAGCGTCGTAACGGGCGTGTTGGCAATCCTTTTGATGCAGTTTAAAAATATGAAGACGATCCTTCTGTTTCAGATCATCGTCAATCTGCTTGCCTCATCCAACTATCTTTTGTTGGGCGGTGATACGGGCGCTATCGTCAGTGCGCTTGCCATTATTCAGTCTGTGGTTATGTTTTTGTATAGCCAAAGGCAGCGCAAGCCCCATCTTGCGGTGATCGTTGGCTTTATTTGCGCTTACGTTGCCTGCTCGACTTATAATATTGTAATGACCCGAGACCTGATGGAGCTGCTGCCTGCCTTTGCCGCGGTCTGCTTTTCCGTCAGCCTTGTGCAGGAAAAGCCCTCTGTCTTCCGCATCTGGGGCGCATTGAATCCCTCCTTTTGGTTGGCGTATGATCTTTATACCAGATCCTACGTGATGTTCTGCGTCCATTTGGGCATTCTGATCTCCTCTGTTGTGGCGATGGTGCGATTGGACGGACTTTTCAGAATAAAGGGCAACGGTGCGGGAAGCAAGGATGAATAAAATGTTTCCATAACGCAAAATGTTCACAAAATAACAAAAAACACGGGAGATTTTCTCGTGTTTTTTGTTGCTTTTTTGATGAAAATGTGATATACTAATTCAAAAGGGTCGTCCCTTATGAAATTTTGAAAGGAAACGGTTATGAAACTCAATCACAAGCGTACCATTCTTGTTGGTATGGCATTCTTTCTCATCAGCGCCTTCTGGCAGGCGTACGACGCGATCGTTCCGCTGATCCTGACCAACCATTTCGGCCTGCCCCAAACGGCATCGGGCGCGGTTATGTCGATCGACAACGTTCTCGCGGTATTTATGCTTCCGATTTTCGGCGCACTCTCCGATAAGGTCAATACGCGCTTTGGAAAGCGTACACCCTTCATCCTGTTCGGCTCTATCGCCGCGATGATCGCGTTTGTCGCGCTTACCTTTATCGACAACTATCAGCTGGCGCGTGTTATCGCTGCAGGTATTCCCGAGATGAAGGGAATCACAGGGGATATGTCTGCCGA
Organism: Clostridia bacterium; assembly: GCA_017462125.1. Next base: position 18,622 of record JAFTRQ010000106.1, on the reverse strand, counting down.
GGCTTTCTCCGAGCTTGTCAGAAAGACCACCGTTGAGCTGACTATGGAAAATCCTCTGCCTCTCGTTGGCTTTATCGCAACGCTTCTCGTTGTGCTGATCGCTATGGCGACCTTCCGCTCTCCTGCGGTGGCTCTTATGCCTGACGTAACTGTAAAGCCATTGCGTTCCAAGGGCAATGCCATTATCAATCTGACGGGAACCGCGGGCGGTATTCTCGTGCTGGTTTTGGGTATGGTTTTTGCAACGTCGAAGAACCACTATATGCAGTACACGCCTTACGTGCTTGCGGTGATTGCAATTATGCTGACGGGACTTGTGATCTTCCTCATCAGTGTAAAAGAGAAGAAGTGGGCGCAGGAAATGGAAGAGGAGACCGTAAGACTTGGTCTTGAAGACGCTCCCGAGCCCGCCGACAGCGGGGAAAAGCGCAAGCTTTCAAAGCCCGAGCTGAAATCTCTGCTCCTGATTCTGGCGTCTGTTGCGCTTTGGTACGTAGGCTATAATTCCATCACAAGTAAATACTCCGTATATGCCAGCAACGTTCTCGGCTTCGATTACAACTTCACATTGATCATTGCGCAAGCAGCTGCAATCGTTTCCTACATTCCCGTAGGTGTGATCGCTTCAAAATTCGGCAGAAGAAAGACGATCCTTGCAGGTATTCTGATGCTTGCCACCGCCTTCTTTGCAGGTAACTTTATCACCCCCAATTCCCCCGAGCTTCTGATGTATCCCGTGTTTATTCTCGCAGGTATGGGCTGGGCGACCATCAACGTTAACTCCTTCCCGATGGTAGTTGAGCTGGCGCGCGGCGGCGACGTAGGTAAGTACACAGGCTATTATTACACCGCATCCATGTCCGCTCAGATCATAGCTCCCATTCTTTCGGGCTTGCTCTATGATCTGTTTGGTATGCGTGTTATGTTCTTTGCCTTTGGTACTGCGTTCGTGGCGTTCTCCTTCGTTACGATGTTCTTCGTAAAGCACGGTGACGCAAAGGTTCTTGAAAAGAAGAGTGCGCTTGAGCATCTTGATATTGACGATTGATATGCTGATATTCTGGATTATTTTATCAACTGTTGTGGGGCTTTTCCTTATTCTTGCCCTGCTGTACCTGCTTCTGTTTATCCGTCCCGCAGGCAAAAAGCCTCAGGATGAAGCCTTGCTCTGCGATTATGCACACAGAGGTCTGCATGACGGGAACACAGCGGGTCTGCCCGAAAATTCTCTTGCGGCATTTGAGCTTGCTTGCAGGGAAGGCTATGGTATCGAGCTTGACGTTCAGCTCTCGCGGGACGGAGAGGTTATGGTATTCCACGATTACACGCTGATTCGTATGACGGGTGTGGATAAAAAGCTCTGCGAGCTGTCTGCCGAGGAGCTTCGGAAGCTGTCACTCGCGGGAACCGATCAGACGATCCCTACCTTTGCAGAGGTGCTGTCGCTGATAGATGGAAGGGTGCCGATCCTTGTGGAGCTGAAGGGCGAGAATTTTGACACCTCGCTTTGTCCCAAGGTTGCGGAGCTGCTGTCCGCTTACAAGGGAAGCTATTGCATTGAATCCTTTAACCCCTTGCTGATCAAGGATATGAAAAAGTATCTGCCCGATTCCTATCGCGGTCTGCTTTATACCAATGCCTGCCGCGACAAGAAAAAAGCCACCGTTATCAACGTTGCGGTAAGCTTGATGCTGCTCAATTTCCTTGCGAAGCCCAATTTTATTGCGTTTAATCGGATCGATCGCAGCTCGCTCCCCGTAAAATTGACCACAGGTCTTTATCGGGCGCCAAAGTTTGTTTGGACGGTCAGATCGGTGCAGGATTTGGAAACGGCGCACAAAAACGGAGAGCATCCTATATTTGAAAATATCCCCCGTTGATATTATGAAAAGTAAAAAAGATACCCGAGCAGGTACGCTGTTCGAGTATCTTTTTTTATTTTATGGAATTGTCAAGCGCGATGATCGCTGTCTGCAGAGCTTCTACGATGCTCTGTAGCGGGAGGCTCGGCGCGCTGTTCTTCGCCTGCTCGGGTAAAAACGGAACGTGTATGAATCCTACGGGGATATCGGAATCCCGATAGTGATGGAGAAGCGAAAACAACGTGTCGTTGCAGACGAATGCTCCCGCGGAATAGGAAAGGCGGCAGGGAAAGCCTGCATTCTTTACTGCGGAAACCATTTCTCTGACGGGGAGGGTGGAAAAATACGCGGCAGGCGCGTTTTCTTCAATCATAACACCTGCATACGTTACGCCTGCGTTGTCGGGAAGGCTTGCTTCACGCAGATTGATCCCCACGACCTCGGGAGTGATGGCATCCCGTCCTCCTGCCTGACCGACGCAAATGATGGCATCGGGAAGTATTTCGTTGGCTTTTTCAAGCACCAGCTGTGCAGCTTTTTCATATACTGTGGGAATTTCTGCTTTTGTTAAAGTGAAAGCTCCTATTTTGTCGGGCAGGAGACGCACCGCCTCAAAGGAGGGGTTGATGCATTCTCCGCCAAAGGGGTCGAATCCCGTTATCAATAATTTTTTCTCTTTCATTATGATACTCCAAAAGGCTTGATGCTTTATTATACCATATGGAGGATGATTTGTAAAGAAAAAATTGCTCTATAGAGCGCAAGGGGTTGATTTTTCAAGCGGAATATGTTAAAATAAGACAAAGACCGCAGAATACTTTTCAATAAATACCGCGTGCTGCGTGATATCCTTCGGCGCATCGGCTGTTTTGTTAATCTTTAGTTTATAAAAGTGTATATAATGTAAATATATGCTATTTTATGACAGCAAATGTTATGACCGGAGGGTAAAATGGAGTATTTGGGTTGTGTTTCTATCGGATATCTGATCGGCGCGTTTAATCCCGCGTATATTTTGTCCAAGCTGAAGGGCTTTGATATCAGACAGCGCGGATCGGGAAATGCGGGAGCGTCCAATGCGTTGATCGTGTTTGGTAAGTTAGTGGGGGTTATATGCGCCCTGTTGGATATTGCGAAGACCTGCTTGGCGATCTGGTTGACGGGAGCTATTTTCCCCGGCCTGCCTTTTTCCTTTGTGCTGACGGGCTCCTCCTGTATTCTGGGCCATATCTTTCCTTTTTATATGAGATTTCGCGGAGGCAAGGGGCTTGCCTGCCTTGGCGGTATGATCCTGATGTTTGATTGGCGCGTTTTTTTGATTATGTTGGCAGTTGAGGCTGTGATCGTGCTTGTGACCGGTTATTTGTGCTTTGTTCCGATGTCTGCATCGGTGATCTTTTCGGTGACGTACGGCATTATGCGTCGCGATCTGATCGGAGCAGCCATTCTGCTTGCCGTAGCGGCGGTGATCCTATTCAGACATAAGGAGAATATTAAGCGCATACGTGCTGGTATTGAGGCGAGGTTCAGCTATCTTTGGAACAAGGAAAAGGAAATAGAGAGATTAAAGAAAAATTCGGAGAAGTAACCGTATAACGCTTGCTTCTCACGAAAGGAAAGGGTTTCGAATATGATCAGATCAGACGTTTTGAGAAGCGAGAACGAGGTGCTTGGATATACGCTGTTCACTCCCGAAAATATGGAGAAGGGCAAGAGGTACCCCTTGATCCTTTCACTGCACGGTGCGGGAGAGCGCGGTGACGGTGCAGGGGAGCTTGACAAGGCAACCAACATCGGTATCGGAAAATATATCAAGCAGGGAATGATGGAGCTTGATGCAATCGTGCTCTGCCCGCAATGCCCCTGTGACAACGTATGGAGCAAGCTGATCCCCGAGACAAAGGCCTTGACCGATCGGATCGTTCAAAGCTATCCCGTAGACACCGACAGGATCAGCGTAACGGGAATGTCTATGGGTGGATTCGGCACTTGGGAAATGGGTATGAGCTATCCGCACTATTTTTCAGCCTTTGCGCCGATCTGCGGCGGCGGTATGGCATGGCGCGCCGATGCTTTTCGCAACAAACCGATCTGGGCATTTCATGGGAATGCCGACACGGTAGTTGACATCAGCAATTCTGCCGATATGGTAAGAGGAGCGAGAAGAAACGGAGCGATCGTCAAGTTCACAATCTTTGACGACGTACAACACAACTCCTGGGATCCCGCGTATCTTGACACAAGAGTAATTGATTGGCTTTTGGAGCAGACGTTGTAAAAAGGCTCTGCATATACGAAGGAGACAGCGTGAAGTTGTGTCTTTTAAAGACGATTGAATTGTTTCACGCGTGAAAATTGCCTTGTCGGCAAAATTATCGATCATTATTTGTACTACCGAAAAGCAGAATGGAGATCGTTATGGACTTTTATACCGCTACACCTTTTGTACGCCCCGTTCGGTTAACGGAGAAAACTCGCCAATTTGCTTATGAGTCCTTGCATTTCAAATACGGCAAGGATACCGAAAAAACGCCCGCGATAACGCTTGACGGCATTGCGGGCGTTGAGTCGTTGACGAGCCTTGAAAAATACGACCTTGCTATATCCGAGATTGCAAAAAGCGCTCCCGTTCGCATCTGTGACGGAGAGCTGATCAGCGGCGCCGCAACCTTAGGGCTTGCTATCTCGCATCTGATCCCCGCGACGGTAGGAGGAAAGCATATTTTCCCGAGCATCAGCCACCTTACCGTGGATTTTGAAACGGTTTTAAAGATCGGTGTCAACGGAATTCGCAAGCGGGTTGAGGAATCGCTGAAGGCTCATGCAAGCGACGATAAAACCCCGTTCCTGCACAGCTGCTTGAATTGCCTTGACAGCTTTGCGCTGTGGCACAGCCGTTATCTTGATGCGTTGAAGGATCGAGAGGAGCTTGCCGATAATTATAAAAATCTGAGCCGCGTCCCCATGGAGCCGCCAAGCAATTTTTACGAGGCGGTGCAGAGTATTTGGTTTACCTTTGCATTCATTCGCCTTTGCGGAAATTGGCCGGGAATCGGACGTATTGATAAAATGCTTGGGCCGTATCTCAAGAAGGATCTTGAGGACGGAGCTCTGACGCTTGACGGAGCGCGTGAGATCCTTGCGCACTTTTTCATCAAGGGATGCGAGTGGATCCGCGGTGAGCTTGTGGGCAGCGGAGATGCGCAGCATTATCAGAATCTTGTGATCTCGGGCGTAGATGAGGATGGCGCTGACGTAACGAACGACGTTACCTATCTTGTGCTTGATATTATCGAAGAGCTGGGAATCGGTGATTTCCCGACAACGGTACGAATCAATCTGAATACGGATGAGAAGCTTTTGCGCCGCGTTTCCGAGGTGATCCGCTTGGGCGGTGGTGTGCTTGCCGTTTATAATGAGGATCTGATCCTTGACGCGCTGACCTCGGACGGATACGAGCTTCGTGAGGCAAGAAATTTCGCAAACGACGGCTGCTGGGAGGTGCAGGTCCCGGGAAAGACCTGTTTTTCGTACGTTCCCTTTGATTCCTTGCACATTCTTCAGCAGAAAACGCTGGAGAATTATTCCGAGGCGGTGGATTTTGAGAGCTTTGAGGCGCTTTACGGCAGATTCATTGCCAACCTCAGCGATTTTGCGCAGGGGCTGTTAAGCGGGATCAAGGGTCGGTTCAAGCCGAATGCGGACGGGCAGTGGATATGGTATGAAAATATGCCCTGTACCGTGGTATCTCTGTTTGAGGGCGGCTGTATAGAGAAGGGCTTGTCCTACCTCGAGGGTGGGCCTGTGTATAACGTCATTTCTCCTCACATCGGCGGACTTGCAGACACGGTGAACAGCCTGTATGCCATAAAAAAGCTTGTGTACGATGAGAAAAAGCTGACGTTGTCGGAGCTGCTTTCCATTTTAAGGGACAATTGGAAGGATAACGAGCATCTGCGTCTTTATGCGTTGAACAAATATCGCTATTTCGGAAACGATAATGATGAGATCGATCAGATCTATGCCCGTCTGTTGTCCGATTTCGCTGAAATCTGCCGTGAAATGGACGGCGAATGCGGATATCATTTTCCTGCGGGTGTCAGTACCTTCGGGCGACAGATCGAGTGGGCTCCTCACCGCCTTGCCGTGCCTTACGGTAAGTTTGCGGGAGACGTGCTTGCCGGAAACTGCTCTCCCACGCCGGGAACCGACCGTGAGGGCGTAACAGCGATGATAAAGTCTTATTGCAAGGCAGATCTCAGCCGTCTTGCCACGGGTGCGGCGCTTGATGTGAAGCTTTTGCCCTCCGATCTTTCGGGAGAGAGGGGCATTGACGTGCTTTCCTCGCTGATCAAGAGCTTTTGCTCTCTTGGAGGATTCTTTATGCAGCTTGACGTTGCCGACGCATCGCTTTTGCGGGAGGCACAGAGGCATCCTGAAAATTACAGCACGCTTTCGGTGCGCGTGTCGGGCTGGAACGCGCGATTTGCAACACTTTCCAAGGATTGGCAGGATATGATCATTGCGCAGACCGAAGGAAAGTAATATAAGCCTCTGCGGAGGGCGCGATATCGCCTCTGCAGAGGTTTTTTGAAAAACGCAGAAAATATTTCAAAAAAATGAAATCATACGTAACCTTTTTCAAGCAAAAACGGTGTATATAGGTGAAAGGCCTTTGAAAAAAAGGAAAGGGAGGTGACCTTATGGAGGACGCTCGCATTGTGGAGATGTATTTTGAACGAAACGAGACCGCAATCGAAGAGACCCAAAAGAAATACGGAAGATACTGTCATTATATCGCTTACAATATTCTGTATTCCGATCCCGACGCTGAGGAATGTGTCAACGACACCTATTTGCGCGCATGGGAAGCAATGCCGCCGCACAGACCGAGCAAGCTGGCAACCTTTTTAGGTAAGATCACGCGAAATCTTGCCTTGAACCGTTATGCTTATGAGCACGCAAAAAAGCGCGGCGACGGTGTGGACGTTGCCTTGGATGAGCTTGCCGAGGTGTTGGCTGATCCCGAGAGCGAGACCGGTGAGGATGAGATCCTCGGCTTGCGAGAGCTGTTGAATGCCTTTATGGAGACCTTGACCGAGGATGCCCGTGTGATCTTTGTTCGCAGGTATTGGTATATGTGCCGTGTAGCGCAGATCGCAAAGGATCTTGGGCTGACAGAGAGCCGCGTAAAGGTCACGCTCCACCGAACAAGAGAAAAACTGAAAGCCTATTTGGAAAAGGAGGGCGTTACGTTATGAAAAAGAAGGAAAAATTGCTTCGTGATATGAGCTTGCTTGACGAAAGGTACGTTGAGGAAGCCGATCCCACGAGGATCAGAAGAAATAAAAAAGCAAGACTTTACAGAATGAGCGCACTTGCGGCTTGCATCGCCATATTGGCGGTCAGCATCAGCCTTTGGCTCTTTATTCCGTTTAATACCGCTCTGCCCGACGTATCGATGTATGCCGACAGCGAGTATTACGAGATTATTCAAAAGCTCAATGAGATAACCTACTATGAGCCTACCGATAAGAATAATTTTGAAAAATACGTTCAAAACTTTATCGACGGTATGTTTATGGCGAAAGCCGAATCCGATGGTGCAATGGAGCCCACAAGCGGAACCCCCGGCGAATACGTTGAGGTTACCGACAATCAGGTGCAGGGTGTCATTGAAGGAGACCTTTTCAAGCGAACCACCGACAGAGCCTTCTATCTGAACGGCAACACCTTGCAGATCTTTTCCATTGAGGGAGAGGACAGCCGCGAGATCGGCAGACATATGGTGGACACCGTCTATGCCGCGCCCGGCGCCTTTTATTACAATATGGGTGAGATGTATTTGTCTCCCGACGGAAATATTGTAACGTTGATCTACCCCTACTCCATCAACAGTAAGGGGGCGCAGGTGGCTGTGATCACGCTTGACGTCAGCGATCCCGAAAACGTGCAGGAAAAGAGCGTTTTCAATATCTCGGGCGAGTATATCTCGTCGAGAAGCGTCAACGGTAGGATCTTTTTGGTCAGCGGCTTTTACGTTGGCCGCAATCCCGACTTTTCCGATGAGTCCAACTTTTTGCCGCAGATCACCGTCGAAGGCGAGACCTTCAGCGTGCCCGTGGGTGACATTATCGTTCCCAATCTGATGACCAGCCCCCGCTACACCGTGATTTGCGAGTTTGATCAGGAGAGCCTGAGCTTTGACGGCTGTACCGCTCTGTTGTCCTACTCCAACAGCATTTACGTATCGGACAGCACGATCTACGCCACGAGAGGATATCAGGACAGAAGCGAGCAGGGAACTCTTGCAACCTACGTGGATATGACCGAGATCTCCGCGCTTGATTATCTTGGAGAGGGCTTTACTCTGAAGGGTACCGCAACCGTTGCGGGCTCTGTAAAGGATCAGTACAGCCTTGACGAATACGACGGCATGCTTCGCGTGGTGACCACTACCAATATGTCGCAGTACAACGAGGAGTATAACGACGAGGGCACGAAGATCGGAGTTGTTATAAAATACAGAGACACCAACGCCAGCCTCTATATTCTTGACAGCAGCACGATGGAGCTTTTGACGTCGGTAGAGCATTTCGCGCCCGAGGGAGAGTCGGTACGCTCTGTGCGCTTTGACGGCACCGCCGCATATATTTGCACGTCTGTTGAGCTTTCCGACCCCGTATTCTTCTTCGATCTTTCGGATATCGATCATATTACCTCAAAGGACACGGGTACCATCGCGGGCTTCTCCTCATCCTTGGTGAACTTCGGAGAAGGCCTCTTGCTGGGAATCGGAAGAGGAGAGACCTGGAGCTCGGTGAAGGTCGAGGTTTACGAGGAGTATGGCGATGAGGTGATACCCGTTTGTGCCTACGAGGTTGCGTCGGGCTTCTACACCGAGGATTACAAGACCTACTATATCAACCGCGAGGAGAAGCTGATCGGTCTGGCAATCAACGATTACAATAAGAATGAGTCAAATTACGTGCTTTTGCACTTCGACAACTACGATCTCCACGTGGTGGAGAGCATTCCCGTCAGCGGCAGCTTCAATTGGGTGCGCGCGTTTATGGACGACGGCTATCTGTATCTCTTCTATCAGTACGGCTTTGAGGTCGAGCGCGTTGGATATTAATTAAATCTTGAAGGGCTTGCGATGCAAGCCCTTTTTTTATTTACCCACTTGCAAAGTGCGCTGAAAAATGCTATAATATCAGTAACGAAAGCTTTTTGAAGCGAAAACGGAGAGATTTATGCATTTTTTGATTTGGATCGCAATTGGATTGGCGGCACTTCTGCTTATTTGCCTGCTGGTTGCGCTGATATGCTTTTTGCTGGTGTTTTATTCGCCTAAGAGCAAGCTGCCTGAGGGAGAGAATTATGAGATTCCGGAAGGGGAGATATACGAGGTCTTCCGCGAGGATATCAAAAATTGGATCATGTGGATCAGGCAACTGCCTCAAACACAAATCGAGATCAAGTCCGATGACGGGCTGACGCTTCGTGGAACCTATTATGAATACAAGCCCGGTGCGCCTATCGAGATCTTGTTTCACGGATACAGAGGGTATGCGGAGAGGGATCTGAACGGCGGTGTGGAGCGTTGCTTTTCATTGGGAAGGAGCGCGTTGCTTGTTGATCAGCGCGCCTCGGGCAAGAGCGACGGACGCGTGGTTACCTTTGGCATCAAGGAGTGCAGAGATTGCATCCGTTGGATCGAGGAGGTCAGCCGACGCTTTGGCGAGGAGCAGGAGATCATTATCACGGGCATCTCAATGGGCGCGGCAACGGTGATGATGGCATCGGGTGAGAGCGATTTGCCCCCAAATGTGGTTTGTTGTCTTGCGGATTGCGGTTATACCTCCGCGCGAGAGATCTTACAAAAGGTTCTTAGAGAGATGAAACTGCCTGTTTGGCTGTTCTATCCCTTTATCAAGCTTGGAGCAAGGCTTTTCGGCGGTTTTTCTTTGGAATCCAATTCGCCGATGGAGGCCGTGAAGAGAAGTAAGGTTCCTATGATCTTCGTCCACGGTGACTGTGATGCTTTTGTGCCTTGTGAGATGAGCGAACAGCTTTATGAAGCCTGCTCCTCGGAGATCAAGGATCTGCATTTCGTCAAGGATGCGGGACACGGCTTGGCTTTCCCTGTGGAGAGAGACGCATATATCGCCTCTCTTGCAGAGTTTGAAAAGGTGTGGAGAAAATAAAAATAAAAAACGGATCTTCGGTGAAGATCCGTTTTTTGTTGATAATAGATCAGAAGAACACGTCTCTTGCCTTTTCCTTGATCTCCTTGGAGGCGATGAAGGGAAGACGGGTGGTGTAGCCGTTCTTTGCCGCAACGATCTGCTTGGTGGGCCAAGAGAAAATGTCTCTGTTCCAGGTGTTGACGGTGTCGTTGTAGAGCTCGCGTGCCGCGGTGATCTCACGCTGGAGATACATATTCTGCTTCATAGCGTCGGCGATCTGTGCGTGTGCCTTAAGATCGGGGTAGTTCTCAAATGCCACGTTGATGCTGTTTGCAACTGCGTCAAGCTGACCCTGCACGTCGTTTCTGGCTTCATCGTTTGCGTTGCCGCTTCTGTACTTTGCGATGTTCTCGAAGGTGGTCTTATCGAGATCGATCGCCTTGTCAAGAAGCTTTGCGCAGTTCTGAAGCACGACAACTCTCTGCTCAAGATAGTTGTCGATCTGGGACGCGTTGTGCTGAAGCTTTTGCTCAAGCTGCTGGAAATGATTCTTTGCCTTGGTCTTCATAAAGAGAAAGACGATACCGGGGATGATACCGAGGACCCAGAGCAGAACCTCGAAAATTTTTGATCCGACGCCGACGGTTACGGGAATTCTTTTCGCGATCACGTTTACGTCAAGACCCTCTTCGCGGATATCGCCGCTAAGTTCATCTAACTGATTTGCCATAATAATTATCCTCCTGATAATAGTTTATTCCAAAGGCCTTGCTACCATACCGTGGAAGAAGGCGCTGATTGGTGTGTTATTTTGTCGGTCATTGCTTTGAGACGGCATAATTTCCATATTGGTGGTTTTGCGGAGCGGTATGTACTCGGTCCAATGAACCGGAACTCCGTGAATCCGTCCGTCTCCGCCGCGCACGGGTACGAAATCGACTCTACCCTCGGTGGCATAGGAGTATGCGGTGACGGCTACGACGTCTGCTTTGTTATGCTTGGTGGCTTTTCCTACCTTTAGAATTGCATCGGTAGCGGTTCTTTCGTGTACAAAGTGTCGCCGATCTATGGCATTTGCCATAACCTCGTGCTCATAGTACGTGTAGTTGCAATCGTAGTCCTCGATATCCTCAAGGGAGGCACAGGGCTCCTCTACGTAAGCAGGGATCGATAACAGAGGCGCGAAGTCAAAAAACAGGATCTTGAAAAACTCGTTATTGAAGTCAACGAATTTTTTGCGGATGACGTCAACGTCGTGGGAATAGTAGTTGGAGGGGGAGGTGCTGAGATTCCAGGATTCGGAATGCTCGGATTCGATGATGTTGAAGCGGCGTCGCTTTTCGAAATAAAAATCGTCGCCGTAAGCGTCTTTATCTGTGACGAGCTCGATCATATTGCGCTGTGCCAAGGGAGTGAAGAGAAGGCGGAACTGTACCTCATGGTCACGGTTGAGCGCTCCAAAGAGAACCTCAAATTCCGTGTTTGCCATCTCCTGAAAATTCTTTCCCTCCTCAAGCGCCTTTTCCGAATGCTTCTTTAGCTTTTTCTCGCCCTTGCGGACCTTCTTTTCGATCTGCTTTTCGGTCAGCTCCTCGGTGTCCTGCGGCTCACGGCTGAAGGAAAGATCGGGAGCGGCTTGAGAGCCGAAATAGAGCGAGGTGCTTTGATGATAATAGGGCTTGGGCTTGGTAAGAGAGGCGTGAAGCGTTTGCGTGCGCCGTCTCGTTTGCAAGTTTCCTTTGCTGTCGCAGGTCGTTTCCGTCCACGAGATCGTCAGCGTTCCGTGATAGGTGTAGGTGCCCATTTCGTGTATTTTGCGGCGACAGAACAGGAAGGGATTGCCCGCCAGCCTGCCCGACAGCGTGTTGACAGTAGAGGTTTCTGCGGTGGACATATCGCAGAAGTCGTGCTTGTCAACAAAAAACGATTCGTTGGATCGGGTGAATCGGGGATCGAAGGAGAAGTCGGGGACCGTCTTTTCCACAAGACGGACTGCGTCATCCTCCGTAAAGAGGGCGAGAAGGGGAGCGACCTGCGCCTGCGCCTGCTGAAGCAGCTCCGCCGCCTTTTGCTGATGCTTTTCCAAGATCTCGCCCGTGCTGTTGATCAAGGGCTTCAGCTTTTTCTTGATGACGATTGGGCATACGATCAGCATCGCGACACCGATTACAGCGAGAACGATTCCCGTCATTACGTTTGCTGCGAGAAGACAGAACACACCGCACAAAGCCAAAATGCCGCCGATCACCGCGAGAATGATCAGAAAAACGCGGAGAGCCTTGTATTTCTTCAGTTTTTTATGCACCTGATCGGCCATCGCCTGCTCCGCATCATACAGCTTGACAGTGGCGCGATTTTCTTCTTCGCTGACGCCTGATCTTTTCAATAGCTCCTCGTAGAATTCCTTTGCGTTATTTTCGTGAAGTCTTTTTCCTGTATTTTCATAAAATTTTACCGGTTCCAGAAGCTGTTCGTTCATATACCCTCCTCAGAAAACCAATTCCGCATATGCGTACAATAAAATTGTATCACATATGCGGAATTTTGTCAAGAAAAATAATCAACATCACACCGTTTTGGCACTTCTGCTTTCGGCATATCTGAGCTTATAGATCTCCTCGGTGGCAAAAGCAAGCTTTGTGATCACGTTTTCCTTAGAGGGATAGCAGTAGAAGGAATCGTTCTCGGTCGAGATATCCACACAGTCAAAGGGCTTGATGTGAGGAAAGCTATATTCGACGTGCAGGCTGTTGCTTTGCAACGGTGTGCGACGGATCTCGTAGGGCTTGCCGCGGTAGAATCCCGTCAGGGTGAAGCCGTTTTCGGGATCGTGAGACAGCGTGGCCTTGCCTAAGGGCATAAAACGGTAGCAACGGGGCATGGAATAGACGTCCACCTCGTCGGTGAAGGAGTAAGTGCCGTTTACGATCTGTAGGCGCACCTGCTCCCGTTGCCATTCAAACCAATGAGGAACGTGAGAAAACTCGGTCTCGCCCTCTAGGGCTGACAGCGTGCCGTCCTCGTTCAGATTCCAACGCTTGCCGCATTCCTCGCAGAAGATCTCCGTTCCCTTGGAGTTCATTTTTGATTCGGTCATGCAGTGGGGGCATTGATAGAGCACCTTATGCAATCCCTCGGCGCGATAGGGCTCGGTGATGAGAATGCCGTTGTCCTTTTGGTATTTGTATTCGTCGTAAACGAAGGCTTCCTTCAAAGCGACGTTTATCTCCTCCGCCGTCATTTCCTTTACCTGCTCGGCGGTGAGAAGGAGCTTCATTTCGGTGCGGAGCGGTACCTTGCGCTTCTTTTTAACGTTCCATACGGGGGAATGGAGATGGTTGCCGTGATGGATCGCCACTACCACGGGGACCTTGTTCATTTTTACAAGCGAGCCCAGAGAGTCGGGAAGGTAAGACGTGATGCCGCAGGGAGAATAGCGCGCCTCGGGGTACATACAGAGAACGTCGCCTCGCGAGGTGACCTTTTTGATCGACTTTACAAGATGAAAATCGGTGGTGAATTTACGGGTACAGATCGCTCCGATCCATTCCATCAGCCAAGGGCGCATATAATAGCCGTCGATGTTGACCACATTATTGACCCGCTGAGGGTAGGTTCCGTGGGAGATCAGCTCAAAATCGATAAAGGACATATGATTTGAGAAAAGAAGATATGGAGGCTTCAATTCTTCCATACCGATCTGCACGATCTCCTTTTTCTTGCCCGCTGTCAGGATCGCGGACAGCACCTGAATAAGCCAGGTCAGATAGATCGGCTGACGGATCGGGTATTTTGCGGTTTTATATCGCTTGGGATTTTTGTAATTAACGTCCATTTACTGTAATTCTCCGTATTTTTGATTTAAAAAGAGCACATTCGGTTCATTATACAATGTTTTTTCACAAAAATCAATAGGATTTTTAAAAAAGTTTATATTTGACAGAGAAATATGAAGTTTTTGCAAATTGTATGCAGTCTCGGTCAAATTTTTGCGGTATTTCTTGCAAATCCTGCGAAAATATGCTACAATGAATTATTCATTTGTATTTTAGTGCGTGTTAGGTGAGGATAGGCGGCTTGGAGTATAAGGGCGGAATGCGTAGGCCTATTGTGTTGAGCAACCTTTCCTTGACAACGGTTACCGCTTGTGATATAATGACAGTATTGTATTGTAATACCGATAGGAGGCGCTTGGATGAAAAGCATCAGGCAGGTTTGGCGTCAGCCGACGCGATGGATTTTAGGAATATTGCTGATCGCCCTTTCCGTGGCGGTCCTTTGTGTTTGCTTGGGTCAGAGCTTTTCGGCGGGAGTTGCGCAGGAGGGACTTGACGATAAGTTTATCACCTTGGCATTCCCGTCAGACGTATACGGCGCCGCCGCAGACAGATGGATCGTTGAATATGCGAAAGAGAATCCCGACGTTATCACGTCTATTTCGTCTCCCGGATTTGCGTCGGCATATATTGGCGGTCTTACTGCCGACAATTTTACCGACTACATTCACTACGACAGCTATAAAGGGTTTTCGTATAAGCCCTATGACAGAGTGGTGTTTGAGATCACCCTTGAGAGCATCGTTCCCGTACAGGAGGACTCCTTTATCGTTCCCGATGAAGCGCCCGCTTGGAACGGAGAAAGTGTGTTTGAGGGGATCCGTGTTGCACTGACCGGCAGGGTCGACAGCGTGATCGCGCTACAGGAGAATTATTCCGACCCTACGGGATTTACGGTGAAGATGACGCTGGAGGTTGCCGACGAGGCCGCGCTGGAGGCTCTTGATCTGCAGATCGGTCAGCGCTATCTGGTTTATGGCACGGATTACGTTGATAATGACTATCTGTTGAGAAATATGCTGGCGCAGAGCAAGAATACCGAGCTTTACGAGGCCTTTGATCATAGCAAATATGAGACTTACCGCAATGGGCGCAATCAGTACGTGGCCAAGATTCGGTTTGGACATCTGATTACGGGCATTACCGCGTCACAGCACGATATGTACCGTACGGTGAGCTTTAAGCTGACGAATTTGGCTGAAGCCCTTACGGTTGAATACCGAGTGGATGAAAACGGTGTGAAAAGGCCTGTTTCGGGTACAAGCTTTGTGGACCTGAAGGGCAATCCGAAGGAATACACGGCTGAGGAGTATGCGGCGAAGTACGGGAATCCATTCATTGCACGTCTTGACGGCACGGCAGAGCAGTTCCTTGCGAGTGAAGCGGGAGCTGAATGGAAAAAGATTGTTGACACCTTGAAGCTGAGTTACGGTACGTTTCCCGTTATCAGCGTTAACACAATGAACGAGTTGACCCATTTTGCGCGCGGAAACGCAAAAATCGTGGAGGGCGCTGACTTTTCCGACGAGGATATTGCGTCGGGCGCGAGGGTCTGCATTATTTCCGAGACGGTTGCCCGCTTGAACGGTATCTCCGTCGGAGATAAGATCAGCTTGTCGTACTATGAAAAAAACGTAGAGCTCCCTATGGAATCGATCCTTTCGGACGGGGAGGGTGTAACCAATCCTTCTGCGGCATTCTACGATCCCGAAACCACGCCTCTTTCGGATAGTGAGGAGTATACGGTGGTGGGGCTTTACCGAAAAAGCGAGGAATGGAGCTCCTCTGAGGAGGACTTTTACGGCTTCACGCCCAATACGGTCTTTGTTCCTCAGGGTGTAATTGACGTAACGGAGGAACACAGCCACGGAGGATTATTCCGTTCCTTTGTCATTAAAAACGGATGCCTCGAGGAATTTGCTTTGGCAGTATCCGATGCAGGCTTTGACGAACAGCTTTTGTTCGACGACAACGGATATGCCGATATGGAAAACAGCCTTGCGGATTACGAAAATACTGCAGACAGGATCATTCCTCTGGGATTTGTGGTGTGGAGCGTGGTCACGGCTCTGTTCGTGCTCCTGTTCCCGTTGAGACAGGGTAGGGAGCTTGATACGATGGATTCCTTAGGCTGTAACCGATTGCAGAGAATTTGGCACGTGATCGTATCCTCTGCGGGTATTCTGATCCCGGGAAGTCTTTTGGGACTTGGTGTGGGAATGCTGCTTTGGGAGAGCGTGGTAGAGCTGATGAGCTATTCTGCCACGGGAAGCTTGAAGATCGAAATGGATATTGGATATTTCGTGCTGATCGCGCTGATCCAGCTGTTTATTTCGTTGTTAGCCGTGGTTGCGGTCTCGGTGCCTATGACGCGTACCCGAGGACTTGACAAACGGAGGTGAGGTTGATCATGCTGAATTTCATTATCAAGAGATTGAAAAACGGAAGAATGGCAACCGTTGGCGCTTTTTTGTTTGCCGCACTGATGAGTCTGGCGCTTTGCGGATTGCACGCCGCCAGCGAAAACGAGATAAAAAAGTATGAGGAAGCGTATCGGACGATCCCCGTGACGATGACGGTTCAGAGCTTGACAGGCATTCGCTCCGACAACCTTGAATTACCTGCTTGGGTGATCAAGGTATTTACCGATGCACCAATGAATACCCTGACGAAGGATCTGCAGATCAAGCTGAGGACCAACGTAGACGGCGCATCTTTGGACGGCACGGCTGTTGACGTTGAAAACCTGATCGGACTTTCGGTGCCCGAGCTTGACAAGGAGCTTGCCAAGGACGAGGAAGCGATCACTTGGTTTGATGGCTTTGATGCCGCCGCTCTCAGCAGCGAGGGAGAGGAGCTTTACGTCGTGGTTCCGCAAAAATATCTGTCCGAGAACGGCAATGCCTCGCAGCTTACCGTCTCGCTTTCCTACGACAACGAGTTTGATTATTATCCCCGTGTCAGTATTGAACGCGTATTCCGCGTGATCGGTACGCATTCGTTGGACAGCGATGATTTTTATTGCCCGTATTCCACGATGTTTCGGATCCACAAGGATCTGGGTAAGCCGATATATGCCGATTCGGTTCGCGCAACGGTCGCCAATAACGATTGGCTCGATAAGGTTCGCGAGCGGGTCGACGAATGGTTTGTTGAGCCAAGCCTGACGGCAGAGAGAGTTCCGTGGAATTATTCATATTATTTCTACTACCCTTATGCTCTGGACGTGGACGACAGCGCGCTGATCCACGCGGGAGAGGTTATGAAGACCAACATTATGATCAATAAGGTCAGTACGGTCCTTGTGTTCGTTTTGTCGGCTTCTGCAGGATTTTTAGTTGGCTTTCTGATGATCAACAGGCGAAAAAAGGAGATCATGCTGATGAGAACGATGGGTACGCCCGACCGTATGATCTTCCGCGATTTCGCTTTAGAGCAGATGATCTGTGCCTTTGCGGGTGTGCTTTTTGGCGGAGCGTTCTTCTTGTGGAGACCCGTGTGGAGAGTGGGACTGTTTTTGGCGGTCTATTTTGTTGGCTTGAGTATTTCGCTGATCGTATTTCTCAGAAAAAATCTTCTGACAACGATTAAGGAAGATTGACGGTCGGTCGTTTTTGTGCCGCTGCAGGCGGCGGAATGGAGATTGATATGAGCATACAACTGAAAAACGTGTCATACAGCTATCGAGGCAAATATCAGACCGTTCGCGCGGTTGATAACGTATCGTATGACTTTGAGAGTGGCAAGATCTATGCCATTATCGGAAAATCCGGATCGGGAAAAACCACGCTGCTGTCCTTAATGGCGGGGTTGGATCTGCCTTCTGAGGGTGAGATATTGGTTGACGGCAGGTCTACACGGGAGTGGAACCGCAACACGATGCGTCGCGATGCGATCTCCGTGATCTATCAGAATTATAATCTTTTTCCGATGCTGACGGTCAGCGAGAATATACAGTATCCTTTGACGCTGAAAAAGGTGCCCAAAAAGGAGTCCGAAGAGATCGCAAAGCGAATGCGTGAGCGCGTGGAGCTGGTGGAGGCTTATGATAACCGCTTGCCCGCTCATCTGTCGGGCGGAGAGCAACAGAGAGTTGCCATCGCGCGGTGTCTGGCGCAGGGAAGCAAGATCATTCTTGCCGATGAGCCGACGGGCAACCTCGACAGCAAAAACACGCAGAACGTAGTTGAGATATTGCGCGATCTTGCCCATCGGGACGGCGCAACGGTCATTATTGTAACACACGACAGCGCGGTAGCAGATAAGGCGGACGTCGTCCTGAAAATGCGAGACGGCGCTTGGAGTGAAGATTAAAAAAGAACGGGAGCAAGTGGCGATGTTCTTAGCGGAGAAATTACAAAATATTTGCCTAACACACGGTAGGGGCGAACTGCGTTCGCCCGCGGGAGACCGCAGGTCTCCCCTACGGATAAAATGCTACGCTGTAAACAAATAAGTAACCCCGACAGATTTTTTGATGAAGTCTGTCGGGGTTATCTTATTTTGTCATTGATTTGATTTTATCTTTGCATTCTTCCCAAGATCCTTCTACAAAAGCATCTTTATACAACCGCAAAGCCATATTGTTGTTCATAAAAATCATAACTATATTGTTTTTCTCTTTTATTTTCTTAATATTGCTGTATTTGAGTTTACTTACAGATGTATGGTCTGTAAGCACGATTTCATCTTCCAAAAATTCTGTGGTGCGCATCCATTCGGTAACACCATA
>JAFTRQ010000105.1 GCA_017462125.1 Clostridia bacterium | reverse complement strand
GGCTAAGGCACTTGCTGAGGCTATGCCTGAGGACGAGGTTGAGGAAGCTGCTGAAGCAACTGATGCTGAATAATTATTATTGATAATGATGCAAAACCACGAGGAGCTCATCGGGGTTTTGATTTTTTTATTTACTTTTCTTTCCACGTCGAACGAAAAGTACGAAAAGAACGCCGCATAAGGGGGAAAGGGTTTCACGGACAAAAACGCAGCGGAGCCGCATTTTTGCCCGTTTCAACATCCTCTCCCCCTTAAGACCCCCCCTCACCTGTCGGCATTCGCCGACACCGAGAACTTGTAATACTCTCAAAGGTAAAACCTTCTGCCGCCGCACAAATTGCAGCCGTGATCTTAATAAAACCGCTTGCCTTATCGGCGAAGCCGATCTTTCCCGAAGGGAAAGTCTCTTTGATTTAAGATAAATTCTATTCAACAAATTATTCTTCACTATATCAACAGCAGGAGAGCTAACATTGCGCTTCGCGCAAGTTGGGATTCATAAGGGTGAGAGGATGTCGCAACGAGTAAAAATGCGGCTTGTCTGCTTTTTTACTCGTTAGACCCTCTCCCCCTTATGCGGCTTTCCTTTGCGCAACTTTCCTGCAGCCGGTGGCAGGAAAGTTGCAATAAAATCCCCAAAACGCTACGCCCCTCGCTGTTGCTCTGAGGGTGATATTCCCGTGTGCTTTTTATAGAACGCGGAAAAGTAGTTTGGCGAGGAAAAATTCATAATATCCGAAACCTCGGTGACAGACGTGCCGCGGCTCAAAAGCTCGGTGGCGCGGCGGATGCGAAGCTGATTGAAGTAGCTTTTGGGGCTGACACCCGCGTAGGTCCTGAAAAGCAGCTTGACGTAGCTGACGCTGACGTTGCTTTTTGACGCAATATCCGAAAGCGTCAGATTCTCGCAGACCTTCTCCGACATAAAGGATACGATGCGCCGATATTCCATCGCGCTTTGAGACACAGACGTGCCCGTTGCGGCACTTTTAGCCTCCAACCCGATCACAAAAGCCGACAAAAGAGCCGCCACCTCCTGCCCAAGCAGGGGATTTGCGTCATTGCCTTTGAATTCTATCGCCTTTTTGCAGATCGCCGCGTATTCGGTGACCTGCGTGGGGTCGAGCGTGAACACGCCGCCGCTGATCACCTCGGGAAGCTTGCCCGAGGACGCAAAGGAGAGAATAAAGCCACTTGGCGAGCTGCCGCCGGCGCTCTTGATCCTGTGAAGCTCCATCGGCGCGTGAAAGATCAGATTGCCCTCGCCCAGCGTATAAACGTTCTCATCCTCGGTGACCTCCACCTCGCCCGACGTGACAAAGACCGCCTCCCAAAAATTGTGACTCTCGCCCGAAAAGACGAAGCTGTCGTCCCAATCAAATCGGAAGGCGGAATATAAGCCCTCGATCGAAAAGATATTCGTTATGGGTTTAAATGAAACCATAGCCCCTCCAACTGTCCGAAATCATAAATAATATGACTAAAATTGCATTGAATTATGAAAAAAGATATATTATAATGTAAGTATAACACAGACTTGACGTTGTGTCAAGAATTTGGAGGCAATTATGAAAGAGAAGATCAAAATAGCATACGTAGGCATCGGCAGGCGCGGTTCGATCATGCTCCGCGAGTGCTTTGCGCAGATGGGGGATGTGGAGATCCCCGTGATCTGCGATATTTCCGAAGCAAAGCTTGAAAAGGGCAGACAGATACTCGCCGACAAGGGCAGAGCAGCGCCGCTTTGCTTTACCGACTACGACAAGATGCTTGCCGACTGCGCGGAGAAGGTCGATGCCGTAGTCATTATGACAGGCTGGGATTCCCGTCCCGAAATGGCGAAAAAGGCAATGCTTGCGGGCAAATATACCGCCATCGAGGTGGGGTGTGCCCAGACCCTTGAGGAGTGCTTTGAGCTGATCGACGTCTACGAGCAGACAGGCAGCCCACTTATGATGATGGAAAACTGCTGTTACGGCAGGCGCGAGATGATGGTGCTGAATATGGTCAAGCAGGGGCTTTTCGGCGAGATCGTCCATTGCACGGGCGCGTATGCCCACTACCTCAACCGTTGCGAGCTTTTCGCGGAAATGTTCAAGGACGGCAAGCCTGTTCCCGACGGCGAGGTAACCCATTACAGGCTTCAGCACTATATCGACGGCAACCGCGAGAATTACCCCACCCACGAGCTGGGCCCCATTTGTAAGGTGCTCAATGTCAACCGCGGAAACCGACTCCTGCGCCTTTCCTCCTTCGCCTCCAAGAGCGCGGGGCTGAAGGCCTATGCCAAGGAGCATTTCGGAGAGGACAGCAAGTACGCCAAGCTCGATTATAAGCAGGGCGACGTTGTCAATACCATCATTACCTGCGCGGGCGGCGAAACGATCTCGATCAACCTTGACACAACCGCACCGCGTGCCTACTACAGCCGAAATTTTTCGGTCAGAGGCACGAAGGGTATGTCCACCGAGGAACACGGCGTGATTTTTCTCGAGGGAATGAGGGAAGAAATAGGCAACAATGAGGGCGAGATGGCAAAGCAGTACGATCACCCCCTCCACGTTGAATATGAAGCCCTGGGCACGCGCGGAGGCCACGGCGGAATGGATTGGCTTGTCTGCCGCGCCTTCATCGAGGCTGTGAAGAATGAGGTCAATACCCCCATCGACGCATACGACTCTGTCACCTGGCTTGCCATCGGCGCGCTTTCGGAGCAGTCGATCAAAATGGGCGGAGCTCCCGTGGAGATCCCCGATTTCACAAGAGGCAAGTGGCAGAACCGCGAGCCCGTGGTCAGGGGAAAATATTGCCTCGACGAGATAATCGAGGACAGAAGCGTCAAGATCTTTGACGATATTGATTATTGATGTAAAAAAGAGGCTTGTCGCCTCTGCATCTTTAGCGTAAAAATCAACAAAATAACGTAGGGCGGGGGCTTGCTCCCGCCGCTTCGTTTTAAAAAACTACATCTCATTCTGTAGGGGCACCGTTGGTCGCCCGTTTTTGATTTGCATAAAAGCTTTTTTTGAAAAATGCTGTAACCTTTCCGATCCTTTGACGACTGTAAGGGTAGACGGATTCTTAATTTTGTTTTAAAAACACCGAAGGTTGATTGACAAACCGAGATTACCGTGCTATACTGATATTAAGTTGAATCGGAAAGGAATTTTAAAGTGATGAAGCCCACAGCTATTGTATATACGTCCAACACAGGAAATACCGCCCGTTATGCCGCAATGCTTGCGGAAAAGCTGCGCCTGCCGATCTATTCCGTCGACGAGGCGAAAAGAACGTTGCCTCGCCATACGCCGATCATCTATCTCGGCTGGCTGATTGCGGGAAAGATCAAGGATTTTGGAAAGGCAAAAGGACGCTACCGCATAGTTGCCGTCGGCGCGGTGGGACTTGGCGCTACAGGCACGCTTTCGGAAGGCCTGCGCAAGAGCAACCGCATCGGTGAGGACGTCGCACTCTTTGAGCTGCAGGGCGGAATGGATCACAGCAAGCTGACGGGGATCTATAAAAAAATGATCGAAACGCTGGTCAAAATGCTGTCAAAGAAAAAGGACCGCACCGCCGACGAGGACGCTATGCTTGAAATGATCAAGAAGGGCGGAGATTTCGTCGCCGAGAAAAACCTCGACGGCCTTGTCGCTTGGTTTGAAGCGCTTGAATAAAAATTGGGGGAGGGGAAACCCCTCCCCCACGATGATAGAATATCATTTGTCTGTAGGGGAGGCGTTCCGCCTCCCGTTCTTTATTCCGCTATTAATAATCCATATAAAGCCTGCCCTGCGCTTTTTCTCGGAGAATCTCCTCGGCAGGCATATTTTCCTGTCTGAACCAAACGCGAAGCGCGCTGTCGGTAACCTTGTCGGTGCGCCTGTTGCCCCACAGATAGTAGGGAATCAGCGTGAATCTTCCGCCGTCCGCGGTCTTTCCCGTTATGTTTTCTCCCTCCACGGTCAGCTCGGGAGCCTCCGCGATCTCAAAATCTACGTCACCGCCGTTGTCGATGCCCTCGGCGCAGTACAGCTTCGCACCCATCATGACCGCAACCTGTCCGCGGTCAGCCTCCACGTCAGGATGAGCGAATACACGGCGCGGCGAGGTCTTGAAGTTGAGTGCAACCGTCACGTCGGGGCTCCAAACGCCCGAAAGCAGAGCATAGCCGTTTTTGACCTCGTATTCCACGCTCTTGCCGTTGACCGTCAGCGTCAATTCCTCAGCGTACTCGGGCAGGCGCAGGCGGAGCGTCATGCTCTTTCCCTTGGAATCAAGCGCGATCTTTCCGTCCTCCTGCGTCAGCGTAAAGAGCTCGGTCTCCACCCTTGAGCCGATATACAGATTGACGTAAATATCGGTGTCGGTGTAGGCGCAAACGTAGGTGCCGAGGGAGGAGAAAAGCTTCAACTGCATGGGAGGACAGCAGGGGCAATTGTGCCAGGGGTTGCGCTTGAAGCTGCCGTCTGTGATCAGCGGATTCTGATAGGTAAACTCCTTTGCGTCGCTGCTGATCGAGCCGAGAACGTTGTTGTAGAGCGAGCGCTCGAAATAATCCATATACTTGGCATCTCTTTCAAGGAGATTCATCTCTCCGTTGAAGAACGCAAGGGCGATAGCGGCGCAGGTCTCAAGGTAAGCGTTGTTGGGCAGATTGTAGTCGGCATCAAAGCCCTCGATGTCGTGTCTCGTACCCACACCGCCGCTGATGTGGAGCTTTTTGCCTGTAATATTCTCCCAGATCGCGTTGACCGCGCGGCGGTAGTCTGCGTTGTCGGTCTCGTAAGCCGCCGTTGCCGCGCCCGTGTAGAAAAGACCCGCGCGCACAGCGTGTCCCTCTGCCGTGGTCTGCTTGGAAAGCGGAAGGTGATCCTGATTGAAGTAGACCGAGAACTTGGGGCTGGTCTCGCGGCCCTCGTAGTTGCCGCGGTTGTCAAGCCAGAAGAGCGCCACGCGCAGATATTCGTCCTTGTTTACGCCGTGCTCCGACGCAAAGCTGTCAAGAGCTCTGCAGTCGCGGAAAAGACGGTAGAACTTGATAAACGCCTCCTCGGGCAGGGAATGTCCCGTGATGATGTTGTGCTTGGGAGGAAGACCCACGTAATCGCAGATCAGATTTGCGCTTTTAACGGCGATCTCCAAAAGATTGGTCTTGCCCGTTGCCATATAGTGAGCAATCGATGCCTCCACAAGGGCGCCTTGATCGTAAAGATCGTGCTGAATGACGATGTCGCCGCCGTTCTCACCCCAACGCTGCTCGGGGTACATACAGGTGGTGCGGGTGCAGACGTAGCCGTCGCCAAGCGTGTCCTGCGCTTCCTTGATCCATCCGATGTATTTGTCGAGCCGCGCATCAAGCTCGGCATCGTAATTTACCGCCAAAAAATCACACGCACCGCGCATCGACTCGAATATCAAGCCGTCCGCAAAGGGATGATGAGGGTGCTGTCCCGTGATCCCGTCTCTGACCTGATGAAAGCCGTTGAAATATCCGATCTCCTCGAATTTATCGAAAACGTAGATCATAAAATCCTTGCGGATCATATCAAGATAGGGAGTCCAGAATTTATCCTTTATTCGTACCTGCCCCGCGCTTGGGCGAATTGGCTTGCTGTTCATAAAATACCTCCGAATGAAGCTTTGAGCTGTTTTCATTTCATATGATACCACAACAGGGGGAAAATGTCAATAAGACCGTTGATTTCTTGCTACTATTTGCAAAAATTTAGCCAAATGTTGCCCTCTTCCGTCAGTGAGAAGAAACGAACTGAAAAAAAGAAAAAACCGCCTTAAAAATAACCCGAAAGCGATTGACATCGGAATGTGAATGTGATAAAATGAAAACGGTAACAAAAGCAAGAAGAGACAAAGCACAAGGGTCTTTTCCTGCGGATAAATGGCTTCTTGTGCAGGGCGGTCGCGTATGCGGTTGACGTTTGCCGTCCAAATCTTACAACCGTTTGGGTATGAAGATATGAAAAGAAACGAAAATATCGACGTGATCCTCCCATTAAGACTTGCCGCAAGCATGGACCGCGGCGAAAAGGTCACGGAATACGTCTTGGATTATTACCGTAAATACGGGATCAAAAAGTTTATTCTGACAGGACCCACGAAGAAATGGCGCACGCTGGGCTTCCCCGAAAAGGCTTACTTTGAAAAGCTTGCGTACGAATATCTGGAAGCGAAAAATATCCTCGAGCCCTACGGTATTGAGCTTGGCTGGTGGGTGACCATCGTTCTGAAATCGGGTCTGAATGAGAAGTTCACACCCATTATGCGGGCGGACGGCACGACCTCGCCCTTCGCGAACTGTCCTCTCGACCCCGTTTTCCGTCAGCATTACGCCGAGTGCATCGCGCTTTTCGCAAGGATCGCCAAGCCCTCGTTCATCATCACCGAGGACGATTATTCGATTTGGGCCGCGGCACCCGGCAAGGGCTGCTTCTGTGAGCACCATCTGAAGGAATTCTCGAGACGTGTGGGCAGGGAATATACCCGCGAAACGTTAGCGCCCCTTTTGAATCCCGATACCCCCGAGGGCATCGAGCTGATGCGAAGATGGCGCGAGCTGATGAAGGATAGCCTCGTCTGCTTTGCCGAGGCCATACGCGCCGAGGTCGATAAGGAGACTCCCGAGATCCCCATCGGCTATATGCAGGCGGGAGGCGCAGACCACGAGGGCGACGTGACCTATCCTGTGGCAAAGGCGCTTGCGGGACCCAATCATACCCCCTTCTCGCGTCTGTTCGGCACCTTCTACGGCGGATTCGTCACGCAGGAGCTCCCCAACGTCATCTATCACCCGATCTACAGCCGTCAGCATATCGAGGGAGATTTTATTTTCTATCACGAGTCTGACAGCTATCCCTCCCAAAGATTCTTCACGTCGGGCTCGGAAATGCGCGCCATTATGTCCTGCGCCTATTCGGCGGGCTTTGACGGCTCCACCTTTCAGGTTCGCGAGGACGCGGACGTCCCCGAGGAAACGGCGTACCCAAAAATGTTCGCCAAGGAGAGAGCGCGCTTCAACGCTCTGCATAAGGCGGTGAAGCAGTGTGAAATGAAGGGCGTTGAGATCTGCTACGACCCCTTTTACAGTACGCTCGGCGGCAGAAGCAGACCCTATTGGACACAGCCCATCGCCTTCTACGGCATCCCTTTTACGACTAAGGAATCAAGCGTTGCGTTCTGGGACGTGAAGCAGGCGACCTATGCCACACACGAGACGGTTATGAGGTATCTCTCTAAGGGACTTTTCTTTGACGGAGAGGCGGCAAAGGTGCTTTGCCAAAGGGGTTATTCAAAGTATCTCGGCGCGTCTGTGGACGATGAGCTGACCCGAGGTAAGCTTTCTCTTCATCTTGCCGCGAAGGAGCATATCTGTGACGAGTTTATAAGCCCCGGAAGGAGCAAAACCATCACCTTCGCAAGCGCATATGCGGTGGGACGCGAGGCCAAAGCCGTGTACGTCACTCCTATTGACGAGAGATGTAAGACCGTCACCGACGTGGTTGACAACGCAGGAAATAAGGTGTCTGCGGGAATGACCTATTTTGAAAACGAGCTCGGCGGTAAGGTGGTCGTCTTTGGAACCGTCATCGGCAACAGCTATACCCATGCCATCCTTTCCTATTCCCGTCAAAGACTCTTCCAGAAGCTTCTTTCAATGATCGACGACAGCTTTGTTTACGTGAAGGATACGCCCAGAATCTTTACCTTTGCAAATGAGGCAAAGGATAGGGAAAAGAGTGGATTCGTCGGCATCCTGACGCTGATAAACCTTTCCCCCGACGCGCTTGACGAGCTTGCGCTCCACCTTTCCGAAAAATTCGCATCCTGCGAGGAGATCCTCGTGATGGATGCCGCGGGAGATTGGGAGCCTGTAGCATTCGAGCGCACCGAGGACGGCGCTCTCATCCATACCGCCGTCAGATATCTCGATCCCGTATATATTATGTTCCGTTGAGGTGAAATCACCTATGATACAAGAAATTATCGGTCAGCTGATAGGCATCGTGGCACCAATATTGACTATCATCACCTATCAGCTGAATACCAAAAACAAAATGTTCACCGTGTTGACCGCGGCAACCGTCTGTACCTGCGTCAGCTATCTGTTGCTCGGCGCAACCTCGGGCTTTGTGCTGAATATCGTCTGCATCGTCAGAAATATCTGCTATTGCCTGCAAAAGGAGGGAACTCGCGGGATGTATATCTCGGGCGGCATCTTCGCCGCCGTGATGTGCGCTCTCGGCGCGTTTTCGTGGCAGGGCACGCACTCGTTGCTGATCATCGCCGCGCTGGCCATCAATACGGTGTATATGTCCTTCGGTAAGCCACAGCTCCTGCGCAAAAGCATCCTGCTTACGTCAACGTTGGTTCTGATCTATAATATCATCGAGTTTTCCTTGGGCGGAATCATCAACGAAAGCCTCGCCCTCGGCTCTGCCGTAGTGGGCATCGTCAGGTTTTGGAAGGAGCCTAAAAAAAATAATTAATTATTTTTCAAAAAACTATTGCATTTTCGCTCGACTTGTGGTACAATATACAAGTCAGCGAAAATATGGAGGCATAGCTCAGTTGGTTAGAGTACTTGCTTGACATGCAAGGGGTCGTAGATTCGAGTTCTACTGTCTCCACCAAAACAAAACAGAGGGAGAAATTTCTCCCTCTGTTTTGTTTTGGCGTCGAATGAAGAGAACGCTGAATCTCTCCAACGCTTGCGTTGGATTGTTTTGCGCCCAAAAGAGTTTGTTTAAGAATAAATTAACAGCGCAAAACGGGATTCAGAGTTCTGCTGTCATGAACCTTTTTTCAATAATATATTGCCAAAAGCATCCACTTGTGGTATAATGATTATAATTCTATGCGTTCATTTGACGCTTGTAATGAATATGGAGAAATAAATAATGAATAAAAAAATATATGGCATTATGATTGCATTGATCCTGTGCGTTGCGGCACTCGGGGCTTGCGATTCGGTGAATCATGTCGAGCAAACTACCATCCCGCCGTATTTTGAGCTTGAATCGAGTGAAGGCCAAGTGTCTATATCCTGTAAGCATTCCTTCAGCGAGTGGGAGGTCGTATCGCAAGCCACCTGTAATGAAGACGGACAGCGTGTCAGAGCCTGTGTGCATTGCCTGATGGAGGAGTACGACAGTATCCCCGCTACGACGGAGCACAATGCGGTGGTGGATTCCGCCGTTGCTCCAAGCTGTACGCAGGAAGGAAAAACAGAGGGTAAGCACTGCGCGGATTGCGGAGAAGTGCTTGTCGCTCAACAGCCTTTGGCATCAACGTCACATAATTACAACGATGAATACGATGAGAATTGCAATTCCTGCGGATCCTTAAGAGAGGTGCCGTGCAGACATGCCAACGTCATTATGCTGCCTGCCGTAGCCCCCACGTGTACCGAGCAGGGAATGAGCGCGGGAGAGACCTGCGCGGATTGCCGGACGGTGCTCTTGGCTCAGAACACAGTACCTCCAACCAATCATTTTATCGTTACCTCACCTGCCGTTGCGGCCACCTGCACGACGGAGGGCATTACCGAGGGCTCGCGTTGCTCGTTGTGTGGAGTTGTATTTTCTAATGCGGAAGCGTTGCCAATGGTGGAGCATCAGTATGACGACCGATTTGACGAGTCCTGTAACGTCTGCGGTCACGTCCGAGAGGCAGATTGCCCCCATTCTGATCTGATCACCTTGGCCGCAAGCGCGGCAAGCTGTACCGAGCAGGGCTTGACCGAGGGCAAGCAATGCTCAAAATGTAACGAGACCGTGGTAGCGCAGGAGATCATTCCCGCACTTGGACATACCGCAGGTGATGAAAATAAAACGCTGTGCGTCATATGCGGAGAGCTGATCCCCGGCTTGTATGACAGGGACGATAATCTGCTCGTTGCTTGGTATATGCTTTCCAGCGTCGGAATGGACGTTTCGGAAGACTTTTTAACAACAACAAGCAACATAAACTATCCAAGCAAACTGATAGCTTACTACATCAATTACCATTTTGATACGCGCACGGAAATGAAGCTGATCCTTCCCGAGGGGATTACGCGAATCGGTGAAAATGCCTTTTTCCGCTGTCAAGGACTTATCGGCGTAGTGCTTCCTGACTGCGTGACCGAGATCGCCGATTCTGCATTCGTCGACTGCCGTAATCTTGAATCTGTCACGTTCTCCGAAAATCTGACGGCGATCGGTCAGAATGCGTTTGCGGGTTGTATCTCTCTCGGTAACGTTGCTCTGCCCAAAAGCTTGAATTCGATCGGAGATTATGCCTTTAACAGATGCACAAGCCTTACGCGCGTGGATTTTGGAAGCAGTATCGAGCGCATCGGCAATTATGCCTTTAACGAGTGCGCGGGCATCCTGTCCTTGAATTTTGACAACAGCGCCGTCAGCATCGGCGACTACGCGTTTTATAACTGTGACGGTATTACCGAGCTGAAGCTCCCCGAAGGAATGACAGGCCTTGGCGATTATGCCTTCTATGATTGCGACGGACTTTTGAGCGTTTGGATCGGCGGCAACGTCAAGCGTATCGGCGCGCGGGCGTTCGACAGCTGTAGCGCACTTGAGAGCGTTGTGATCGGCGATGGCGTTGAAATAATCGGGGAAGGCGCGTTCCATTATTGCAAAATTTCAAGTGTCACGCTCCCCGATACCGTTCTGGAGCTCGAAAACGATGCTTTTTCAAGCAACTGCTTTGAGCGCATCGAGCTTCCCGACAGTCTGGAAAGGATCGGCGATGGGGCTTTGGCACATTGTAAGCAGCTTGCCTCTGTCACGTTCCCCGACAGCTTGAAGACCATCGGTAAAAACGCATTTGAAAATTGTATAAGTCTTACCGAAATTACAGTGCCGGAGTCGGTGACCTTGTTGGACGAATCCGCGTTTGAGTTTTGTCATGCGCTTGAAAGCGTAACCTTGAGGTGCAAATCGGTTGGCACACGTGCGTTTTTTGAATGTAACGCACTCTCTGAGGTTCATATTGAAAGCGGAGTGCAGAGCATCGGGGACAACGTGTTTTACGGTTGTCAAAAAATCACGAGCGTCAGCTTGCCCGACACCTTGACCCGGATCGGAAGAACCCCCTTTAATCAATGCGATCTTGAGAGCATCGAGGTCGACGAGGCAAACGAAAGCTTCTGCTCGATCGACGGAATCCTTTTCAATAAGGATGTGACAAGGCTGATCCTGTATCCGAAGGAAAAGAGTGGGCAGTACTATTCCATCCCCACAACCGTAACCGAGATCGGAAACGAAGCCTTTTACGACAGTTATGTCAAATATGTGGTGATTCCCGACGGCGTGACAGTCATCGGTGAAAGCGCGTTTGAATCTTGCGGATCTCTTCAAAGCATCGCGATCCCCGACAGCGTAACGGTGATTCACGATTCTGCGTTTCGGTTTTGCGGTGTGCTTGGGAGCGTCACCATAGGCAACAGCGTCGAGCGTATAGGTGAAACCGCATTCTACAGTTGCGAAAAGCTCTCGACTATCGTGATTCCCGAATCCGTTTCAAGTATCGGAAGAATGGCGTTTGCTTATTGTGAGTCTCTCGGTAAGATCACCATCCCCGCCAACGTAACCGAGCTGGGAAAGCGGGTGTTCTACGAGACCTTCAATTTGACGCGGATCGACGTAGACCCGAGCAATCCCGTCTACTGCTCGATCGACGGAGTCTTGTTTGATAAAAACGTTACCACGCTGATCTGTTACCCCACAGGCAGAGAGGGAAGTGAATACGATATTCCCGACAGCGTAACGCGCATTTCCGAGGCAGCGTTCTACTTTGCCGCCTCCCTTACCGATATCTCAATGCCGAAGGGACTTGAAACGATCGAGCAAGAAGCGTTTTTCTTTGCGGGTATGGAAGAAAGCGTCCTGATCCCCGAGGGCGTGACCTCGATCGGTGTCAATGCCTTCGCATATTGCCTCAATGCCACCGAGTTTATGATCCCCGAGAGCGTGACCTATATCGGAGACAATGCTTTTTATCGGTGCGATTCGTTAGAGGTGATCTACTATCTTGGAACGGCGGAGCAATGGAATGCTTTGGTTCAGGATCTGAAGTATCCGCCGAATGCAAAGACCGTTTGCAGCGACGAAACGATCGACCCAACGTAATAAAAACAAAAACAGCCCGACGGACGTCTGCGAAAGCAGTTGCGCCGTACGGGCTGTTTTTATGATACGCGCAGACCGAGGAGAAGCCGGTGTTAAAGCCCCAAGAATTCTGCCTGCGGCTCTCCCTTGCGTATGTTTTTGTATCGGTTGTAAATATGAACGTATTTCAATGCGTTGAAGCGCTTGTCGCCCTTGAGCTGATAGATCTCCTCACCCTGATAGATATTCAGCTTGTTTCTGCCCAGCACCGTGACAGCGCCGATCTCGTCGAAGCGGAATAAGCGTTCTTCGCCGTCTTGAAGGATCGATATGCGGTCACCGTAAAGCGAGAGGTCGACCTGCTTGCTGATGAGATCGCGGCTCTTGCAGGGAATGATGCTCCAGAGCGCGGCGCTGTCGCGGAACATCGGCTCGTTTACGTGCTCCGTCACGTCGAGGCTGTTCATATAGCTCTTCTGAAAGTCGTACCACTCGGCAATGAAGCGGAAGGGGAAGTCAAAGCCGACTCCGCGCAGCTCCTTGGTGGTCAGATAGCTGATCTTTTTGTGGCAACGCATACACTCGATCACGTCGTTTTTGCTTTCAAAGGTCGAAAGACCGCATTCGGGGCAGACGTAGATGGCGCGCTCCAGATATTCCGCGCGTTTTTTGTGGCGGAACTCCACGTCAGGCTTTGCCTCGTCGACGTACAGCTCGCGCTCGATGATCCCGAACAGCTCCTCGTCCGACATCGCCTCGTATTCCTCGGGCTGAAGGACGCGGGAAACGTAGCTTTCCATCCTGCCCCTTCGCACAACGTCGCTCCATCTCGGCTGTGTGCCGTAGCCGCCCTCGATGCGATAAAGCACGATGGGAAGCTTCAGCTTGCGGGCTAAAAGCACGATGGAGGGGCTCATATATTCGGTTCTGCCGCTGTAGGTACGGTTACCCTCGGGAGCGATGGCGATGGTGCCACCCTCCTTGGCCACGCGAATGCAATTCAGTATCGCGGAGGCATCGGCGGTCTGCTTTTTAATCGGGATCGGTGCAACGAGATACTTGATCAGGGAAGAGATCCATCCCTTGGAGAAGATGTCCTCGGTTGCAAGATAATAGATCGGCCCCTTGAAGGACATACCTACAAAGAACTGATCAAAGGGCGTCTGATGGTTCAAAAGGATCAGATAGGGGCGCTTTTCCTGCTCCTTGAAGCGGCGAGGCTTAACCTTGTATTTCAACCTTGAATAAGGATAGAGCAGGGCGCAAGCGATATTTCTTACGATCCTGTGGCGAAATCTGAGCCATTTTTTCTTTTTGTTTTTGCGTTTTTGCATCATTTAAACTCCACTTTGCCGCAATATGGCATTTTAAATTATATTAACATTATAAACTTAAACGTAACTTAAGTCAAGCAAATTTTGGATAAAATTCGTAAACATTGTATATTTTTGTAACAATTACGTAAAAAACGTCGTCGGAAATGCCGCTTTCATCCCTATGATTTTAAAACTTGTTGACAAAATCAATAAAATTTTTATACTTTATTTACAACTCCCGCTCGGTTTATAACATTCAGTTAATATTAGAATGATAAAATACAGAAAAGAATGCGGGATTCCGCGAAACAAAACTACAGATAGAGGGTATCGATATGGCAGAGAAAATTTTGATCGCAAGTGACAGTACGGCGGACCTCAGCCCCGAGCTGATAGAAAAATACGGTATCAAGATTCTCCCTTTGTGTGTTACCTTGGGTGAGAAGAATTATTTGGACGGTGTTGACGTTGATCCCGATATGATCTACGCCAATTACGAAAAAACGGGACAGCTTCCCAAAACGGCGGCTATCAATATCGCAGCGTTCTCGGATATCTTCGAGCAGTATACGGCAGAGGGCTACTCCATCGTCCTCTTTACCATCAGCTCCGAGATGTCTGCGACACAGAGCAACGCGCGTCTTGCGGCAGAGGATTTTGAAAACGTACACGTTGTGGATACGAGAAATCTTTCCACAGGTGGCGGACTTCTGGTGCTGACAGCGGCAGAAATGGCGGCAGAGGGCAAGAGCGCCCGTGAGATCGCCGAGGAATGCACCCGCTTGACAGAGTACGTGGATGCATCCTTCGTTATCGATAGCCTTGAATTTTTACATAAGGGCGGCAGATGCTCGGCGCTTGCGGCTCTCGGCGCAAACCTGCTTCAGCTGAAGCCCTGCATCACCGTCAAGGGCGGCAAGATGGGTGTCAGTAAAAAGTATCGCGGTAAATTTGCCGCTGTGCTTCCCAACTACGTTGCAGACCGTATGGGCGATGCCTCGGATATCCGTCTTGATAAGGTGTTTGTCACCCACGCAGGCTGTGAGCAGGCAATCATAGACGCTTGTGTCAATAAGGTGAAGGAGATCGCTCCCGAAGCCAACGTGATGATCACGCGCGCGGGCTGCACCGTGTCCTCCCATTGCGGCAGAAACACCCTCGGCGTGCTCTTTATCCGCAAGAATCCGATCGCCGTGGATTAATGAAAGGCGATATGTCCAAGAGAAAAGGTGCAGGAATCGGACAAATCTGCACGTCAAAACCAAATCGGTTCGGCTAACAATAAGCCTCCTCAAATTCGGAAAAGCAAAGCGCCCCGATGCCGTGATACTCTTATCGGAGAATTCAAATTAGGGGTATGGGCATAGCCCGATGCATTTGTAAAACAAATGCGAAACCGGCGATAAAAACAGAAGAGAGAGTAATGCGGAAACAAAATTCCGCAAAGCTCTCTCTTTTCTGCTTTTTATAAGTAATATTCTTTGCTGACGCAAAGAGTGATATTTTTGCTGCGCAAAAGTGATATTGTAGCCTTACGGCTTCAGTTATATTCTATTCGCCACTAAACTCGCGTAGCGAATATCACTCGTCGTAAGACGAATAGAGCTGCGAAGCAATAGAACTCGCCGCAGGCGAATAGAGTTGGCGTGATACTCCGTTAAGAGTATCACGCCATGCCCGAGGAGGTTTTTTGTGCTTTTTGCCGTCGCATAAATGTTACATTTAACTTGACATAGTTTTGCAATATATGGTATAATTTAATAAGAGGACACAAAAATCTGCTAAATCTTGGATTATCGCGTGAAGCATCGATTACTATTTGTACCGCCGCCAAGCGGCTAAATGGAGGTTATTATGAAAAAGACCGAGTATACGCCCGAGCAGCTGAAGATATTGAATCTTTTGTCCCACGAATATCCCACCATACAATCGGTAAGCTCCGCCATTATCAATCTGAATGCCACGGCAAATCTGCCGAAGGGAACCGAGCACTTCTTAAGTGACTTGCACGGAGAAGCCGAAGCGTTCAATCACATTATGAACAATTGCTCCGGTGTAATCCGCGAGAAGGTGGATATCCTGTTTTACCGCTCCATGTCCGAAAGCGAGCGGCGCAATTTCTGCACGCTGATCTACTATCCCTCGGAAAAGACCGAGGAGCTGCACAGAGAGGGGAAGGACACCGAGGAGTGGTACAGCATCACTCTCTACCGCCTTGTGGACCTTGCAAGATCGGTGGCGTCCAAATATACCCGCGCTAAGGTGCGTGACGCGCTTCCAAAGGAGTTTCAGTATATCATCGACGAGCTGCTCCACACCAGCGGCGAGGAGCATAATAAGCAGGAATATTACAGACATATCATTTCAACCATCATCGATATCGGTCAGGGCGCGGCGTTTGTGGAGGCACTTTGCTCGCTGATCAAGCGTATGGCGGTGGACTGTCTCCACGTGGTGGGAGATATTTACGACAGAGGTCCCCGCGCCGATAAGATCATGGATATGCTGATGCTGCACCATAACGTGGATATCCAATGGGGAAACCACGATATCGTCTGGATGGGCGCGGCGGCGGGAAGCCCCGCCTGCGTTGCGGCGGTGCTCAATTCGGCGATCCAATACAATACGCTGTCGGTCATTGAGAATACCTACGGAATCAGCCTGCGCGACCTGATCGGCTATGCGCAGGAGACCTATAAGGGCTGTACCTGGTTTATGCCCCGCAATCCCGACGACAAGTATTACATAAAAAACAATATGGATAACCTGTCCAAGGCACATAAGGCAATCGCCATTATTCTTTTCAAGCTTGAAGGACAGCTGATCAAAAGGCATCCCGAGTATGAAATGGACGACCGCCTCCTGCTTGATAAGATCGACCACAACAATCATACCGTGATGATCGACGGCGTCTCCTATCCCCTCAACGATTATCATTTCCCGACAATCGATAAAAACGACCCCTACGCCCTCTCTCCCGGCGAAAAGAGCCTGATGGCATCGCTTGTGACCGCATTCAAGCAAAGCCGCGTTTTGCGCAAGCATATCCGCTTTTTGTACAGCGTTGGCGGTGTTTATAAGATCTACAACAACAATCTGCTCTACCACGGCTGTATCCCTATGACCGAGGACGGCGGATTTCAGAGCGTTAAGCTGTTTGGCGATACCTCTCTGTGCGGCAGAGCCTATATGGATGCCTGCGACAGAGTTGCCCGCTCGGCTTATTATAACGGAGACGAGCAGTCTCTTGATTTTATGTACTATCTTTGGTGCGGAAGAAAGAGCCCCCTGTTCGGCAAGAAGAAAATGACCACCTTTGAGCGGTATTTCGTATCGGATGAGGCAACCTGGCAGGAAAAGCGCGACCCGTATTACGGTCACGTAGACGATTTCGATGCGGTCTGCCGCATTTTGGAGGAGTTCGGATTGGATCGAAACAGCTCTCATCTGATCAACGGCCACGTTCCCGTTAAGAGCGGTGAAAACCCCGTCAAGGCAAACGGAAGATACATTCTCATCGACGGCGGCTTTTGCAAAGCCTACCATACGAGAACAGGCATCGCGGGATATACCCTGATCTACTCCTCCCGCGGACTTCGCTTGGTTTCACACGGATTTTTTGACGGCAAAAAGGCGGCTTTGAAGGAAAATAAGGATATCCTCGCCGCAAAGGACGTGGTCTTTGAAATGATGCCCACGAGAAAGCTGGTCAGCGATACCGACGAGGGAAAAGAGCTGATCGAGCGTATGGAGGATCTGAAAATGCTCCTTGGAGCGTATCTTGAGGGCGCCGTCGCCCAAGCGGGACAGTAATAGCCAAAGGCAGAAGAACGCGTTCTTCTGCCTTTGATGTTTATGCTTTAGGAATCTCCCATTTCGTGCTCAAAATCGAGCAGAACTTGTCGTTTTTGTACTTTTGGTAATATACGGTGAGAAGCGAGCCGTCGGAAAGCTCCACAGTGGAGGGATAACCAAGATCGTCGTCCGATGCTTCCTCGCTGATCACGATCTCCTCGGAGAATGTGAGACAGCCGTCGTAGCTGATCCTTACTCGCTGACCGAAGGGAACAGTGCGGCGTCCGTAGGTCAGAATGACAGCCCCCGATGAGTGGAGAAGCAGGTGGGGAGGAAAACCGCAGACGCCGAATTCCTCGGGCACAGTCCACGTGCGACCTCCACCGTCGGAGAAGCAGCGAAGCGTGCCGCAGTGAAATTCCTTGATCGCGTCTCCGTGGGCGCGGATCATACCAACGAGCCTGCCGTCAGGCAACTCCAAAGCGTAAGGCTCGTGAAGAAGATTCTTGGCAAAGCCATATGGGTCGGGAATTTTGGAAAGACAATTCCAAGTCAAACCGTCGTCCTCGCTCTCAAAGGCATAGATTGCGCCCTCTTCGTATTCGCCATCCGTATGGAACTCCTTGCCCAAATAGAGCAGCTTGCCGTTTTTCAGCTTTATAGGGCCGTGGGGCGCGGTAACGGGCGCCTTTACGGGCTTATCCCAGGTGAATCCGCCGTCGTGAGAGATGCGTATAAACGAGCCTGCGTGGTTTTGCTCGTCGGTCAGATTTTTCCAACCCTCAAGAAGACCGAGCGACATATCGTGGGTCACGTCGTTGGTGTTTCGCTCGATCCAATTGCGCTCACCGAAATAAAACTCTTTATAATGATTGAAATATGTCATCAGAAGCTTGCCGCCGCCGAGAGAAAGAATACCCGAATCGCGGTCGTCAAGCTCGGTGTCGTTGATGATGATGGGAGAGGACCAGCTCTCGCCCTCATCGCGGCTGATAAACATCAGATTTTTGCCAAAGGGACAGAGATGCCCCAAGCGGTGACCTGAGCAGGTGACGTAAAGCGTTCCGTTTTCGTCACGGCATACGGTAGGCCACGCCTGATAAGGGAAAAGCGCGCTTTCCGAGCGATTTACTATTCCAAATTTCATAAGAATTTTCCTTTCTTACTTGCAGATGGATAACAGGGCTGTCAAACGATCGTATGACAGCCCGTATAAATTACTGATGATCCTGAATCTCTTTGATGGCGATGGCAATGTAGGATGCAAAGCCGTGGTCACAGCTGGCTCCGGGGGTCTTGTGCTCCCAAAGTGTGCCTGTTTCCTTCGCCATAGGCAGGAAGAAGTGCTTGATGTACTCCACAAGCTCGGGATACATCTTCCACTTGAGCATCAGCTCTGTGCGGATGTAGAAGCCGGGGAGGGAGTTGGAGGGCTCGATCTCGGGGCATTTTTCTGCCATAATATCCTTGCCGAATACGTTCATCACCATATCCTTCAGATATGCGCATCTTTCCTCTTCAAGGTCTGCCACACCGTAACGGAATGCGTAATACTGCGTGGTCTCGGAAAGCTCGTCGGTGTTCTTCAGCGTTCCGTCCTCCTGACGCATCGCGCGGTCAAGGAACATCTTGCCGTTCCAAGCCATAGAATTGATGGTCTTGCGCAGGTCAGCCGCTTTCTTGAGAAGCGCCTCGTCGTCATACAGCTTGCCGATGCATTCAACCGCCTCGCTGAAGAGCATATTGGTGGGCCAGCTGACGTCGTGAACTCTCTGATTCAGCTTCGACCACTCAACGAAGTTCCAGCTGGGGAGCTTTTCGAGAAGTCCGTATTCGTTTTCAAACTGCTTGAAGTAGTCAAGGAGAGCGTAAAGCTGTGCCTTGAAATCTTCCTTTCTGTCGCCGCGACCGCGCTTGGTAAAGTAATCGTAAAGCTCCAGCACGTACCACATCGACCATTGAGGAATGTGCTTGGTGCAGGTTGCGGGGTAGCACATCTCCACCATACCGTTAAGGTCTGCTCTCGCACTGCCGCCAAGCAGGTAGTTGCCCAGAAATTCGTTTTCAACCGTGGTCTTGCCCGTGAAGAAATACTCGGATTGACCCGTGTAGTAGCTGTCGCAGAGCCAGCCCGCTCTCTCTCTGGAGGGGCAGTCCATATAGATATCCACCGCGTTGTGGCGGAAGGTGTCCACAGCCGCCTGATAAACCAGCGCAAGCTCGGGGTCCTTGATCTCCAGGGGCTTGATCTTTCTTGCGGAATACGCAAGCTCGGTGATGCCGACGTATTTGATCTCGGCTTCACCCTCCATGATCATGACCTCAATGCCCATAGCCGTGTAAGGCTCAAAGCTGTAAAGCTCGTATTCGCCTGCGGGGAGCCTCCATTCAACGCAGTTGGTAGCGTTGACGGGGATGGGGTTGGGTCTGCCGTCGGGATACTTCTGCTCGCCGAAAACCGCGATGATGCGGCTGTCCTGCTTCGCGTTCACGCGGAGCGTCAAAAATCCTGTCTCGATCTTGCCAAGATCCCAATTTTCCAATGTGCCCGCAGCTCCGCGTGCACATTCTGCCGAATAGTCGGGAACCATTTGCAGATACTCAACGAAGGGCTTGGATTCAAGCTCGTCGAAGGGGTACTGACTTGATTTGTATTCGCAATCGGGGCCTGTCTGATAGCCGCGGAGAGGATGCTTCAGCGCCTCCTGCATAACGAAGGGCGCAGCTGCCGCGAAGGTGGCGGGCTTTGCATCGAGATCGGGCAGATCAACGTTACGGGGAATCAGCGTGACCTGGGGGTCAACGACGGTGAAGGTTGTTTTGATCGGGGTGCGGCCTAAATTGTAGCACTCCGAGAACTGTCTTTGGTGGGAGTAGTTCATAACCTTGTGCAGCTTGGGAGTGTAGAGTCGGCAAGCAAAGCCGCCCTTGCTTGTTGCGGCAAGGATCTCGCCGTTCTGCTCGATCTCCGCCTGCACGAAGGAGGAAGTTACAACGCCGTTGTAGCACTTGCAGTAATAGCCCGCAACGCGGATATAAAGCGTACCCTCGTCAACGTCGGGCAAGGGAAGCGTGTCAACACCCGCATAGCCGATAGCCTTCTTTGCGGGGCCGAAATGGAGAAGCTTTTCGTCAAGATATACCTGATAAAAGGTAGCGCCTGCCAGCGTGAGGGTCGCACCCTTCAAATCCTTTGCCGAGTAGGAGAGCTCGACGGTCACGTTCCATTCTCTGTCTCTGCCGTCGATCCAGATCGGGAGCGCCTTTTTGAAAAAGTTGTCGTTTTGCATAAGGAGTACCGCCTTTAAGTATTTTCTTCGATGATCTTGATCACAACACCGATGTAGGACGCAAAGCCGTGGTCACAGCTTGCCGCCTTGTTCTTGTGCTCCCAAAGCGTGCCCGTGCCCTCGGCCATGGGAAGGAAGAAGTGCTTGATGTATTCCACAAGCTCGGGGTACATCTTCCACTTGAGCATCAGCTCGGTGCGGATATAGAAGCCGGGGAGCGCGTTGGAGGGCTCGATCTCGGGGCATTTTTCAGCCATAATATCCTTGCCGAATACGTTGAAGATCATGTCCTTCAGATAAGCGCATCTTTCCTCGTTGATGTCGGCAAGACCGAAGCGGAACGCGTAATACTGCGTGGTCTCTGAAAGCTCGTCGGTGTTCTTCAGCGATCCGTCCTCCTGACGGATCGCTCTGTCCATATACATCTTGCCGTTCCAAGCCATAGAGTTGACGGTCTTGCGAAGCGCAGCCGCCTTTTCGATCAGCGCCGCATCGTCGTACAGCTTACCGATGATCTCAACGGTCTCGGCATAGAGCATATTGGTCGCCCAGTTGACGTCGTGAACGCGGGAATTGAGCTTGGACCATTCAACGAAGTTCCAGCCTGTCAGCTTTTCAAGAAGACCGAATTCGTTTTCAAAGCCCTTGAAATAGCCAAGCAGAGCATAAAGCTGATCCTTGAAGCTGTCCTTTCGGTCGCCGCGACCGCGCTTGGTAAAGTAATCGTTCAGCTCCAGCACGTACCACATCGCCCATTGAGGAATGTGGTTGTCGCCTGTGGAGGGATAGCACATATCGAGCATACCGTTGAGTCCCTCGCGGATTCCTCCCGAGGTGCGGTAGTTGTTGAGAAATTCGTCCTCAACGAGAGTCTTGCCCGTAAAATCAAATTCGGTCTGCGACGTATAATAGCTGTCGCAGAGCCAGCCCGCGCGCTCTCTTGAAGGACAGTCCATATAGATGTCCACCGCGTTGTGGCGGAAGGTGTCCACAGCCGCCTGATAAACCAGCGCAAGCTCGGGATCCTTTGCCGCGTAAGGCTTGATCTTGCGCGCAGAGTATGCGCACTCGGTAACGCCCACGTAGTCGATCGCAACGTCACCGTCGGTGATCATCACCTCAACCCCCATTACCGTGTAGGGCTCAAGGCTGATAAGCTCGTAATTGCCCGCGGGAAGTCTCCATTCAACGCAGTTGGTGCAGTCGACGGGAATGGGATTGGGTCTGCCGTCAGCTTCCTTCTGCTCGGCAAATACCGCGATGATGCGGCTGTCCTGCTTTGCGTTTACGTGAAGCGTCAAGAATCCCGTCTCAATCTTGCCAAGATCCCAATGCTCCACCGTGCCGGCTCCGCCGCGCTTGACGTCGGCATCATAGTCGGGAACCATTCTGAGATATTCGGCAAAGGGCGAGGATTCGATCTGATCGGCGGTGAATTGGCTTCTGCCGTATACGTTGTCTGCGCTCTGATACATACGCAGAGGACACTTGAGTGTTTCGCCGAGCACGTAAGCGCCCGCCTTCAGAAATGCAGCGGGCTTTTCGTCAAGATCAAGAAGATCGACTCCGCGGGGGATGTAGGTAAGGCAGGGATCGCAAACGACGAATTTTGCCTCCTTGTCGGCAAGGCTGTAGTCGTAGCACTCGGAGAACTGTCTCTGGAAGGAGTAACGCATCACCTTCTGCAGCTTTGCGGTATATTCAACGCACTTGAAGCCGGCAATTCCCGTAGCGGCAAGGATCTCTCCGTGAGCATCCTCGATCTCCGCCTGAATAAAGGAGGGGATCAGCACGCCGTTGTAGCACTTGCAGTAATATCCCGCAACGATGACGGAGATCACACCGTCAGCAAGATCGGGAAGGGGAACGGAGTCAACACCCGTGTAGCCAAGACCCTTTTTGGCAGGACCGAAATGGATCAGCTTGTCTCCGATGAAGATCTGATAGAACGCCGCGCCCGTCAGGGTCATTTTGGCGCCCTTGAGATCCTTTGCGTCGTATGTCAGCTTAACGCTGACGTTCATTTCCTTCTCTCTGCCCTCGATCCAAATCGGGAGAGCGGATTTAAAAAAGTTGTTTGACATAATTGGTTTCCTCATAAATTTAATGCGAGTTGATTAAGATAAATTGCGATTTATGGGTGAGATAAACCTCGTAGGGCGGGGGCTTGCTCCCGCCGTAATGAACGAATTGAATCAACGCAGCGGCGGGAGCAAGCCCCCGCCCTACGATTTGGAATGTCGCTCAAACCACCGACAAATCAAAATTCATCAAATCTTCCAAGGACTAAACTCCGAGCCCTTCAGCTTCAAAATCGCTTCCGCGTAGAAGAAATCACCGTAAATAATAGGATGACTCTGTCCAAAGTGATACTCCTCCTTACCGCAATCAAGGAAGGCATCAATATTGTCGCCCCAACGGCAGAATTTTTCATCCATAGCCTGAAGCGTGTTCAGCGCCGCCTTCAGATAAAGCTTCTTTTCGTGCTCGGGGCAGTGCTTTGCGATCTCAAGGAAGCCGCAGGATGCGATAGCACCGGCGGTAGAGTCGTACTGCACAGGCTCTGCAGGCGCGCGGAAGTCAACGAGAGGCAACCAACCCTCAACCGAAAGATTGGCAATGAAGTCGTTGGCAACTCTCTTGGCAAGATTGAGATATTTTTCGTTCTTTGTGTGGGCATACGCAAGAGCAAAGCCGTAAACCGCCCAGGATGCGCCGCGAGACCAGGTGGAGCCTATGGCATAGCCCTGACCGCGATGTGTTCCTGTCATCTCGCCGGTCTCCACGTCGTGGAATACAATGTGATTCACGCTTCCGTCCTGACGGATGTGATGCTCTGCCGCCATTTCAAGGTGAGAGAGCGCGATCTGCGCAAAGCGATCGTCGCCAACCTCGCGGCTTGCCCAGAAGAGAAGGGGAAGGTTCATAAGGCAGTCGATGATCGTCCAGCCGTCGTTGTCCTCACCCTTCCAGGTGCCGTTCCAAGCGCGGATGTAGCCGCCGTTCAGCTTGAAGCGGGATGCAAGCGTCATCGCGCAGAGCAGATCCTTGTTTCTCGCCGCCTTGTCGCCTGTCAGAGCGTATCTCGCGCCGCACATAATGTGCCACATAAAGCCAACGTCGTGGTGAAGCTGATCCATATCGTTGAAGCAGGCGTCCATAACCTCCTCGCACTTCTTTGCGGTGATTGCGAAGTCCTCGTTCTTTGTTGCCTCGTACATCAACCACATATAAGCGCCCCAGAAGCCGTTTGTCCACATATGAGGATTTTTCGACACGTCGGTATGGTTGCCTTCGGCATCTGTGGAGTATGGGATCTTGTTGCGGCTCTTAACAGCCGCCGCAGATGCCTTTTTCTCGATCTTTGCCCAGGTCTCGTCTATCCAAGCCTGATTTTGAGCAATTATTTCGTCGTAATGCATAGTTATTTCTCCAATCGGGGTGTGAATTTACCAAGGAAGGAATTCCGAGCCGCGAAGCTTCAGAATGGCCTCGGTAAAGAAGTAGTCGCCGTAAATGATCGCCTTGTGCTGTCCGCCGTAGTAAGCCTCGGAGCCCATCATAAGGACAGAATCCTTTTCATCGCTGAAGTCGCAGAACTTTTCCTCAAGAGCCTTCAGGATCTTGACAGCGGCGGTGATGTAGGTCTTCTTTTCGTGCTCGGGAACTGCCTTTGCGATCTCGATCAGTCCGCAAGCCATGATCGCGCCCGCGGTGGAGTCGTAATAAACGGGCTCCTCGGGGGAACGGAAGTCGATGGGGGGAACGAAATCGGTTGCCGCAAGTGCCGCGATGGTGTAGTGCGCAACCTTCTTCGCGGTGTCGAGATATCTCTCCTCACCCGTGTGAATGTAGGAAAGAATATAGCCGTAGAGCGCCCAAGCCTCGCCTCTTGTCCAGCAGGAGGTGGAGGAGAAGCCCTGACCGCCGTAAACCTTGATCATCTCACCCGTCTCAAGATCGTGCGCCACGATGTGGTTCACCGAGCCGTCGGGACGAACGTGGTGCGTCATAGCCGTGTCGGCGTGTGCCATAGCGATCTGCTTGAAGCGGTCGTCGCCGATCTCTTCGCTTGCCCAATAGAGAATGGGAAGGTTCATCATACAGTCAACGATCGACCAACCGTCGTTGCTGTTCTTGCCATCGCTGTTTTCATCGTTCCATGCGCGGATGTAGTTGCCGTTCAGCTTGAAGCGGGATGCAAGCGTCATAGCGCAGAGCATATTGCGGTTTCTCGCCGCCTTGTCACCTGTCAAGCGGTAGTTGGCACCCGAAAGCAGATGCCACATAAAGCCAACGTCGTGGTGCAGACCCTCAACTCTGTTGAATGCCGCGTCCTGCAGCTCCTCACTGCGGAGCGCTGTAAGCTTGTAGTCCTCGTTTTTCGTGTGCTCGTACATCATCCACATCAGGCCGCCCCAGAAGCCGTTGATCCAGCAGTGGGGATCCTTGCTCCTGTCGTCGTGAACGCCGTTCTTGTCAACGGTGTAGGGGATCTTATCGCGGCTCTTTACCGCGGTTTTTGAAAGCTTTGCGTCAAGCTTTGCAAAAACAGAATCGATCCATTCCTTGTTCTGTTTAATATAATCCTCGTAAAACATATATCTTGTCCTCCGAATATATTCAATGAAATTCGTATGCGAATTTCAACCTTAACGCTTCGCTCTGCGAAGCATATCACTTTTGCGGAGCAAAAATATCACTTCGCGGAGCGAAATATCATGTTTTGCCACCGGCAAAACATATCACTGTAATATTTCAACCGCGGTTGAAATATTACTTAGGCTGCTTACCGATATAAGCGAGAATACCGCCGTCAACGTAAAGGATATGACCGTTTACGAAGTCGGAAGCCTCGGACGCGAGGAATACCGCAGGACCTGCAAGATCCTCGGGGTCGCCCCAACGAGCCGCGGGAGTCTTCGCGATGATGAAGCTGTCGAAGGGATGACGGCTTCCGTCGGGCTGAGTCTCACGGAGAGGAGCAGTCTGAGGAGTTGCAATGTAGCCGGGGCCGATACCGTTGCACTGAATGTTGTATTCGCCGTACTCGGACGCGATGTTCTTGGTCAGCATCTTGAGACCGCCCTTTGCAGCCGCGTATGCCGAAACGGTCTCACGGCCAAGCTCACTCATCATCGAGCAGATGTTGATGATCTTACCGTGACCCTTCTTGATCATAGAGGGGATAACAGCCTTCGCGCAGATGAAGGGAGCGTTAAGGTCAACGTCGATAACCTGACGGAACTCTGCCGCGCTCATCTCGGTCATGGGGATTCTCTTGATAATGCCTGCGTTGTTAACGAGAATGTCGATAACACCGACGGTTGCCTCA
Organism: Clostridia bacterium; assembly: GCA_017462125.1. The sequence goes on along the minus strand of JAFTRQ010000105.1, from coordinate 9,666 downwards.
ATGTCGGCAACCATTGCGTTTACCGCGTCCTCATCGGTAACGTCGCAAACGTAGCCCTTTGCGGGAATGCCTGCCTCAGCGTATGCGGCAAGACCCTTGTCAACGAATTCCTGCTTCAGATCGTTGAAAACGATCCTTGCGCCCGCCTCGTGAAGTGCCTTTGCAATCGCAAAGCCGATACCGTAGGATGCGCCTGTTACGAGAGCGATCTTGCCCTCGAGAGAAAACATATTGTTAGCCATTTTTATAAATTCCTTTCTGATAATCGTGTTTTAATCCTGTTTCGCGTAGAGATAAGGAGTGGAAATGCCCAAAACCTCGATCTCATTGCATTGAACCCTCTGCTCGACGAATGCGTCAAGCACCTCACCGATCCGCGCGTCCTTGTAAACGTAGTAGGCTATGGAGTAGGTGCTGTAGGCGTCTTCGCGGTTCAGGCTTTTATCGTTCGAGTAATGTCCCGAGCCCAACGTGATATCGTTTTGGATCAGATAGTCGGCGTAGGTGTGGAAGGGAAGAAGCAGATTCTCGCCGTTCTCACCGATATAGCTGAAAATATCCACACCGTTGTGGTAGAGCATAATGCCCGCGTGTGTCATAAACTTCAAGTGATACATCGCGTAGCCGAAGCCGTTGCTCTGGATCGAGCGATAGCGGTCGTAGATCTCACCGTCAACGTAATCCGAGTCGGTATCTGCCCCGTAGACCTTGTCGCCCTCCACGAGAATGGCCTTTGTGACCATCTCGCAGAGATCGGCCTTGTTCTTTTTGTCGTTGGTCGCATAGGCAAGAAGCTCGCTGTCCTCCAGCACGTATGCCGCCGCAATAATGCCCATCAGGTGTGAGGAGAGATGGTTGTTGCCGTATTGCTCGCCGTAATAATTCTTGTCGATCCAATACTTGTGCCCCTTAACGCAAAGATCTGCCTCGGCGCGGATCCAAGCTTCGATCACGGCTTTATCGTCCTCACTGACGTCAGCGTAGATCAAAGAGTAAACGTCGCAGGCGGCGGGAAGGGGAGCGGCAATGTTGAGGCCAATGTCAGCCTGTCCGTCGGTGGTTGCCGCGCTGTAGTCGAGATACTCGTCCGTACCAAGCATCGGCTCGGCGTATGTCATAAGGTACTTGACCGCGCCGTCAAGATATTTTGCGTCCTCGGTGTAAAGATACGCAAGCGCAAGATATCTTGCGTTGATGAAATCCTTGCAGGCGGCAAGACGGTACTGCGTCGCGCTCTTGCCTGTGTTGGGGTTCGGAGCGAGAAGCAGCGCGTTGTTTGCGCGCGACTCGATCTTCTTCCATTCGCTGTACCAGGGCTCGACCTTGGCTTCTGCCTTGGCCTTCGCCTCTGCAAGCATCTCATCGGTCTCAAAGAGAACGGGACGGCTTCCTGTCATAGCCGCGCTGTAGACGGCGCCAACAGCGTACATATTGTCCAGCCTGCGCGCGTATTCGTCCATAATATCCTCTGCGACTTCATAATTAGAGTCGGAGACGATAACCTTGTCGCCAACGAGAATTTTTACGTTCTTTCCCGCATTGCGAAATGCGTTCAGCTTTGTATAGCGAATGCCGTCCTTTTCGACGATATCCTCCTCGGCGATCACGCCAAGCCCTCTTTCCTCTACAAAATCGGCAGGGAAGAGCGCGTTTTCGTCAAAGATCGCCGCCGCTCCCATATCCAATCTCTCACCGTTTACAACGGCATAAGAGGAGCCAAGCTGAAAGATGGTGATGCTCTCGAGGAAGGCTCTTACGTCGCTGAGGGCTTCAAGCATAATGACCGTTTCCTCCTCTGTTTCGCTTTCTGTTTCGGTCACCGAATCCGATTCCGTATCCTCTCTTGTCTCTGTGTCTGTCTCGACGGAAACGGGTTCCGTGCCCGTGTCCTCATCCTCCCCGGGGGCATTCTCGCAGGCGAAAAGCGGAAGAGCCATCAGGAGGGCGAGGAGCAGAGCAGCTGTTCTTTTCATAACTGTCGCTTTAGCGATCAAAGCAGATCCTTGGTCTGGATGTGATCCATGTCGTCGAAATCCTGATTCTCGCCGCACATAGCCCAGATGAAGGAATAGTTCTTTGTACCGACACCGGAGTGGATCGACCAAGAGGGAGAAATAACAGCCTCTTCGTTGTGCATAATGATGTGTCTTGTCTCGGTGGGCTCACCCATCATATGGAATACAACATCGTTCTCACCCATATCGAAGTAGAAGTAAACCTCCATACGTCTGTCGTGGGTGTGGCTGGGCATGGTGTTCCAGTTGGAGCCGGGATCGAGCTGAGTCAGACCCATAGAGAGCTGGCAGGTCTTGAGCACTGCGGGATGGATGTACTGATTGATGACTCTCTTGTTGCAATCCTCAACGGTACCGAGAGGACGCTTAGCAGCCTTCTCGATGTCGATCTTCACAATCGGATATGTGGTGTGAGCGGGGCAGGAGCTTACGTAGAACTTTGCGGGCTGATTTTCGTCACAGCTCTTGAAGGTGATGTCCTTGCTGCCCATACCGATGTAAATACCGTCTCTGGGGTTCATTTCGTATTCAACACCGTCAACGGTGATGATACCCTTACCGCCAACGTTGATACAACCCATCTCACGTCTCTCAAGGAAATACTCCGCAGCAAGCTCCTTGCCTGCCTCAAGCTTGAGGGTCTGACGAACGGGCATAAGACCCGCGGTGATGATTCTGTCGATATGGCTGTAAACCATTCTGATGTTATCCTTTGTGAAAAGGTTTGCGATGTGGAACTCCTCGCGAAGTCTCTCTGTTGTGTAGTGCTTAACGTCTTTTGCGTTCGATGCCTGTCTTACTTCCATTTTACTTAAATCCTCCTTAATATACGTTCCGAATGCCTGAAATTGCGTCAGCGCCGCAAAGGAAAGCACCTCGGTAACCTGTCTGAAATTGAATAAGTGAATAGTACGAGTCACCTTTTTCTCGAATTCGATTGCGATGCCCGTCGAATTAGCGGGGTTGAGATCGGTGTTGTCCATGGTAAATTCACCGTGGATCACCTCACCGTCGGAGAACTCGATGTCGATGTTCTTCCAATAAGAGTCGTGGGGAATACCGGTTATGGGGTCGTGCGCGAAATCGGCGCGCAGGAAAAATACCAGCTTGTCAACCTCCACGTCGCGCCCGAAATCGAGCGTCCATTCAATGTCCTCACGCGCGCCGCCCGCCCATGAATGATAGGGGAAGCCGCCGTGTCCTTGATTGTTGATCACGCCGTCGATGGCGTTTCTCTCAAAGAAGCAGGCCTCGTCACGGGTGACGAAGTTTGCCGACGCGTGGGGGTAAGTCTTTCTTTTGCCGCGCAGGTCGTGGGAATTGAGCGAGATCTGTCTGTATGCATAGATCTCCTCGTCGTCGGGCTCACGAACCGAGATCGGGTGGCTGTCGCCCTCAAAGGCTTCCTTGGCATAGCATGCGGCTCTGACCTTTTTCTCGGGAATGATGAACTCAAACGACTTGTTCGGTACCCAGATGATGCTTTCCTCAAGCGTGGGGTCAAGCTTGACGGCGATAAACTCGCAGTTCTGCAGAGAGACCGAGAGCTTGTAGCCCGCTTCCAGCTTGCCGCAATAGGTTTCGGCGATCGTCATACCCGTGCGCTCGAAAAGCAGCTGTCCGCCCGCGTCGGTGATTCTGAAAGTCAGCATTTATATACCTCCTGTAATAATATTTACGATATATAGTAATTACTATTATCTCATTTTCATTGTAACATATTTTTTTGCAAAAAAACAGGCAAATTTCAATTAAAATGTTGCAATTCTCACCATTGTGTGATATAATGTGGGGGATGATTGGGTTAGTTGGGGTTGGAAGGTTAAATTAGTGGGTTTTATATGTCCTTTTCTTTCCGCGTCGAAAGAAAAGGACGAAAAGAACGCCGCTTGGGGATGGGGAGGTCTCAATCAAACAAAATCCAAACAATAAATTGTTCGGATTTCATTTGATTTTCAACATCTCCCCCTCACCCAAGCCCCCACCCCCTCTGTGAGCTCTCACCCCTTCGGGGTGCGCTCACGAGCGTGGGCTTGTCAGTTGGAACAAGTGAAACCCTTCTGCCGCCGCATAAATTATAGCCGTGATCTTAATAAAACCGTCTGCCTTATCGGCGAAGCCGGTCTTTCCCGAAGGGAAAGCCTCTTTAAATTTGAGATAAATTCACTTAAGCAAGTCATTCTTCAATCCACCAACAGCAGGAGTGTTAACATTGCGCTTCGCGCAAGTTGGGATCCATAAGGGTGGAGAGGATGTTGAAACGGGCGAAAATGCGGCTCCGCTGCGTTTTGGACCGTGAGACCCTCTCCCCCTTATGCGGCGTTCTTTTGGTTCGTTTTCTGCCGACGCGGGCAGAAAATGAACATAAAAAAACAATCCGATAAATCATAATTCAAATCCAAATACATTAACCCCAAGAAAGCGAGACAAAAAATGAAATGCGTATTTGAAAGCTGCTCTCTCGCCATTGCCCACGCTTGTGACAACACCAGCTTCGGCATATACTATTCCGAGGAGCGCAATCCAAATCCCAATATACATATCCACGATTGCTGTGAGGTCTTTTTCTGCATTTCGGGCGGCAAAAGCTTCCTCATCGGCGGTCAGCTGTACGACGTGCACGACAACGACGTGTTCGTCATCAATCAGTTTGAGGCGCACAAGATCACGTACGATCCCGATAAGAGCTTTCATCGCTACGTTTTTCAGATCAGCCCCGAGTTCATCCATAACTGCTCCACAAATAAGACCGATCTTTCCAAGTGCTTCTATCCTCATAAGCACGGCTTCGATCATCGGGTGCATTTGTCCGAGGAGCAGGCCGAGCGAATGAAGCAAAGGCTTGCAACGCTTTCCTGCGAGGGCGGGTATGGCGACGACGTGATCAAGCGCGGCATTATGACCGAGATTCTGGTCGAGATCAACCGAGCCATCCTCGAAAGAGAGGGAGTTGACAGCCGCTCCCATTCCAACACCGCGGTCGAGCTTGCCATGGACTATATCAACCGCAATTTCGGCGAGCCTATGACCCTCGACCACGTGGCGAAGGCATCCTATCTTTCGGTCAATCAGCTCTGCCGCCTGTTTTCGGAGCATTGCGGCACCACCGTGGCAAAGTACATCACCTCCAAGCGCATTACCGAGGCGAAAAAGATGCTTGCGGCGGGAAAAAGCGTGACCGAAACGGCAATGCTCTGTGGCTTCGGAGACTACTCGGGATTCATCCGCGTTTTCAAGAAGAACGTCGGTATGACGCCGGGAAAGTATAAATCCTTGTCGGAAAACGGGTAAAATTCATTCAAAAATATATACACAAAAACCTGGCAGTAAGGAGGAAAATAATGAAAAGAGTTATCAGCTTCAGCATTTTTGTTTTAATATTGATGATGGCATTGACGTCTTTATGCTCCTGCCAAGAGGAACGGTGCTATCATTGTTCTGCAAGCAATTACGGTGTTCGGATGGTCAAGAAGGAATACGGTGGAGAGCAGTATTACGTTTGTAAGGATTGTGCGGAACTGAAGGTGACCTCGGGCTTTGACGTTGCGGTACAATGTCTTGAAGAGGCGGGGTATTCTGTCAGTACCTCCGGCCCTAAGCAAGGTATCTACGCTTCGTATGAGGGCCTTGAAAATAAAATTTACGCAACGGATTCTAAGGGAAACAGCATAAACATTTATTATTTTGAAAGCGAAGAATATGCTATGGAAGCATATGAAAAAATGACAGACAGAGTCAGAGCAGACCGTTTGATTGTTGGCAAACGTGGATACGTGGTTTTCGTCGGAAGTCCCGACGCCATCAGGGCGGCAAACCGCTATTAACTATAAAAAGGCAATCTTATCCTTTTGAAGAATGCCTAGCTGAACGGGAGCCGAACCAATTCGGTTCAACTCCCGTTCGGCTATCCATTTTGTTGGGTGAAACGCAAGGTTTTTTTATTAACACCTTTTTGTCAATATAAAATGTTCTAAAAATGCTTTGCTAAAATTATCATTCTGCCGCCTTTGTATAAATAAAAATTTATTGTCAAAAGGTAATTATAAGTATCTTGCCGAGGCTCACGCAAGAGCACTTCGTTTCGGAATTTTGTGTTAACAAATAGAAAATCGCACCTAAAAAAGTATGATATTTCGTAAAAAAAGTATAAAAATTAATATTAAACTAAAAAAGTATTGCAAAAAGGCCGGGGGTATTATAAAATAGGGCAGAGGGTCGAGCAATGCAAAACCTCTCCAATCTACTATTGGTGCCGCCGCGAGCGGCAGAATGGAGTTTAGTATGAAAAAGTATTTATTAAACGAAAGCGGAAACTTTTACAAAGCGAATCTTCATTGTCATTCTACTGTTTCGGATGGAAGAAAAACACCCGAGGAGGTCAAAAAGATATACGTAGATAAAGGCTATTCGGTCGTTGCCTTTACCGATCACAACGTAATGATCTCCCAGGATCATTTGAACGACGAGAATTTTATCGTGCTTCACGGCTTCGAGGTCGATCTCTACGATACCTCCAAGCACTATGAGATGTATGATGCCAAGGTCTGCCATATATGCTTTATCGCTCTTGATCCCGAAAATATGATTCAGCCCTTTTGGCATAGGGCGGGCTATCTGTTCGGAAATGCACTGAATTATCGCACACAGGTTCAGTTTGACGAGAACGAGCCCAATTATATTCGCGCTTACGGTAGCGAGCCGATCAGTAAAATGATGCGTGAGGCGAGAGAAAAGGGCTTCTTCGTTACGTATAACCACCCGACATGGTCTTTGGAATCCTATCCCGATTACATGGGCTATGACGGCATGCACGCCTTTGAAATGTATAACGGAAGCACGCTTACGGAAGGCTATGCCGATTACAATCCCCGTATCTATGACGATATGCTGATGGGCGGCAAGAAGATTTATTGCATCGGTGCCGATGACAGCCACAACGTACATGAGGTGACCTCTCGCAGATGCGACTCGGGAGTCGCGTGGACGATGATCAAGGCGGAAAGCCTTGATTACAGAACCATCACGAAAGCGCTGGAGGATGGTCAGTTTATGCCTCCAGAGGTCCGGAGATCTACGAATTATCCTTTGACGAAGGAAAGGTTTTCATAAAATGCTCCGAAGCGGACAAGATCGTGTGTAATTACGGCGTTAGACACGCGGAGACAGCACTTGACGATGAGGGCGGTACGGTTACCGAAGCTACTTTCTCGATGAAGCCCGAATGGAGATACTTCCGCATAACTGTCACCGATAAACAGGGTAAAACAGCTTGTACGAACGCTTATTTCACGGAAGACCTTTTCGATTAAACAAAAAAACGGATACCCATTAAGACGGGTATCCGTTTTTTGTCCTTTTCAGATCGATAATAAAACCACCGCTACCGCGCCGATGCCGATGCCGATCCACTGCCTGAAGTGCATTTTTTCTTTAAATACAAAGAGGGAAAAGACGGCTACGACGGCGAGTCCGCCCACGCTGACAGTGGGGTAGACGAAGCTTGGTGACAGATCGGTCAGTGCCATCAGCATAACCAAAGCGTTGAGCGCTATGTTGAAAACGCCCGCCAATATCGGTAGCCACCAAGAGCTTTTCAGCATAACCTTACTGTCACTCCTGTTGCTTCGCAAATAGATGAACAGGTACATCATCGCCGAGAAGCCTGTGGCAAACATCATCAGCATATTTCCGTGCTGTCCGCCGTATTTGATCTGCTGCGTGCGCTGAATGATAGATGATCCCGCATTCCCGAAAAAAGCGATCGAAACGTAAAATAGCCACTTTAAGGAAATGGCTTTTTTCTCTTTTTCCTTTGAGTATAAGCATAGTATGATTGAACACACCACAAGCACAAGACCAAGGATCACGGGAGTTGATATTTCAGCGTCCCAAAAGAAGAAGCCCCATACGGTAGTTAATATCAAGGATAATCCAACCAGCGAGGCGGTCAGAGCCACGGGGCCGTGCTTTAAGGCATTAATACTTCCGATATTGGTTACGGTATAGCAAATACCGAAAAGGGCGGAATACCATAAAACGCTTGCGTCAAAGGAATAATCAATGGCATACAACACACACCAGCCTGAAAAGACGCTGATCAGTAAGAAAAAATTATAGAACGTGCCGCTGTCGCGCTTTCCTTCGTTACGTCTGTTAAAGATCTTTCCAAAGATGCTTGAAGAAGCGAAGGTAAACACGGATAATATCAAGTATACGTATGACATAAGTATATTTTCTTCAATTTTATCGTCAATAGCGATGTTATAATATGCGGTAAGCTTAATAAAGTGTTATGAAACTGCGATCAGATAAAAGGCCTTCTGTCCATCACGTTTTTCAAGGGTCTCGTTGACTTGATCTCTCCGGGAAGTGCGATCTGAAGCTCTGCAAGCGCGCAGGTCATACCGAAGGTAGCGTGTAGGTCATCGAACTTGACGCTATATACGTTTTCAATATCCTTTTCAAGATAAGGAATGTATTTTGCGGCAAAATCGCGCATACGGTCCTTTGCCTCCTCGCGGCGGTGGCCCGTCTGCATCGAGGCGCGATTGAGCAGGAAGAGCCAGTCGATTTCGGAGAATCCGATAGCACCTCCAAAGCCCGAGTTGCTCTTCAGCGAATTGTCGTAATAGTCGATCATGGTGTCCACCGTCTTTTCGGCGTTGGGGAAGGGACGGTGAGCGTAAACGTGATTGAACATATAGTGGAACCAGCCCGCAAGGTGATGCATCATATTGCGCTTACCGTCGTGCGCGCCCTCGCGGCCAATACCGGTTTTCTGATCAACGTGCTCTGCAAGCCAATCGAAATACGCGTCGTGCCACTCAAGGGGCATATTGCAGGTCAGAGCCATCGCCGCGTAAAAGCCCGCGCCCTGATGGGATTGATCCCAAGGATCGCCCGACCAATCGCGGGTCTCAAGAAACTCAACCACCTGCTCGGGTGTGCCGAAATGCTCCATATGATAAGTCAAGGGGAGCGCGGGGGCGGCATCGAAAAGCTCCAGGGCGGAAATGCAGTGCGCCGTGGTGTGGAGCGTGTGGTGGGTAGCCTCCTCAAAGCGGCCGTCGGGCTTCTGCATACCCTGAAGCACCTTCACGAAAGCGGCTCTTTCCTCTACGTCGCGAGGGAAGTAGCCAAGCGTGTAAAGCATATTGGCGGCGTCGGCACAGCCGTATTCGGTAACGCCCATATTTCTTGTGCCTTGGCTGTTCTGAATTCGCCAGCGAACGTATGCGCCGGGAGCCACCTTGCGTTCTTCGATTGCTTTGAGTACGTAATGGACGATTTTATCAAGATTGTATGTTTGCATTGTTAAATTCCTTTCAAATTTTAATTTTTGGGGAGTAAAATGCCGCGGCATTGTCTTTTTGAAAATTTTGCTCAAGCTTTTTAGGCAAAATCCTTCAAAAAATTGGCAATAGAGTAGCCATTTTATCTTATAAAACCGTGAGGATTTTAATCAAAGCTTTACGGCTACCGTGTTGCAAGCGTATATAAAAATGATTGCTTCAAATTTTGATTTATTGAACTGTTTAATACGTTCATTTCTTTCCACCAGCGGAAATGAAACCTGCCTACGCTACGCTTCGGCTCGCAAATGCAAGCATTTGCTCTTACAAAAGAAACGCCGCATATGGGAAAGAGGGTT
>JAFTRQ010000104.1 GCA_017462125.1 Clostridia bacterium | reverse complement strand
GTACAAGTCATTCACAGCGAGGACTTGGTTGTTGGCGATATCATTCTGCTTGAAGCGGGCGACGCCGTTCCCGCAGATGCAAGAATTCTTGAAAACGCAAGTCTTAAGGTAGAGGAAGCCGCGCTCACGGGTGAGTCGGTTCCCGTTACCAAGTTTATCGATATCATCAATCTGAAGGACGGAGAAAAGGACGTTCCCCTCGGCGACCGTAAAAATATGCTCTATATGGGCTCGACGGTGGTTTACGGACGCGGTACTGCCATTGTCACCGCTACGGGTATGGACACCGAAATGGGCAAGATTGCCGGTGCGCTCCAACAGGCAGAAGACGGTGAAACTCCCTTGCAGAGAAAGCTCAATCAGCTCTCGAAGATCCTCACATGGCTCGTTCTCGGCATCTGCGTGGTAGTCTTTGGCGTACAGCTTCTCCGTGCTGGCAACTTCAGCTTTAACGATACCATTCTTCCTTCCTTTATGGTCGCCGTTTCTTTGGCTGTTGCTGCCATTCCCGAAGGACTTGCCGCTGTTGTTACAGTTGTTCTTTCTATTGGCGTTACCAATATGTCCAAGCGAAATGCCATCATTCGCCGCCTGACTGCTGTGGAAACTCTTGGCTGTGCACAGATCATCTGCTCCGACAAGACGGGTACGCTGACGCAAAACAAGATGACCGTTGTTGACTATTTCGGCGAAGAACAGACACAGATCGCCTCCGCAATGGCTCTGTGCTGCGATGCGGAGATCGATACCGACGGTAATATCACGGGTGAACCTACCGAAGCAGCTCTCGTTGCTTGGGCAGATAAGCTCGGCATGAAGAAATATACTTTGAAAAAGGAATATCCCCGCTGTGGCGAGGCGCCCTTCGATTCGGGCAGAAAAATGATGTCCACCGTTCATTCGGTTGACGGGAACTATATTCAGTACACCAAAGGTGCGCCCGACGTGATCATCGGCAAATGTACCCACTACCTCAAGGACGGAAAACCCGTTCCAATGACTGAGGAATATAAAAACGCCATCCTCAATGCGAACAAATCCATGGCAGACAAAGCACTCCGTGTCCTTGCTTGTGCTACAAGAGTTTGGAGCACAGAACCCGACAACTACGAAGCCGAGCACCTTGAAACCGAGCTTTGCTTTATGGGACTTTGCGGTATGATCGACCCCGTTCGTCCAGAAGTCAAAGATGCTATCGTGGAGTGCAGAAATGCGGGCATCCGTCCGATCATGATCACGGGTGACCATATCGATACGGCAGTTGCTATCGCTAAAGAGCTTGGCATCATTACCGAAGGCACATATGCCATCACGGGTGCGCAGCTCGACGGAATGAGTGACGATCAATTTGAGGTAAAATTCAGAGATATCAGCGTATATGCACGAGTTCAGCCTGAGCATAAGACACGTATTGTCAACGCTTGGCGCAAGGCGGGATACGTTACCGCTATGACCGGTGACGGTGTCAACGACGCACCCTCTATCAAGAGCGCAGATATCGGTGTCGGTATGGGTATCACGGGTACGGACGTTACCAAGAACGTTGCCGATATGGTGTTGACCGACGACAACTTTGCGACCATCGTTGGCGCGGTTGAGGAAGGTCGCCGTATTTACGATAATATCCGCAAGGCAATTCAGTTCCTTCTCGGCTCGAATATGAGCGAAGTACTGTCGATCTTTACGGCAACGCTGATGGGCTTTACCATACTCAAGCCCGTGCATCTGTTGTGGATCAACCTTGTAACCGACTGCTTCCCGGCACTTGCGCTTGGTATGGAAAAAGCAGAGCCCAACATTATGAAGCGTAAGCCGAGAGACGCGAAAGCGGGTATCTTCTCGGGCGGCATGGGCGTTGATATCGCATATCAAGGCGTTCTCGTTACCATTCTTACCATAACCTCTTATTTTATCGGTCACTTTATGGAAACCGGCAATTGGGAGATCACGAACAGCGCGCACGGCATGACCATGGCGTTTCTGACGATGTCAATGGCAGAGATTTTCCACAGCTTCAATATGCGTTCTCAACGCGGCAGTATGTTCACGCTCGGTTCTCAGAACAAGACCTTGTGGTTTGCGGGCATTGGTTCTCTCATTGCAACCACCCTCGTATGCGAGATTCCGTTCCTTGCGAATGCATTCGGCTTTGCAAGCGTAGGCATCGGCGAATATCTGATTGCAATCGCTCTCGGTCTCGTTGTGATCCCCGTTGTTGAGCTCGTCAAGCTGATTCAAAGAAAGGTCAGCAAAAACAGCTAAAATTCATAGCAAAATGACCGCTTTCCTACAAGGCGGTCTTTTTGCAGTAAGGATGTCAAATGAAAAACAAACTTAAATCTTTTCTTCTCGGTGTGGTGCGCTTCGTCCCGCTTGCTGTCTGCGCGATCTTTATGCTCATCTATCTGTTCGGCGGAAAGAGCTTTTCGGTTGAGGATATTTTGAATTACACGCCTGACAGTAAGGTGTTTGCGGCATTTTTCATTGTCGCAATGTACGCATTCAAAAGT
>JAFTRQ010000103.1 GCA_017462125.1 Clostridia bacterium | reverse complement strand
TTCCTCCAAAGAGGACACGCCCTTGTTCTTCATAACAGCACGAATCATCTTCGCGCCTACTCCTCCCATATTCATTCGGGAAAGACCGAGCTTTTTCGTGCCCCTGGGCATCATAAAGCCGAACATTTTTTCAATGAATGTCTTTTTTACCTTTACCTTTTTGGGTTTTCTCAAAATATTGAGTCCCCAGAAGGTAAAGAAAATAGTGACTTCCCTGCCCATAGCGGCAGCACCGTTTGCCATAATAAAAGCGGCAATCGTTTTATCGAGATCCCCGCTGAATACGACAAAGGTCTTGCCGTCCGGTAATGCGGTTACGTTTTCAGCAGGCTTCGTTCTTTTTTCGATGACGGCTGTGATCACGCCGGAATCAACTTCCAGCTTTTCAAGATGGTTGCCTGTTCTTTGGCACCACACGGCAATATCGGAGGCAAAAGCATCCTCGGTCGCTTCCACAACGACCTTTTGACCGTCTGCAAGGCTCTTGACGGTATCCGCTACCTTTACGATAGGTCCGGGACACTTAAGCCCCTTTGCATCAATTTGGGTAGGCTTTGCGCTGGCAAGATATTCCTTATAAGCCTTAAATCCGCCGACAAGATTGTAGACATCATATCCTCTGTCAGTAAGAATTTCGGCTACTTCCTCGCTCCAATCCCCCGTGCGACAAAATACATATACGGGAAGATTCTTTGGAACCTCGTCAAGTCGCCGCGCTGTCTGGGAAAAAGGAATATTGATCGCACCGTCAATACCCGCGACCAATACCTCGGCTTCTTCTCTCAGATCAAGAAGCGTGACCCTCGAATAATCCAATTTGGCAAACTCCTCTGCCGAAATGTTCTTCACCTCAAGCTCTTCGGTTTCATGTATGCTCATCTTACCTACCTCACTTTACACCGCTTTACTTACTTTTCAAATATTCCACCGCCGATATAGCGGCATTCGCTCCGTCCGATACTGCGGTCACGACCTGACGCAGCTTTTTCGTTCTCACGTCTCCCGCCACAAACAAGCTGGGAGCTGTTGTTTCGCCGGTTTCGTCCGAAACAACGTAGCCATTCTCATCGATCCGAGCGATGTCCTTCAAAAGATGCGACTCGGGAACCATACCCACCGCAACAAAAACACCGTCAACCGCAAGTCTGTTTCCGTTGCCGAGCAAAACCGCTGTCACCCTGTCATTTCCGATGATTTCCGAAACCGTTGCCGATAAGATCAGATCAATATTCGCTTTGGCTTTTACCTTGAGGACACGATTCTCCGAAGCTCTGAACTCGTCTCTTCGGTGGATAAGATATACCTTCTTTGCAATATCGGATAAATATAATGCATCGTCCAGCGCCGTGTCCCCGCCGCCGACAACCGCAACCGTTTTATCCTGATACAAAGAGCCGTCGCAATAGGCGCAAAATGAAACGCCATTCCCGATAAAATTCTCTTCGCCGGGCACACCCAATTTTCTGTGCGCAGCACCCGCAGCATAAACGATTGTTTTCGATTCGACTGCTTCTCCGTTATCAAACCTCGTGATCCAATAACCGTCACCGCGCTCGATTTTGATTGCTGTACCCTCGTAAAACTCTACTCCGAGCCCCTCAGCATCCTGACGGAAAATTTCGCCAAGCTCGTAGCCGCTTTTTCCGACAAGTCCGATATAATTATCAATCTGTGTACTCTCCGCGATCTGTCCGGTGCCGAGATACTCTTTCTCCGCAACCAAAACATCCAAATTTGCTCTTTTCGCATAAACAGAAGCGGACATTCCGGCAGGACCGCTTCCTATAATAAGTAGATCTCTCATTTTGCCACCGTCACTCAACGATCAGCTCTTCTTTGGTTGCATCCGTCCCCTCAATATGAAACGAATTCATCACGGGAGCTTCGCGATCCATAAGGGAAAGGATCAAATAGCTTGCGTTTTTGTCATAGGCAAGCCGTTTGTCCTCCTCCGAGGGTCTTGACGGCGTTTCGGGATGGGAATGCCAATTGCCGAGAGGAAGGTAGCCGCTCGCTCTCATATCCTTGATAGCGGCAAGCTGTTCCTTTGGATCAAGCGAAAAATGCTCGTTCGACTGATCTGTATTTGTGAGCAGATACACCTTCTCAATTCGCTTATCTTCACCGTCAATTCTTCCCGCAATCAAGCCGCAGGCTTCATTCGGCAGTTCCGAGAGTGCATGATCGACGATTTTTTGATAATCCTCTTTTGATATTCTGATCATAGCCGACGTACCCCTTACACACCGTCACATTCAGCCTGCTCATAGTCGATAAGCTTTGTAATCGTCGGATGTGATCCGCACACCGCACAACCGTCGCCGACCTTCGGTAGCTTAATCTTGTGAAAATTCATCTTGATGGCATCAAAGGTCAAAAGTGAGCCTGTGAGCAATTCACCGACACCCGTAATGTATTTGATGGCTTCC
>JAFTRQ010000102.1 GCA_017462125.1 Clostridia bacterium | reverse complement strand
GCGACTACACCCTTGATCTCTCCCTCACTGCCCCCGCGGGCGAGCTTGACGGCTATCTCGTAACCGTTTACGAGGTTGACGGGGAGGGCAATATGATCCCCACTATCTACAAGGATCTGCTTGTAGACAAGGCGCAGACAAATCTGACCCTTGGCGGTCAGTACACCACCACCATCGAGGGCTACACCGAGGAGGGCGCGGCTTCTCCCATGCTTGAGGACGAGACCGTTACCTACGGACTTGTGGCGGGCAAGACCTACGTGGTTGGCGTCCGCAGCTGCAAGGATGTAGAGGAAGACCTTTATCTCGCAAGCGAGGAGCGCTTTACCGAGGAGATATTGATGGCTGAGGCGGTCAAGCCCGAGGTCAGCGTAACGGCTGTTGACAAGGTGACCCTTGGCGGTACAGATTACGTTGGTACGGCAGATGTGACTCTGAGCCTCACAAGCGACGAGACGCTGAAAAATCTCAAATATATGCTGGACGACGGTGGCGACCTCAATTCAAGCGAGGACGATTGGACGGAATTTAACGGCACAAGCATCTCTCTGACAGACCTCAGCGAGGGCGGACACAAGATCGTCATTCGCGGCGAGGACGCTCAGGGCGACGGCTTTGAGTTGCTCTACACCTTCACCGTTCGTGCTACGGCACCCAAGCTGATGCTCTCCTCTCCCGAGAACGGAAGCTTCTTTGAGGATAAGATCACCGTCAGCGGTATCACCGATCCCGGTGTAGACGTCACCGTTACAGTAAACGGTACCGCTACTACCGTCACCGCGGACGCGGACGGCAACTTCGTAGCAGAGCTTGACGCTGACACCTCCACCGCTTATGCGGATATTACGGTCAAGGCAAAGAATTTCCTTGGCAACGAAAGCCGCACGATCAGCCTTCAGCTGATGAACAGCCTTGTGGGCGAGGACGGCCTTTATGCCGTGATCCTCTGCGACGGAGAGGTAGTGACTCAGCTGTCGCAGACGCACAACGGCAAGCAGCTTACCTTCGGTCTGATGGCAGGTGGCAAGCTGATCACCGTTGACCCGAGCAGCTATATGGCAAACCGCGCCGTATGGGAGATCGAAAACCTTGCGGGAAATGCTATGATCAGCTATGACGGCGTATTGTCCGGCATTACCGCCGATTCGCACGGTATGGTTCGCGTATCGATGGATTCGCTTGACGCAGGCGCCATCATCGGCGGACAGAAGGCGCTTTCCTTCCAGAATATCTACTTTGAATCCGGCGCGGTCAGCAAATATGAGGGTGACGAAAGCTTTACCCTTGCGGTGCAGGGCGCGGCAGAGGGTAGCGTGATCAATTATTACAGCTCCGACGAGAGCGTTGCTACGGTTGACGCTAACGGAACCGTTACCATCGTGGGACGTGGCACGGCAAATATTACCGCAGTGGCAGACGCCATCGGCGAATATCAGCAGACCAGCACCTATTACGTGCTGACGGTCAACGAGATCATCAAGCAAGAGCAGACGGTCACCACCGACCTTTCCGACAGACAGGCGGTTTGCGGAGAAGTGTTGGATGCCCGCGAGGTCAGTGCCAGCGGCACAGTTACCTTCTCAAGCAGTAATCCTGCGATAGCCGAGGTCGACCCCGCTACGGGCGAGATCACCGTGCATCGCGCAGGCGAGGTTACGATAACCCTCCGCGCGGCAGAGACTAAGTATTATCTTGCGGCTGAGGCCAGCTACAAGCTGACGGTGAGCCACAGCTTTACCGATTACAAGTGTGCTTGCGGCGAGGTCAACCTTGACGGCGCACGGGCAGAGCTTGAGGCGGCGATCAGAAACGGAGACCTTCAGCTTGAAGCGAAGATCACAGCGTTGAATAGCGCGCTGAACGCGGCAAAGGCGGCACTTGAAGAAGCAGACGCAGAAAACAAAGCCGAGCTTGAAGCTGCGATTGCAAGCGCCGAGGCAACCCTGCAGGCGGCAATCGACGCGCTTGCCAAGAATCTTGAGGACGTCAAGGCAGAGCTTGAGCAGGCGATCACCGAGCTTGAAGAAGCAATCGAGGCAGGCAAGCAGGATACCACAGCCGAGCTTGAAGCCCTGAATAAGGCTCTTGAGGATGCCAAGGCGGCACTTGAAGAAGCGGACGCGGAAAGCAAAGCCGAGCTTGAAGCTGCGATCGCAAGCGCAGAGGCAACCCTGCAGGAGGCGATCGACGCGCTCGCCAAGAATCTTGTGGACGTCAAGGCAGAGCTTGAGCAGGCGATCACCGAGCTTGAAGAAGCAATCGAAGCAGGAAAGCAGGATACCACAGCCGAGCTTGAAGCCCTGAATAAGGCTCTTGAGGATGCCAAGACGGCACTTGAAGCGGCAGACGCGGAGAGCAAAGCCGAGCTTGAAGAGAAGATCGCAAGCGCAGAGGCAACCCTGCAGGAGGCAATCGACGCGCTCGCCAAGAATCTTGAGGACGTCAAGGCAGAGCTTGAGCAGGCAATCGCTGAGCTTGAAGAAGCAATCGAGGCAGGAAAGCAGGATACCACAGCCGAGCTTGAAGCCCTGAATAAGGCTCTTGAGGATGCCAAGACGGCACTTGAAGCGGCAGACGCGGAGAGCAAAGCCGAGCTTGAAGAGAAGATCGGAGAAGCGAATGCGGCATTGCAGTCCGCTCTCGAAGAGATGGCAAGCGATCTTGACAGTCTGAGGAGCGAGCTTGAGAGCAAGGACAGTCAGCTTCAAAGCTTTATGATCATTGTTTGTATTATTTCCGGCATAGCATTCGTCGGATGCGGCAGCTTCGTGATCTGGTTCTTCATTGACAGAAGGAAAAGGATCTGACGCGCTTATAAGCCGTCGTAAGCTTTTCAAGCAAAACGGATAAAAGGCGCCACCCCAAGCGATTTTTCGCTTGGGGTGGCGCCTTTTGCGCTTTATCTGTCAAAGCTCAGGTTCGTCGTGTAGAAGTTCTTTGAGTTCATGCTGTCCTGAGCGAGCCTGATGGCGTCGCCGTTCTTACTCTTTCAAACAGATGGGGGATTTGCTTTGTGGGGGAAGGAAAATCAAATGTTTTGCTTTGTTTGGACATCTGAATTATGAAATGCAAAACGTAGCGTAAAGCGGTATGGATCTTATTCCGTTTTCAAAACCGAAATTCTTTTGTGAGATACGTATGGCATATTGAGGATGATACTTTTCAACGTAAATTCCAAGACTTCTCGCGCGGTTATTTATCTTTGCTTTCACTTCGATCGGAATGATCTCATTCCCGATGCGTGTGATAAAATCGACCTCGGCTTGGCTACCCGACGTCCAATAGTAGAGATTAAATCGGTGTGCGGAAAGCTGGTTGAATACATAGTTTTCGGTAAGTCCGCCTTTGAAATTATCAAGCAAGGGATTTTCACCGAGAATATCCTCGTAGTGAATATCCTGACTTGCCCCGCAAAGGCCAACATCGTTCATATAGAATTTGAAATCCGAAAGAGAACGGTAGGCATTCATGGGAAGCATGATCTGCTCTATACGGTGGAGCTGACTTGCGATACCCGAAAGACACAACCATTCGATAGCACCCTCAAATTCAGATGCTCTGCCACCTGATTTGACGTTTTTATATTGAAATTTTTTGTTTTCCTTGGCAAGCTGTGTGCTGATGCTTTTGTAAACGATGCGGGTTTTGGGGATCTCGGTCTGCTTGTTATATTTGCCCATATCGTTATGATAAGACTCAAGGATGGTTTGCTGTATGATCCGCACAAGCTCTGTGTTATGATTTTTGCCGAATTCCTCTACTGCCTCGGGCATTCCTCCCACAAAAAGATATTCCTTGTAGTAGTCAAGAGCTCTTTCATGAAAAGCGTTATCGAGAGGCTTGTTGTCGGTGTAGCATTCACGTATAAGCTCGATCAAGCCATCCTCTCCGCGCGCCATAAGATATTCCTCGAAATCAAGAGGGTAGAGCGTCATGAACTGAACCTTGCCAACGGGAAATGAAAAGTTACCCCTGTTGACCGATACGCCGAGAAGAGAACCCAGGGCTATTATGTGATAACCGTTTGCTTCTTCGTTGAAATATTTGAGCGCGGTGATGGCCTCGGGGCAGGCTTGTATCTCATCGAAAATTATGAGAGTATTACTCGGTACGATCTCGCGGCGCTTGTATATTGACAGCTTTTTTATTATGCTTGAGGGGGACAAGTCGGAGAAAAACGAATGAAGTCCCGTATCCTTTTCAAAATTGCAATAAACACTGTTTGCGTATTCTTTGCCGGCGAAATAATTAACGATATAGGTCTTGCCTACTTGTCGGGCTCCTTGAAGTATCAAGGGCTTTCTGTCGGGACTTTGTTTCCATTCCCAAAGGTCTTTGTATATTTTTCGTTCCATATTTCAGCCTCCTTTTATAATAGTATACCATGAATTGTGTGGTTTGTCAACACAAAAATGCATTAAAACAGATATAAAATATTGCAAAAATCACATTATATCGACTTAAGCTACAAATTTTCTGTAAAACAAGGGCATACAAATCATTTAAGACTTGTATGCCCAAGCGTTATTCAATTAGTGCTTATTATATGCTTGATCAAATCATCCTTGGCATCACTGATCTTAGGAAGTCGCTTTTTCATAGTCAGCTTTATGCCGCATCTTTTGCATACGTCGGAAATAATGCCCTTAATATCCTCGTCACAGATGAATATCTCATTGGGCTTACCGCGTCTTTCAGCAAAAAACTCAAATATATCAAATATAAGCTCGATTTTGTCGTCATCGGGCTCAAGCAGCTCGTTTGCGATTATCATTCCGCTCTTGGCATCAGCCATCATCACAGACAGAGGAAAGTATGCTCTTCCGTTACCTTCCTTCATTGGAAAGGGAAGATATGACCAATCAAGCTCCACGGAAAAGTTTGCAAAGGGAGCTTTTTTAAACACTCGCATAAATTCGTTATTCTGCATGGTTACTATCGGACGCTTGATAACAGTTCTCGGAATATCGATCTTAAAGGGATGTGTGTAATACAACTCGTCCTTCGGCTCATACCAGCGCAAAAGCGTATGACCTTTGTCAAATTCTGGATCCAATCCTTGCTCATAAATGGCGCGAAGCATCATATTAAGGTTTTCAAAGGCGGTAATGAGCAGATCGATGTCTTTTTCATCAAGGCTCGTTGCTTCGTACCCAATCTCATACTTATTGAAATGGAGCCATGCACCTTTTCCGCGAAATTTGACCCCGAGCTCCTTTATAAGCTTGTAGTCGGCATTGCTTATGTCCTCGCGGTCATCCCAGAGACAGATCAGTGCGTTTTGTAGCTCAAAATCCGGTTCGTGTGCCTTGCCGCCGTTTTTCATAAGCTCTCTTGCGCGCAGATAATCCTCGTCGCTTGTGTAGCAAGCAATACCGCACTGTCCTATCCAGTCACTTATAAAGGAAAAATGAACAGCCTTGCTTTTATCCTTCCAAACGTATGAAAAGTGATCTGCTTCTTCAAAATCGTCCCATGGCTCAAAAGCACCTATCTGCTGAGCTAAAAAATAAAGCTTCAGCCATTTTTCTTTAAGCTTTTCCGTCATATGATCCTCCATGTGTTTTTTTTAAACCATTTAAAACATCATTGATATCACCTAATTGTATCATATTCTCATCATAATATCAAGTGTTTCATGATATTTATTTGCAAAAAATGACAAAATAATCAGCATTTCAAAAGCCCTCTCCCGAACGGTTGCATTCAGAAGAGGGCAAAACTGAAATGTTTGGGTACTTATCTGTCAAAGCTCGGATTTGTCGCGTAGAAGTTCTTCGAGTTCATGCTGTCCTGCGCAAGACGGATTGCGTCACCGAAACAATCAAAGGAGAATGGATTTTGCGATATCCATTATTGTTAGGTGACACCGCACGAAATCGTAATGGCGCACTTGCTTGCATAAATCCCCTCATACTGCACCAATCTCCTTGGCAATAGGTTCAACTATTGCCTTCGTCAATATGGTTTGTCTGATGAAGTTTCTGACGACGCAATTACACCATCCAATTTGTGTGGTGTCACCTATATTTTCCATTTGATGTTCAGACTGTCCTTGGATGCGTCGATGCGCTCGATCAGACAGTCCACAACCGTAATTTTATCACTTACTGTCAGTTCTTCCCAATGCTCCATATAATCGGTGATCTCGCCCACTCGGTCGGTATCATGTTCGTCAAGTTGTGCAATCTCCGCGTACAGATTTTTCTTTTCGGTATCAAGGTCGGACACGCGATTGTTTATGTATTCCATAACCGTGGCATTTGCCGAGATCACTTTATTCAACAAAGCGGTGATTTCCTTGTCGATCTCCTCAATCCTCGTTTTCAGTTTTATCACTTGGAGATTATATCCTTCGTTACGGTGCGCCGATAAAGTCGCAAATTCCGCTAACTTTTTCTGCATTTCCTCAAATACAATAGCATCCACCACGTCGGCATCCAACGAGCCAAAATGACATCCACCCGCGTGATATTTGTTGGTACAAAGGTAATAGCGGTTATCGGATTTCGTCTTGCAACGGTAGATTTTGGCGGTCAGCGCATATCCGCAGTGGGCACATTTGATCTTGCCGGCAAGCCATGTTGCCTTTGCCTTGACAGGCTTTGCCACGCTCTTATTATTCAGGCATTTGGAACGACATTTGATCCACAAGTCCGAGTCCACAAGCCCCTCGTGGGGGGCAAGTACCAAAGTGTGTCCTTCAAGCGAAACCGTTTTTCGCTTGGTGTCCGTACCCGAATAGAGATACGCGCCGTTTGTGCCGATGAAGTCCTCGGGGATATTGGCAATATTCGTGCCTTGCGCCTTGAAAAAGTCGTACAAGTGATAGTCTGCGCGGACGTAGACGGGATTGATAACGAGATCGCGTAGGCGGCTTCTGTTGAATAGATTGCCGTCGCGCTTGGTGATACCCATTGCTTCAAGCTGGCGAATCACGTCACCGAAAGACGTTTGCGGCTCGGCGTACATGGAGTAAATTAACCGCACCACCTCTGCCTCGTGCTCGATTGGTTCGTACATCTTGGTGCGGATACCGTCAATCACGGTGTCCTTGAGGGTGAATCCAAACGGTACTCGTCCGCCCATATAAAAGCCGCGCTTGCTTCGTGAAGCGTAAGCGTCAATGACACGCTGCTGAATGGTTTCGCGCTCCAATTGTGCGAAGATCATAACGATCATCAGCATCGCCTTGCCGATGGGAGTTCCCGTATCGAATTTTTCCATCGTACTGACGAACTCCACGTGATGCTTTTGGAAAATGTCAATGACATTGGCAAAATCCAAAACCGAACGGCTGATACGGTCGAGTCTGTATACGATCACTCGCCGTATTTT
>JAFTRQ010000101.1 GCA_017462125.1 Clostridia bacterium | reverse complement strand
CCAAGGGCAGACAATGCATATTCCCCTGACACGCCTTGTGTTTCGAGGTGTCAAAGACCGAATTTTTTGCAAATTGGCGCGAACAGACAACCTTTTCCTGCGTAAACGCGCCTATGCAAATTTCTCCAAAAGTTCTTGTAACACCTCGCTTTTTTGCCATTCGCTCGGCGTTGCCGTGCGATGTGATGCGCCGTGGATTAGACACGGCTTTATCCTGCTAAAAAATAAGAGGGCTGATTTAGCCCTCTTAGCGCGTGGTACACGGTTCACTTATTGTTGCACAAGTCCGTTAAAAACGGACAATTGAAAAAAAGAGCCTGCTATGGTAGAATAGAAATATATCTACCATAGGAGGAATTTTTTATGCCAAGAGGATATCGACATATACAAGATTACGAAAAAGAAATATTGGAACTACGATCACAAGGAAAAACAAGGCGAGAAATATGTGAGAAATTTGGATTTAGCAAAAAGCAAATAGAAGGTTTTATCACAAGATATAATCGTCGGCAAGACAAAATAGCCGCAGGGATAGCCGTTAAGAAGAAAGGCAGACCCGCAAAGGATAGCGTAGTAACGGAAGAAGATAAGCTTGCTGGTCTACGTTACAAGCTGGCTCGGAAGGATGCTCGAATTAAACAGTTAGAGATGGAGAACGAATTGATGCGGGATTTTCTCTCGCTCACAGAAAGGAAGTGAGGACAAGCGTAAAATATATGGTAATCTATCGTCATAAGGACAATTATTCAATCAGCGAAATGTGCCGGTTCTTTGAGGTATCGAGAAGTGGCTACTATGACTATGTCAAGAGAATGGACGTACCCGCATGGGATCTGCCGCTTGCCAAAAAGATTCGAGAGTGTCAGGAACATAGCCACAGCACCTACGGTTACCGTAGAGTGCAGATATGGCTTGAAAGACAAGGAATTCATAAGAATCCGAAGACTGTTCTTCGTGTTATGCAGAAATACAATCTACTTTCCGTAGTTCGTCGCAAGAAGTATCGTAATTACGGAGAACATCTGCATAGATACACGAATCTGCTCAATAGAGATTTTCACGCCGAACGCCCCAATCAGAAATGGGTTACAGATATTTCGTACATAAAGACAGGACAAGGCGTGCTGTATCTTTCGGTAATTCGTGATCTCTATGACAACAGTATAGTTGCCTACAAAACGGGCACTGAACAGAATATCAATCTCGTTCTCTCAACCATCAGAGCCGCTAAGAAAAAGGAAAAGGTCACCGCAGAGTTGCAGCTCCACAGTGACCAAGGCTTTCAGTACACCTCGCAAGCGTATTTTAGCCTAACAAAATCATACCATATCACACCGTCAATGTCAAGACGTGGAAACCCATATGATAACGCTTTAGCAGAAAATTTTTTCTCGATTCTCAAAACCGAGTGTATTTATCGCGCGAAAATCCGCACCTATGAGGAGGCGCGCCTCCTCATAGGTGCATACATACACTTCTATAACAATGAACGTATCCAGCTTAAAACAAAACTGACACCACTTGAAAAGCGATGTCAGTTCGTTGCTTAAATTTTAATATTTTCTACCTTGGGACTCTTTTTTGTGCTGTCCGCACAATTTGGGGCAGTTCAGTGCTTTTTAAAAAGCTTTTGGCTCAGCTCATTTTTCTTTTTTTGGGGGTGCTAAGTGATTGACACAGCCCTCTGTGTACTCAAATCTTGGAGGTTTTCACCGTTCGGGCGGCTTTTTCGGTAAGCTCATTTAGCACGCCATTTGAGCGTTCTGCACCGGGTCCGTTCGCGATCATTTGTTATGACCGCTGTCCTCATGCTTCTTTTACGATTTTTCCGCAAATATGCTCGGGGATCAGCTTCAGAAGCAAGGTGGCACCGCCCGATTGTTTGATCTCTTTTTGGATATACGTTTCATCCTGCGTAAACTTATAACACAGCTTTGTTGTCATGCGGATCACTTCTGTTATATCGTCAATGATCTCAATTTTTCCGAATACGATCACGCTTCGGGCATTCCACGCCCAATCTCCGCTCTCACGGTAGCCTTGCTCAACCACGCAAAAGGAGACCTTATCTGAGCGCATCAGAGCGTCTACTCTGTGTCCTTTCTTCCCGCAGTGAAAATACACGCATCCGTCATCTGCATGATAAAAATGATTCATCGGCATGGCATACGGATATCCATGGTCGCCGTTGACGGCTAAAACACCGCGCGTTTCCTTCGTTAACAGCTCGATACACTCCTCGGTGGATATTTGCTTGTTTTTTCTGACAAGTTCTCTGAACATAGTTTTCTCATCCTTTCTGTCATTCCTACAAGGGCTACGAAGAAACGTAAAGACATTTAAAATTCGTCAAATGCCAGCCCGAAATAAATGGGTAACGCCATGACTTCCTTTGACAGGGAATGGTACATGGCCAAGGGTTTATCGACTCCGGGCGTTCGGAATTTGCCTTTTGCGCAGTCCAAGCTCTTCACGATGGCGGGTGCCAGGGCTTGGTCTCCCAACAGCTCTATGCCGTAAAGAGTATCTTTCTCTTTCCGTGCCGCCAATAAAAACTTCTCCCCCGCATAAAAGGTTGCCATCGTCTGCAAAAAAACCGTATTTTCGTTTTCCTGGGTGATGCCGTTGGCGGGTAAAAAGTGCTGTCGGAGGTTTTCGTATTCCTTTCTGTCGATCCGTTGAAGCTCTATGCCATCCGCCGAGGGAGAGCAGGAAAATTCTTTTACGCATCCGCAGATCTGGTAGCCCATTTTTTTATAAAACTCAAAAAGCTCCTCACTGCCCGGTACCAAAACGGTGCCCTTATAACCAAGCTGTTTCAAATGCCGATGGGTATCCTCCATGAGCGCGCGGCAAAGTCCCCTTCCTCGGTACGCTTCGGCGGTAGCAATGGCGTACAAATAGGCAATGGAGTGTGCGCGGTAGGCGCAATCAAACCAATATAGAGCGGCGACGGTTTCTCCCTCCACGGTCACGCATCGGCAACGGCCCGGGTGAAAGGCGGTTTGCCCGAAGGTATCTAAAAAGTCATCGGTATCCCCAAAGGCTTCCTTCCAAAGGCGTCGAAGGGCGGGGAAGTGCTCTTGGCAAGGGGGTTCAATAATCATAGCCCTCCTCCAACAGACATGCCCAATATTTTTCGATCATATGATGAGGATGGTAGCTTTGTTTGGCTTTCCGCAAGCCCTCCAATCCCATATCCTCCTCGCGGTTTAAATATCGGACGCTGGGGTATTTATTCCGAATGTATCGGGCAAATTCACAGTTGATCGCGGGGTAGGCACCCTGAATATCAGAGCGCGCCTTTTCAAAATGCACGTCGAAGGTATCCTCGGACAGGCGGCTCCCAAGGGTGACCGCCAGAACGTCCTCTCCGTTCAAAAGTACCAGACCTTCCATGCCCAGCTCACGGTAATCTCGGAACGCTTTTTCCAGAGCCGCTTGCTCCATGTGGTAGTCACCGTGAGGGTTTTCCCTCAGCCGAGCCTCGTACCAATCACTTACCATTTGTCTGACCAGCGGAAGATTATTTTCACTGAGGGGTTCGACGGTATAATGCGGAACCGCCTCTTGAAAGCGGTTCAAGTGATTGCGTTTTCCGTGATATTTTTTACCCTTTAGATCTGCCAGGTCGTTGATATCGTAAACGTAGTCAAAGGAGCCCTCATCACAATGAAAGCGGAATTTTCCCGGGTAAAGTGCTTCCAGGGTTTCTTTTGCCGAAGCACTCAAGCCGGTAATACGGCAGGGGATCCCCCTTACTTTCGCGTCGGTGATGATGGCATCCAGGACGGCTTTCTTGTCTCCCCGTCCAATGGGGTAGGGATAAACACTGTGACGGTTAAACTGAGAAAACAGCGCGATATGCTCATGAAGGACAGCAAAATTTTGCCGTCCCCACAGATACAAATTGGCAAAGGAAAATTCGCAGCCTCTCTCGTTTCCGTCGGGTAGGGCATTTTCGTAGAGCGTCCGCTCCTTTGCCGTAATGGGTCGAAAGTCTATCATGGTTAAAGATTTTGTCTCGATCATAGTCTCAATATAGTCCCAATCTTTATGAATTATTAATTTATACAAGTCGAATTGAACGCAATTGGATTATAACACATGTCGGTTATTCTGTCAATCGTTTACCGGGTATTTCGTCGGAAAAGTCGTGAAGCATTTCGATTCTTTTGGGCAAAGAGAAACGATTTTTTGCGGCAATCCTCAGCGAAGGGCAAACAGAGAAAGCTTTTTTTTGTCGTCACAGAGACCGAGAAATATTTCTTTCGCGTTTTGGTAGCCTTGCTCCTTAAGCTGTTTTTTCAGCCATTTCGCGTCAACTCCCATACGCCTGAGATTTTCCTCCAGAACGCGTCCGTCCATAATGACCTCGGTCTGGATATGAGCGGGTTTGGGCTGTAGACTCATATCCTCGGGTGTCACGGGACGTTTTTTACTAACGGGTAAGATCGACAGCTTGCCATTGTGTTCAAAAATGGCGGTTTGGATATCGTTTAGGTCGAAATATCCCTGCTCACGGCACAAGACCATAAACTCGCTCAGATCCAGCTTTGCCTGCTTCATGTTTTTTCGGTACAGCTTTCCGTTATTCATCAAGATCGTTGGAGAGCCGTTGACGTACTTGCGCATTTTGGGGAGCCTATGCGTGATCAGACTGAGGAGAACGGAGATCGCGCCGTATACTGCCAGGGCGATCAACGGGTTTAGGGGCTTTTCCAATTCCGTAGCCATCTCGGCGGCGATTGAACCAATGGTGATTCCGCTGATATAATCGAAAAAGTCAAGCTGAGCCAATTGCTTATGACCCATGATCTTCGCGATCACAAACAATGCCCCCACAGATAACAGTGACGTGAGTACAACCTTGAGGATTTCCATATCAGACCTCCAATATAAACTGTCAAATTAGTATTGCCGGAGGAGGTGTAATATATAAGCCCCTTCTCTGAAATTGAACTCAGAGAGGGGCATTTTGACAATTTGCTTATTGGAAATTACTTAATCAGCTCGTCTGTTAAACGAAGGATTTCGGGTGCGATCTTCTTTCGCTGGTGCTTGACGATCACATTGTATATGGGATACGCGAGGCTTGCCAGTACACCTCCTGCCACGCCGATCACAACGCCGAGAAGCATGGACATGTCTCTGTGAGAGCCGAGAATGTCTCTCAGATCCGACATTGCCAGACTCATGCCAAAGCCAAGCACCAGAGCTCCCATGATGCCAAAAATAAGAGAGACGGTCTGTGCCCTTTTTGTTACGCTACGGTCAAGACGGCGCAGCAGTTCCATTTTATCTTCCTCTCGAGGGATATATTTCTCTCGGATCTTTTTCAGCTCTGCTTGTTCCTTTGCGGAATACGTATAGCAAAAGCTCTCGTTTTCGTTTTTATGTTCCATTATTTTTCTCCTTTATCCCAATTTGGAAAGGCGTGTTCGTTGTGCCAAATTCCTTCAATTTTTTGATGTCTCTATTTCCTTGTACGATCATAAAGATTGCCATGATCACAATAAACACGGAAATCACGCCGCCGATGGTACCGAGCATGATCCTTCGCTCTGTCAGCGACATTGTACCGTCACCAAAGGTGGTCAGCATGGTGGACGCAAGTGTCAGCATGGATACACAGGCGGCGGTCAGGCTGATGGCTTTGGATGCCGAATACACGGGGCTGTGATACTTGCGGTATTTGACGAGATTGACAATGGCAACGGTAAATGCGGTAAAGGTATATGCCGCCATGGCAATGGTTGTGATCTCGTGGTGATTGAAGGTTCTGTTCCAATACACCATAAAGAAAATCATCAAGGTCAGCGCCAGGTTCATAACGAGAAACACCCAACCGCATGCACGGTACTTCGTGAGCTCCGCGCGCATTTTTTCGCCGGGCTTATATTTCCGTGTATGGCGCACCAAGAAGAAGCGCAGGGCAGCCAGGGAAATATAGTATGCGGACAGGGAACAGAACCAGAAGGATCTGTGGTAAAATCCAAGCCAAAGCTGAAAAACGGCATAGGTGACGTTCCAGCTGAGAGAGCCGTAGAGCGAGACGTTCACTCGGAGCCGTTCATCATCGATCCAACGACGGGCATATTGATTTTCATTCTTAAAGGTTTTAAAGAAATGAATTAAATACGGAATCTTGAAGCACCAAACCGTCAGGGTATATGCCGACAGTACATAGGAAACGTAAGCGAGAATCGACTGGGTTCCCACAAATACCATGGAATATACGAGAAGAACGACCGCAATCGGAACGAGTACCAGCATGATGGCGATGTGTGGGAACAACAGTGCTTTACCGATTTTCTTCCAAGTGTTCATGTTCAGTCCTCCTGATCTTAACTGTAAAGGTAGATCCGACCCCTTGAACGCTTTCTACGCCGATTTCTCCCTGCGTGATGTCCACCACCCGTTTGACAAGTGCCAAGCCGAGCCCGTTTCCCTGTGTTGCGTGAGAGGTATCTCCTTGATAAAATTTTTCAAAAATATGCGCGCCGACCTCGGGAGACATTCCGCATCCCGTATCCTTAACCTTTACGGTGGCGTACGTTTCATCCGCGGAAAGTGAAAGAGAGACGGTTCCGCCTGACTCGGTGAATTTGAAGGCGTTAGAGAAAAGATTGTTCCATACGAGGGAGAGAAGCTCGCTGTCCGCGTTGATCCGCACGTTTTCTTCGATGTCGGTTACAATTTCAATGGAACGGCTTTCCCATACGTTTTCGTATTGCAGAAGACATTCGCAAAGCTGTTCTCCCAGATCATAGATTTCAGCTTTGGGATAGATCTGTTGGTTTTCCAGGCGGTTCAGTTTGAGGATATTCGTCATCATATCGGCAAGCCGACGTGAGGCATCCGTGACAGCTTTCGCGTATTCCACACGCTTGTCGTCCGGCAGATCGGGGGCTTGCAGAAGTGTTCCGTAATTTTGCATCACGGCGAGAGGGGTTTTCATTTCGTGAGAGACGTTGGCAATGAAGTCGGTTCGCAGAGTCTCCACGCCCGACAGTTCCTCCGCCATTTGATTGATGCACGCAATGATCTCGTTGAATTTATCGTCTGCCACAAATTTTGATACGGGAGAGACGCGAACATTAAAATCACCCTGCATCATCTTTGCTGTCGCTTCGGAAATGTGCTTGACGGGACGGTCAACAGTCCACTTGCGGCGAATCGCATCTACGACTGTAAATATGAAACTGATTAAAATTACGTTCCAGAATGTCAGTTTCGCGGAGGTTCCCAGATTGTCATTCGTCAAGGCGATGCCGAGGCTATCTGACAGGGAAGTGACGAACAGCATCATACAGCAGGTAATAACAAAGGCGACCAGCAAAAAGAAGGTAAAATAATGGCTGACCGCCCTTATGATCCACCGAAATCTTTGCTCGCCTTTCATTTGATTACCGCCTTATATCCAAGTCCATGGACCGTTTGTATCTCAAAGGAGTTACACGCTGCAAGCTTCGCGCGGAGCTTGGTCATATACACGTCTACCGTCCGTGTACTGCTCTGCGTGTCCATATCCCAAAACTCATCCATCAGCTGTGTTCTGGTAAAGGTTTTTTTGGGGTATGAAAGTAGCTTGTAAAGCAGATCGAATTCTCGCGCCGTCAAGGAAACTTCTTCCCCTTCTAACGTAGCTGAGCGCTCGTCGGCATCCATAACGAAATTGCCTACCTCGATCCGTCGGTTGGACGCGATCTTGGAACGGCGAAGCAACGCGCCGATGCGCAGAAAAAGCTCATCCAAGTCAATGGGTTTTATCATATAGTCGTCGATACCGACCCGAAATCCTCTTTGCTTAGAGGCGAAATCGTCGCGGGCGGTCATAAACAAAATGGGAATATCGTTATTGAGTGAGCGTACCGTTTTTACAAACTCAAATCCGTCAATACCGGGCATCATGATATCCGAAATAATCAGATCAAAGGTGGTTTCATACATTTCGTCGTATGCCTCCTCCGCGCCGAGGCACCCGGTGGCTTCGTAGCCGCTATGATTCAAAAAAGAGCACACGCTTCGATTTAGGTCCCTGTCATCCTCTACCACTAATATCTTAAACATATTCGTTTCTCCGAGCATCCTTTCATGGTTTCCCATATATTATAGCACATAATAACATACAAATGTTAAAATAATGTTTACGTTTGTTTCTGTTTTTGAAAAATATTTTTTATATGTTGAGGCAACTTGTTGACATCTCAACAAGCTTGTGGTATAATTTTCTTGATTGTTGAAGTTTCAACAAACTGTAGGAGGAGAGAATGAAGGAACGATTTGAGACATTTACCGTATTGATCGCGAAGATCAGCCGAAACATCAGAAAAATTAAGAACCAAGAAATGGCGGCATATGGTCTGAGAAGCCCGCATATCTCTTGCCTGTACTATCTCTACGGAGCGAATTCCTTGACCGCAACCGAGCTATGCGAGAGGTGCGAGGAGGACAAGGCGACCATATCCCGGTCTCTTCATTATCTGGAACGGAACGGATATCTTACCCGAGAGGCGAAGGATGCCAGGCGGTATAAGAGTCCTTTGGTTCTGACGGAAAAAGGGAGG
This sequence comes from Clostridia bacterium, assembly GCA_017462125.1. The sequence continues at coordinate 31,945 of JAFTRQ010000101.1, read as the reverse complement.
GAAGTCGGGAGGAAAATATCGGAAAAGGTCGATTGCGTACTGGATGAAATCAGTGTGGGGCTTACGGAAGAGGAGCGGATCGCCTTTTACCACAGTTTAACGATTATCAGTGACAGTCTGGATGTGATCGGTAAACGTCTTGACTGAAAAATATGAGAACGTGAGAAAGAGAGGATTGAGTTATCAATGAATCACCTGGACAAAAAATACGAGGCGTTGTTTACTCCGTGGAGTATTGGCAACGTGGAAATCAAGAACCGCATCGTGATGTGTCCCATGGGCGGCACGTCGCTCTTTGGCTGGTTTGAGCTTGGCGGATGTCACTTTGACCGGGAGGCGGCAAAGCTCTTTTTAGATAGAGCGAAGAACAACGTCGGTCTGATCATTCCCGGCATCGCGCCTCTTCGTGACACCTTTTGGGGCAAATGGCTCTGGCAAAATCCAAAAATGTTTGAGGAATTGAAGGAATTTATGGATGAGATCCATAAGACTGGTGCCAAGCTATTTGTGCAGCTTACCGCGGGAATGGGGCGCTCTTGGGCGATTACTGAGCTGGTGGCACCTCTACATAAAAATAAGGTTACCCGCGCATTGATCAAACCTATTATTGATACAAGCCATGAGCTTGCCTCTCCTTCTCCTCAGCCGTCGCGCTGGGCTCACGATATTATCTGTCCCGAGATGACAGTGGAGCAGATTCATGAGATCATCGATGCCTTTGCCAAGACGGCGAAGCTATGCCGTGACGCGGGGGTTGACGGTGTAGAGGTTCACGCGGTACACGAAGGTTATCTCCTGGATCAGTTTGCTATTGAATTCTTTAACAAGCGAACCGACGAGTACGGCGGAAGCTTTGAGAATCGCTACCGTTTCGCGGCGGAGGTGGTGCATGCTATTAAGGAAGCGTGCGGAGAGGACTATCCCGTTTCCTTACGCTATTCGGTGGAGTCCAAAATGAAGGGCTTTTGCGAGGGCGCAATGCCCGGCGAGGAATACACCGAGGTAGGAAGAAATATGGAGGAGAGCGAGAGGGCGGCAAGGTATCTTCAAGACGCGGGCTACGATATGCTCAATGCGGATAACGGCACCTACGACTCCTGGTACTGGGCTCATCCGCCGATGTACATGCCTGAAAACTGCAATCTGGAGGACGTATCCCATATCAAGAAGTTCGTCCATATTCCCGTGGTCTGCGCGGGACGTATGGATCCCGAGATTGGTGCCAAGGCTGTTGAGGAAGGCAGAATAGACGGGGTGGGCATTGCCCGTCAATTCCTCGTTGATCCCGAATGGATCACAAAACTGATCGAGGACAGGTTGGAGGACATTAAGCCATGCATCTGTTGTCACAGCGGTTGCTTCAACTTCTCCTCCTCCAAGGGGCATGCTAACACGCAGGATCTTACCGATACCATGGGGCTTGCCCGTTGCGCGCTGAATCCCGAGACGATGCAGTCGGGGAAGTATCATGTCACACCTGCCAAGAAGCAGAAGCGCGTTGCCGTAATTGGCGGCGGGATCGGAGGCATGGAGGCGGCGATCCTTTGCTCCAAACGAGGACACAAGGTGACCCTGTACGAAAAGACCGACAAGCTGGGCGGCGTGTTTATCGCGGCGGCGGCACCCTCCTTTAAGGAAAAGGATCGAGTGCTGATCGCCTGGTACATCCGAGAGCTTTCCAAGTATCCTATCACCGTCAAGATGAGCACTGAAGTGAAGGACATTCGGTCTCTTAACGCTGATGAGGTGGTTGTGGCGACGGGAGCCATTCCCAAGCGAATTCCCGTTCCCGGCGCGGAGCGCGCCGTAGAGGCGGTGGACTATCTCCTTGGACGAAAGACGGTAGGAGAGAGGGTAACGGTGATCGGCGGAGGTCTTACCGGCTGTGAAATCGCGTACGATCTGTATCTCCGAGGTAAAAAGCCTATCATTGTGGAGATGCAGGACGACCTCATTACCGCCAAGGGAATTTGTCTTGCCAACACAAGCTATCTTCGGGATTTCTTTAAAACGAACAAGGTTCCCGTGTATCTGGAAACCTCTCTTTGCGAAATCGGGGAGGGCAGTGTCACGCTCAAAAACAAGGCAAGCGAGATCTTCCGGATTGACTCGGATTCCGTCATTCTGTCTGTGGGCTACGATCCTGCTCCCGTGGCATCCAAAGGAAAGCACATTCACGTAATCGGCGACGCGGCTGAGGTGGGAAATCTCAGAAGCGTGATCTGGGGCGCATGGGACGTATGCATGAAGCTTTGATGAATGGATAAGGAGAGAAAAATGATATTAACCAAAGAACAGCAAGCAATCTTAGATGGAGAAAAGGGTGAAACCTTAGCCAAAGTAATGAAAACTTTGGTGATGTACGGTGATGCCTTTGAGGCGGAAAAGCTCGTTCCCATCACGTCAAAATACAATCATTTGGTCACATCCTTCGGACTAAAGGTCATGTCGCCCGTATACGATCTTATGCAAACTCTTTTGGACGCGGGTGTCGTTTCGGGACAGAAGTTTTCGGTGGACCCTCGACCCCTTGACAAAAACGTTCCCGCGAATTTCTTGCAGAATCTGGTATTCAACAAGTTTATGTACACGAAGCAGGACTTTTACGAGAAGCAGCTAAAGGAGCTGGGGTTGATGAGCGACGACGCGTTTAGCTGTACCTGTTATATGGACGAGGTGGGCAACAAGCCGAAAAAGGGGGACGTACTTTCCTGGGCGGAATCCAGCGCGGTGGTATACGCAAACTCCGTGCTTGGTGCCCGATGCAACCGAAATTCGGGTATTATCGATATTATGGGATCCATCGTTGGATACGTTCCTTACTTCGGACTTTTGACCGATGAGGGACGGAAAGCTACCTGGGTCGTGAAGATCAAAACTACCAAAAAGCCCGAGGCACAGCTTTTAGGCTCCGCCATCGGTATGAAGGTCATGGAGGACGTTCCTTACGTGGTGGGGTTGGACCGGTGGATCGGAAATGAACTGAACGATGAGGCTTGCGCGTATTTGAAGGATTTTGGGGCGGCGACCGCCTCCAACGGAGCAGTGGGTCTTTACCACATTGCGGGGTTGACACCGGAAGCCGCAGAGCTGGGTGAGAGCTTGATCGCCGAGGGCGCGAAGGAATACATCATCGACGATGCCGAGCTGGAGCGTGTGAAAAACAATTATCCCGTGGTTTGGAAGGATCCAAACGCAAATCCCAAGCTTTGCTTTGTGGGATGTCCTCATCTGTCTCTTGAGCAGCTTACAGATTGGACGGTCAAAATTGAAGCCGAGCTGAAAACATGCGGAAGAAAGAAAATTGTTATCCCCACGGTATTCACAGCTGCCCCAAAGGTGTTGGAGAGCTTCGAAAAGACCGAGTACGCGGCAAGGCTGAGAGACACCGGTGTGATCACGTCCTATATTTGTCCTTTGATGTATATGAACAATCCGCTTTGCAAAAAGATGCCGGTCATTACGTCGTCCAACAAGCTCCGTACTTATACCAGCGCGAGATATTATACCGATGAGGAGATCTTGCGTGCCATTACAAAGGGAGGTAAATCATCATGAAACAGTTTCAAGGAAGAGTGATTACGCCCGGTGAGGTGACGGCAGATGCCGTTGTCACCACCCAAGGCTTTAACACGCTGGCTTCGCTTCAGATGGCGTTGCAGTTTGGAGACAAGGAAGTAAAGTGCGGAGACCAGAACAATGCGGAATTACACGGGAAGCCTTTGATCGGTAAGGCACTTTGTCTGCCTCAGACCATTGGCTCTACCACAGGCGGCTTGGTGCTTTACTGTGCCTGTGCTATGGAAAAGAATCCTGCCTGTATGCTGTTTGCCAACCACATTGACTCTCTCGCGGCGGCAGGTGCCGTTCTCGCCGACGTGTGGGTGGAGGGGGTATCCATGCCTGTTATTGACTCCCTTGGCGACGAATTTTTGAATTACGTGAAGGATGGAATGAAAATTTCCGTAAAAGCAAACGGTGTTGTTGAGGTGGATTGATGTTCTTTTTAAAGATGATCGGTTGCCGTATATTCCAGGCAGCTTTTCGCGCGGCATTGCCCATCCTTCCGTATCGGGAGCCGCAGGTTCTTTCTTCATGTACCGAACTGGGTGACGTTTGTAGAAAAGAAAGGATTGAATCGGTTCTCGTGGTCACCGATGGCGGTATTGTAAAAAACGGTCTTGTCGCACCTTTAGAACAGGTGTTGAGGAAGAACGGGATTCCATATGCGGTATACGACAAGACACAGCCCAATCCTACCGTGCACAACGTGGAAGAAGCACTGAGGCTGTACGATGAGAACCGTTGTAACGCGCTGATTGCCATTGGCGGCGGTTCCGCCATGGACTGTGCTAAGGCGGTAGGGGCGCGAGTCGCTCATCCCAAGAGATCCTTGAAGCAGCTTGGCGGTATTCTTCGTGTTGTACGCCGAATTCCCACGCTGATCGCCATTCCTACCACCGCGGGAACGGGAAGCGAAGCTACGTTGGCGGCGGTAATCACCGATAGCGACAGCCATCACAAATACGCGCTGATGAGCTTTCCCTTGATCCCGCATTACGCGGTGTTAGATGCGTCCCTGACCTATACTCTGCCGCCGCACTTGACCGCCACAACAGGAATGGATGCGTTGACTCATGCGGTAGAAGCGTATATTGGTCGATCCACGAGCCGTGAGACGAGAGGGCTTGCGCTGGAAGCCGTGAAGCTGGTTTTTGAAAACGTGGAGAAAGCGTATACTAACGGTCATGATCATGAGGTAAGGGAGCATATGCTTCACGCCGCTTACAAGGCGGGTGTTGCCTTTTCAAAGTCTTACGTCGGATATATTCATGCCGTTGCCCACTCTCTCGGAGGAAGATACGGTACGCCACACGGGCTTGCCAATGCGGTGATCATGCCCTACGTACTGGAGGAATACGGTCCCTGTGTCCATAAAAAGCTTCACCGCCTCGGTGTTTTCGCAGGGGTGTGCTCCGAAACCGATTCTCACGAGGTTGGGGCGACGAAGTTTATTGCAGCAATCAAGGCACTTAACGAAAAAATGAAGATTCCGGATACCATTACGGGAATTTGCCGTGAGGATATTCCGGAAATGGCGAGACATGCGGAAAAGGAGGCAAATCCCCTTTATCCCGTGCCCAAGCTGATGACACGCGGGGAGCTGGAAGCTCTCTATGAAAGAATCGCGGATTGGAGTGAGAAACGATGACGAATCAGGAAATTCAAGCCTTGCTGGAAAGCCAAAGAACATACTACCGAAGCGGTGTTACCCTGCCCGTTCAATTTCGGATAGAGCAACTCAAAAAGCTGTATGCGGCGGTTAAAAAATATGAGGCTGAAATCAACGATGCCCTTTGTGCCGATCTGGGAAAAAGCCACTACGAGGGCTTTATGTGTGAGTCGGGTTTGGTACTGACGGAAATCAGCTACATGATCCGGCACACAAGAAAATTCGCAAAAAGAAAAACGGTTCCCACACCGCTGGCGCAATTTCATTCCCATAGCTTCAAGCAACCCGTTCCCTATGGAAATACGCTGATCATGAGCCCCTGGAATTACCCCTTTCTTTTGACCTTGGATCCTCTTGCTGATGCCATTGCCGCAGGAAACACGGCAATCGTGAAGCCCAGTGCCTATTCTCCTGCCACAAGTGAGATCGTGAAAAGGATCATCACCGAATGCTTTCCGTCCGAATATATCGCGGTCGTCACAGGAGGAAGGGCAGAGAATACAGCACTTCTGGATCAAAAGTTTGATTTTGTATTCTTTACTGGCAGCCAGGCGGTTGGCAAGGAGGTTCTTCGCCATACCGCGGAGCATTTGACTCCCGCCGTTCTCGAGCTTGGTGGAAAGAGTCCCTGTATTGTAGATGCCAGTGCGAATATAAGGCTTGCCGCCAAGCGGATCGTGTTTGGGAAATACCTCAACTGCGGTCAGACCTGCGTTGCTCCCGATTATATTCTCTGTGAGAAATCGGTGAAGGAAGCTTTCGTTGCCGAAGTGATCAAGCAGGTTAAGGCGCAATACGGCGAGAAGCCTTTATCGAACGGGGACTATGGTAAGATCATCAATGAGAAGCACTTTGCCCGTCTCAGCTCTCTGATCGATCCAAGCAAGGTGGTGATCGGAGGGGAAGCCGATCCCTCTACCTGTCGAATTGCTCCTACGGTTATGGACAACGTGACATATGATGACGCGGTCATGGGAGAGGAGATTTTCGGTCCCATCATGCCCATTCTTACCTTTGAGGATTTCGATGCGGTGGTGGACGAATTGAAGGAGAAGGATAAGCCGCTGGCTCTTTATCTTTTCACAAGCGACAAAAAGCATATGAGGCGCGTGACCTCCGAGCTTTCCTACGGCGGCGGATGTATCAACGATGTGGTCATTCACCTTGCCACAAGTGCTATGGGCTTTGGCGGTGTGGGGGAGAGCGGTATGGGTGCCTATCACGGCAAGGACGGCTTTGACGCTTTTTCTCATTACAAATCCATTGTAGATAAGAAGACGTGGCTGGATCTTCCTATGCGCTATCAGCCTTACAAGAGCAAGCTATATGAAAAATTGCTTCATATGTTTTTGAGGTGACCCTATGCGGAAGACAGGATTCTTACAAAAGTTGATTTTGCCTTTGAATATTGGCATCATCGCCACGATCTTTGTTTTGAACTATTTCTATCAAAGCAACGGGTTTGATTTTACGCTGAAATGCATTTGCAGCTCGGGATTCGCATTATTGGGACTGATTAACCTTGGATATGCTCTCGGTTCCAAACAGGCGAATACAAGATTCTACGTTGGGATGGCGTTAGGACTTGTATTAGCAATGCTGGGGGATATTCTCATCGGCTATCACTTTATTGTGGGGGCGGGCACGTTCGCCCTCGGTCACGTTTGCTTCGTAATTGCCTATTGCTTTTTACGAAAAATGGAAGCACTGGACTTGGTCTTGTGCGGTGTACTGTTCTTGGGTGCCGCCGCGTTTCTGTTATTTTGCCCTCTTCTCACCTTTGACGAGCCTATTTTCAAGCCGGTATGTATTGTCTACGCGCTGATCATCTCCTTGATGCTTGGTAAGGCAGCGGGGAATTTTATCCGGGAGAAAAGCGTGGTAACCGGAATGATCGCTATCGCCAGCGCGTTGTTCTTTTTTTCGGATCTGATGCTGGTATTCGACTGGTTCATCGGACTTTGGAGTTGGACGAGCGAGGCGTGTATGGGGACTTATTATCCCGCCCTTTGCTTACTGGCTTTTTCGATGCGCATCTATATGGAAGATTAAAAGATCCTCGTTCCGCGGACAGCGGAACGAGGATCTTTTTATACCAAACTGGTTTTCTTTAATACCGTGTTACTGATTGCTCCCAGTCCTATACCGAACAGCATGCCGCCCACAAGACAGAGAATCACGTTTATGAAGCTTGAGCCGAGAGGTGTGATCATGGAGACCATCATAAAGAGCAGCATACCGCCGCCGAGAGACCCGCAGATAGAAAGCCACGCCTTCTGCTTTGCCGCTACGCTGATGAGCGTAAAGATGGAAACGAACACGGGCATCAGGAAGATCTTCGCAAGCATACACATCACGATATTTCCTGCGGTCAAGCCGTGCAGATCAAAGGAAAGACCTGCAATAGCACCGCCAAGGAGAGAGCCGATGAGATAAGCGATCAGCATCAGCGCGCCGCAAACAAAGCCGGCGAGAGTTTTGGATGCAACGTATTCGCCCTTCTTGGAACGAACTGTAAAGAGATTCTTTGCATATCCGCTTCTGAAATCATCGGAAATAAACAGGCAGATGAAAACGGCAACGCCCATAAACGCCATATTGATGTTACACATCGCAAATATTTCTGCTCCGCCCAAAGGTTCACCGGGGAGAGTGCCAATGTTTTGCCACGTATTTTCGGGGCCTTCCATCACACTTTCAACGCCTGTCTGCGGATCAACCGAAACACTTCCGTCCATCATTGCCATCATCACGGTCATGAGGATGGGCATCAGGAGCGCACACGCGATCAGAATGTAAAAGAGCTTGGACTTGAACATTCTTCTGAAATCAACCTTCAGCATGCTTTTTATACGTGTGCTGAAGCTGACGGATTCAAATCTTACTGTGTTTTCCATTATCTTTTACCTCCGTTCATCAGATCAATATAGTATTCTTCGAGACCGATCTTGTCGGTCTTGATCTCGGTGACACAGATGCCGTTTTCATAGAGATACGATACGATCTCTTCGGGTGTCGTCAGATCGTACACGCGGATATAGCCTGCTTCATCTTCTTCCACACGGGAGTACTTACAACCGAGAAGCATCTTGGTTCTGTTCATTTCGCCGCTCCGGAGTGCCACGTAAGTACGGCAGCTGGCATCAAGCTCGGCTGCGGTCATCTCCACGATCATTTTTCCGTGACGGATGATACCGTAGTGAGTCGCGACCTTCTGAAGCTCACCCAGCAGGTGGGAGGATACGACAATGCTGCGCTGTCCGTCTTTTACAACATCGAGGAATACCTCACGCATAATTCTCATACCGTCTGCATCCAAACCGTTGAGCGGCTCGTCAAGAACGAGCAGAGTGGTATTGCCAAGCAGAGCCATGGCAATACCGACTCTCTGCTTCATACCGAGAGAGCAGTTCTTGTATTTGTTGCCTGCCGCGCCCTCCATTCTCACCGTTTTGAGAACCTTGATCACTTCTTTTTCCGCATCGGGAATACTGAGATTTGCCGCTTGGAGCATCATGTTATCCCAAACGGTAAGTCCGGGAAAGCATCCGGGAGATTCAATGAGAACGCCGATCTTGGCTCTTACCGCCTCGTCGGTGTAGTCCTTGCCGTAGAGCTTGATCGAGCCGCCGCTGGTTGGGATCAGACCGCAGATCATTTTCTCGGTGGTGGATTTGCCCGAACCGTTCTCCCCGATAAAGCCATAGATCGAACCCATCGGCACAGTCATGTCAAGTCCGCAAACCGCTTGCTTGGCACCGAAGTTTTTTGACAAATTTTTTATTTCTATTGCATTCATCTTTTAGTCCTCCTGTTTCTTTCAGCTCTTTGCGCTAAGCGAAAAGAGTGGGCGCGAATAGCCCAAATTTATAATAATAGATAATTTCATTTCGCGCCTGACCTCACTTTTAGTATACGTCACATTTTGAGAGAACCTTCGTGCCAAGGAAGTTATAGAAAACTGCCCAAGCCGCGGATACGGCGACGCAGATGATCAGCGTACCGATATTGCTTGTAAGACACGCATTGACCGACGAGCCGTACAGGAAGATATTGAGAAACCAGGTGGGAATAGACAAATTTTCAACAACGGCGGCTATGCCGATGATCAGAATACCTGTACCGAAGAAGAAGGACGAGGCAATAGAAATACCAAAGTATCTTCTGAAAATAATGTTGAGGAAGGTATAAAGGCTTGCCCAGCCCAGCGACATGATCATTTTGCCGAGAATGGCAAGGATCAATGAGCCCGCGTTGACGGCGGTGTCATAGCCTACGAGTAAGCCACCCACCGTGCCGCCGATGAGGTAGGTAACGCACATGCAAGCCATGGCAAAGGCGCATACAAGGCTCTTGGAGATCATGTAGTCCTGCTTTTTCGCATGGGTGGTAAATAACTGCTTCACATATCCCGACTTATAATCGTGTCCGATAAAAATAGACACCATAATGCCGCCAAAGATGAATACCATATTCATATTGGCGTAATCGGCAATGCCCTCAATGACGTAAAGGGATTTGGAGGCGGCGATGATCTGCCATACGTTAGAATAAAGAGGTTCCATCGTGTTGCCGCTTTGATCAGGCATCATGGTCATAGCCGAGACCATTGCGGGGATGATCGCAGCTATGCATAGAAAAATGTAAAACAGGGGGGTATGGAACAGGCGGTAAAAGTCTACGCCGAGCATACCTTTGATACGCTTTGCAAAGCTCGGAGATTCAAAATTAAGTTCTCGCGTCATGTTATTCTTCCTCCTTTTTATCCGTAGGACGTGACATCAGTTCAATATAGTACTCCTCAAGACCGACTTTATTTTTTTCGATCTCACTGACGACATGTCCGTTTTTCATGAGGTAGTCGACGATGGCGGCAGTATCGTCCACGTCGAAGATTCGAACGTAGCCATTCTCCGAGCGAACGTCCGCGAATTTTTCGGAAAGGACCTTTACGGCACCCTCTGTATCCTTCGTTTTAAGCGTGGTGAATACCTGTGCCCTGCTGTCCATTTCCTCCGCGGAAAGCTCCATGATCATCTTGCCTTGACGGATGATGCCGTAGTGTGTCGCGATCTTTTCGAGCTCGCCAAGAATGTGAGAGGAGATGAGAACGGTACAACCGTATTTTTGAGTGATATCTACGAGAATTTCTCTCATAATTCTCATACCGTCGGTGTCCAGACCGTTGATCGGCTCGTCCAGAATAAGCAGGGCAGGGTCACCCAGCAGAGCCATGGCAATACCGATGCGTTGCTTCATACCGAGAGAGCAGCTCTTAAATTTGAGTCCCGCGTTATCCTCCATACGCACGATCTCAAGCACGCGGCGAATTTCCTCATCGGGATTTTCAAGACCGAGATTGATGGTCTGCATACGCAGGTTCTGATATACGCTCGATCCGGGGAAACAGCCTGCATTCTCAATGAGTGCGCCAACTCTAACTCTGACACCGGGATCGGTATAATCTCTGCCAAACAACTTGATTTCCCCTTCATCGGGAACGAGGTGACCGCAGATCAGCTTCTCGGTCGTAGATTTACCCGAACCGTTCTCGCCGATGAAGCCGTAGATCGCACCCTGCGGAACGGTCATGTTCAAATGGTCTACCGCGTACATTCCGCGAAAGCTCTTGGAAAGGTTTCTGATTTCGATAGCGTTCATTTTTTACTAATTTGTTTTATAAGAAGCAACACGAGCTAGACGCTTGTTTTCACGTCTCGCTTATGTTGTTATACTCTTTATTTCTTTGCCGCCTCGTAACGAGCGTTTGCCTCCTCGGTCTTTGCCTTTGCCTCGGCGATTCTCACGTCACGCTCTTCCTGATCCTTAGCGGCTCTTTCGGAAGGGCTCATATGAGCGTCATCCCAGCTCTTCTTTGCGTCAGCCTTCGCTTTTGCAAAGGTATTATGACCTCTGTTTTCCTCAAAGTTCGCTTTGGACTCCGCCTTTACCTGCTCAAATTCAGCCTTGTCGACCTCGTGCTGTGCTTTCGCGCTTGCCTTCATGCTCTTGAAAGCCTTGCCCAGACCAATTGCCAAAGCGGCAACTCCCGTACCGATTCCTGCGATAATAAGGGGTTTTTTGTTCGATTTCTTTGCCATTTTCTTGTTTCCTTTCCATTCAATCAGTTATTTTTTATAATTTCATCGCTGAGCTTGAGAATCTCTGCGCCGTACTTCTTCTTTCGGGAATTCAAAATTCCTTTATACATCGGGTAGTTGAAAAGTGTCATGCCGAGTCCTACGATGCCGATGGTGATTCCGGTAACCATCGTGTTGGGGATACCGAGCGTGGTGCCGATCTCGGTCATGACCAAGCTCATACCCGCTCCCATGATAATCGCGCTGATGATACCGAAGGTGTAGGCGAAGCCGTTTGCGGGACGCTTGACCTTGGCATCGAGCTGGCGAAGTGCGTCAAGCTCGGTGGTCTGCTTTTCCATATATTGTGTACGAATTTTCTGTGCCATAAACTGTTGATCGTTCTTATTCATTGTGTTAACCTCACTTTCATGTTGTTGATTGACTGTTTACGGATATATTATACGGAATGGATGTTATCAATTTTTTTGTGAAATGTTTTTGTTTTGTTAATCTGAAATTTTTTTAAGATTTCATGATCTCATCGGAGAGACGCAAAATTTCGGGGGTAAGCCTCGCTTTGGTTTTTCTTGCGATGCTTCGGTGTATGAAGTAGGCTGGGGTCATCAGCATGGCACCCGGGACGCAAAACAGCAGTGTCAGCCAATCCGCTCCTCCAAACACATCGAGCCCGAAGCACATTCCGATTCCGAAGACGAGGGCACCGACAATTCCGACGGTCAAGCCTTGGATCTGTCCCGCGGTCTGTGCCTTATAATCCAGCTTTTTCAGCTGATCCATCTTACTGATCTCATGGGGGAGATATTTACTTCTGATGCGTTCTACTTCCTTGTTTTTCGGTGCTGAATATTGGTAGGTAAAACGATTATTTTCCATAAAATCCTGCTTTCTTTGTTTTTCTCATTTTGATGACACTATTTTACACGCTTCATTTTCCCATTTTGTTGTCGAAATGTTTATGAAATGTTATTTTTGACTTTTTATCACATTGCTTAAAGCATGGGAGCGAAAATTCTGACTACTGACCGGACAAAGCGCGTAAGGAAATTCGTTTGACACATATCGGGTGTAACCTCCACCGATTTTTTTAACGTGTCCTCAATATCGGATTTCAGGTCCTTGATAGAGCTGCACCGATACATCCATACACCATTCTCAAAGTGATGTACCAGGCTACGGTAATCGAGATTGATCGTTCCGATCATGGCGTATTGATCATCGGCAACGTAGCTTTTGGCATGGATAAAGCCGGGTTCATACTCATAAATACGGACACCGGAGTCCATCAAGCGTTTGTAAAAGCTTTGGGTAATACCAAACACCATTTTTTTGTCGGGAATATGGGGGACGATGATTCGTACGTCTACCCCGCGCAAAGCGGCACTTTCAATACTTCCGCAAAGATCGTTGTCGATGATAAGGTACGGTGTGGTCATATACATATAACGGGTAGCACTGTTGAGCATATTCTGGATGACGCTCTTGCCGACCCGTCGGTTGTAAAGTGGGTGTGGTCCATCGCCGAAGGGAATCAGATAGCCGCTTTCGCAAATATCCTTCTGTGCCGGATAACAGTCACTGGGTACTGTCGGCAAGGCTTTTACGTTGATTCCATAGTCCGAAAGAAAGAGCCGTGTCAGTTCCCAAACGGCTTCACCCTCTAAACGGATTGCCGTATCCTTCCAATGACCGAACCGAACCACCTCGTTAATATACTCATCCGCAAGATTGATGCCTCCCGTGTATCCGATCTTTCCGTCAATGACCAAGATCTTGCGGTGACTGCGGTTGTTGAATTCGCTATCGGCATTTCCGCGCAAGCGTGAAAAGGGTGTCGCTTTAATACCGTAGGAGCGAAGCGACTTGGCATAGTTACTGGGGAGTGTGCTCATACAGCCGATATCGTCATAAACCACGCGAACCGTGACACCGTCGGCTGCTTTCTTCTTTAGAATTTCCAATATGGTATTCCAAAGCTTACCTTCTTCTATGATGAAATACTCCAGGAAAATGAATTTCTCAGCACGCTCAAGATCAGGGAGCACCTGCTCGAACATATCCTCACCCAGGGCAAAGTAGGTTTGCTTGGTATTGGTAAATAAGTGGGAATTTGAAATCTCGGTCAGCATCTTTGCTTGTGACGCGGCTATGGGATCCTCCGCGTGGAGTGAACCGAAGAGTGTGGCATCTGTTTTACGGTACTCGTACTGCTTTAACTCCTCCAACCGACGGACAAACCTTCTCTGGAGCTTGCGGGAATAGAATATAAAGTAGAGCATAAAGCCCGCGATAGGCAGGATCAGCACGAACAAAAGCCATGGTACTTTATAGTCCGGATTATCATCCGAGGAAATAATCTTGATGACGCAAAAGATCTCGGTGATCCATGCTGCAAGATAAAAATACGGGACGAAATAGCAAAGAGCCGCCACGATACCGATCATAGCAAAAACTTCAAAGGCGGTAATCAGCACGGCGACAATATAGCGAACGGGTATATAGCGATACTCCTTTTCAATGACTTCATTGCCTCTTTTATATTGGTATTTCTTTTTCATAACCGTCCTCCGACATGATTCCCCAATTTTACGTATATATTATGCACTTCCTTTGTTTTTAAAAGATTGACATGATGTTTTCATTTTGTTAAAGCGGAATTTTCTTTACAGCGGTGCTGATAGAAAAAAGGCTATTGCAGACCGCAATAGCCTTTTTTCTATCATGGGAATTTCCCGACGTGATTCATATAGGGGAAGTCAAGTTTTACAGGAAGGGAATTACTTGTCTAAGAGTGCCAGGATTTCCGATTTGGAACGGGCACCGACTGCCTGATGGACTACCTTTCCGTTTTTCATTACAATGAGTGTCGGGATGCTAATGACACCGAATTGCATGGCAAGCTCGGGATCGTTATCTACGTTGATTTTTCCTACGGTGATGTCCTTTCTTTCCTCCGCAATCTCATCCACCAGGGGAGAAACCATACGGCAGGGACCGCACCAATCGGCGTAAAAATCAAGCAGAAGAGGTTTTTCGCTGTTTTTTAGAGAATCAAAATTGGCTTTATTCACGTTGAGTACGGGCATATTATTTGCTCCTTTGATTTTTATTTATGGGGGGTCAAACGCTCTGCGGAAAAGATTTTCGCATATTAGAGACCGATCTTGTCCAATAGTTCGCGAGTGCTGGTTTGTGTTTCGGACGACACGGTGGCGGTTGCGTTGATTTCAGTGACAGACCGCTTTAAGCCGCCGCAAAAAATCAATTTACACCAGCGCCGTACTTCCATGATCGGAGTGAGCCAACGGTGCTTTTGCAAAATCGGATAGTGGAATTTAATGCTATCATAAGGAATAAAGATTCTTGACAGGATATACCGAAGCTTGCCGCCTTGCTTGAACTGCTGTATTGCGACTCGGTTTTGTATACTGCCGTATACGCCGCCAAACAAAAGATATTTTTCCATTTGCAGGGTCGTATCGTTGTGCGCGCGGTTTCCAAACCATACCTCTGAAAGCTGTCTTACCGAATTGGCAAACGTCAGAAGATTTCCTTCTCTTAATAACTCGTCACGCTTGATCGCATCATGTTCCACACTGTGTTCCAAAATCCAAAGATCCAAAAAGGGGCGAATACCGCATCCCCCATTTTCAAAATGCTTTGCCATGTGGGCGATGTGATAGAAGTAAAACATTTCGTCGCTGAATTGGTGGTGATGTGCGGTGTCGGATTTTACATGTGAGTATTTCCAGGCATTTTGCAAAATCCTCTTGCAATTGTTGGCAATTTCGTCTTCTACTAAGTCATAGTGTAATTCAAGATGTACCCCGTTTTCTGAAAAAAGAGATACGTCGTGCGATCCTTTGGTGTCTACTTTGTAATGCAATGTACTCCGAAGACACTCGATTGCCTGTTCCAGGTCGTTCTCATGAACCAAGATATCAATATCACAGCTTGTACGCATCCAGGGCTCCGGATAATATTGCCGGAGCACGGAGCCTTTGAGAGGGAGAAAGGGGAGGGAGGCTTCTTCCAAGACCCGGCAGAGCTCACCATACTCATAATGCAATCTTTCGTGGCGCAAAATTGCCAACATATGCTGCTTGCGAAATTTTTGGCTGATTTCATTTCCGTCGGTCAGCATGTTCCGCTTACTTAATTCGGCGAAAACAAGGTGCGTCATGTCGTGTGATTTAGACAGGGTATACAGAGAACGCATTGCCTCTTGTGATATTTCTCCGTAATTTATATCTTTTATTCCGCATACCTGCGCGCGTATTGCGGAGATCATGATTTCCGTTACAGTCATAATCGTGTTCCTTTCCAAACCAATGAATTTTTGAGTATGAGTCTCCGGTGCGGAGCTTATGAAGTGCGTCGACAAAATTTTTATAATAGCGGGTGATCGGAAGAGTGCCTATAATTGTTCGAATCCTTTCGAGTCATGAATGGATAGACAGTTGAAAAGGAGTTTCCCACACGGTGGATCGGCGTATGAGCAACATTACTTTTTGCACATTCGATCCGATCAGCCGAGGAGAACATCTGTGAGCAGCATCACGCAGAATCCTACCAGCAGTGCGTAAGTCGCTCCCCGCTCGTTACCGTGGGCATGAGTCTCAGGGATCATTTCATCGCTGACCACGTACAGCATCGTTCCTCCCGCAAAGGCAAGCGCGAAAGGAAGAATGGCAGAGGCAACGCTGACCGCCAGGTAGCCTACCAACGTCCCGACGACCTCGATGAGACCTGTGATCATAGCGCAGACAAAGGTTTTTCGAGGGGGGACACCTGCCGCCAACATGGGACCGATAATAACCATACCCTCCGGAATATTTTGCAAGGCAATGCCTCCGGCGATCATCAGTGCCTGAGAGGTTTCCCCTGAACCAAAGCCAACGCCAGCGGCAATGCCTTCAGGGAGGTTATGTATGGCAATGGCGGTAACAAACAGGAGCACCTTACTGAGATTGGCATTCCGGTGGGGCTCGATATCCGCCCCTACCAATTTATGAAGGTGGGGAACTAGCTTATCGATGAGGTTGAGGCAGAGTGCTCCCGCAAAAATACCGGCAACGGTAATGACAAGCCCGTATTTTCCGCCGTAATCCAAGGAAGGAAGAATGAGTCCAAGCACAGCGGCGGAAAGCATAACGCCTGCGGCGAAGGACAGGACGATATCCGAGAATTTATGGGATATCTTTTTAAACAAGAAGCCGATGACTGCGCCGATGACCGTCGCGCCGCCTACTCCCAGCGCGGTTAATAAAACCAGTTTCATTCCGTGATTTCTCCGTTTCCGTGATTCATTCGCTATGGGAAAGTCCCGGCAATCAGCCGGGACTTTTGAGGGCGGTTATTCCTCCGAGAATTGATCCTTTCCTACGCCGCAAAGAGGGCATACGAAATCCTCGGGAAGATCCTCGAACTTTGTGCCGGCGGCAATTCCGTTATCGGGATCACCCACTGCCTCATCGTAGGTCCAGCCGCACACGTCGCATACATACTTTTTCATGATTCCATACCTCCAAGTATTTATTTTGGTTATATGATCTCTTCAAAATCAGCCGCGCCATGCTTACACAGGGGGCAGACGATATCCTCGGGGAGCGTTTCTCCCTCATAGACCCAGCCGCACACCTTACAAACGTATCCCTTTTTTCCCTTGGTTTGGGGCTTGGGTTTTACATTCTCCTGGTAATAGGTATAGGTCATAGTAGGTCTGTCGGAAATCACTCTTGCCTCAGTGACCGAGCAGATGAACATTCCGTGGGTATCCAGATCCACGTACTGCTCTACCTTGAGAGACAGAAAGGAGTTGATATATCTGGGAAGAAATACCAGCCCGTTATCCGAGCGAAGAGGCTCACATTCCGCAAACTTATCTACATTTCTGCCGCTGACGAAACCGAATTTCTCAAATACGGCGAAGGGAGCGTCCTCCGTCAGGCAGTTGATATTCATCTTGTCTGTCTGCTTGATGACGTGATGAGAATAATTGTCCTTATTGATGGTCACCGCGATTCGATTGGGTGTATTGGTAACCTGAGTGACGGTGTTCACGATCAATCCATTATCCTTCTTACCGTCATTGGAGGTGACCACGTACAGCCCGTAGCCAATGCGGAACAGGGCAGTCATGTCGTTTTTATTCGCGGTAGCGTCCTGCTGAGCCAGATAGTCACGGCAGAGCTCATTCGCAAGGTCATTCAATTGAGAAGAGCTTTCCTCATTCAGTGCGGACAGGATCTTGACCGTGGTTTCGGTGAAGGTAATGTTCTTACTCTTTTCAAACATTCCTCTCATGACCTTGGCAGCCAAGGGTGCCCAGCTTCCGTTTTCGATGAGAGCTACGGTACGGTTACTGAAATTCCGTTCGGTGAGATGGTGGATGAACTCCCTCATAAAGGGGAAGATTTCCGCGTTATATGTGGTGGTTGCCAACACAAGCTTACTGTAGCGGAAGGCATCCTCTACCGCTTCTGCCATATCGCACCGAGCCAGATCGTTGATCACTACCTTGGGGCATCCGTTGGATCTCAGCTTGTCTGCCAGTTGCATAACCGCCTTTTTGGTATTGCCGTATACCGAGGTATAGGCAATGACGATTCCTTCCTCCTCAGGTTGATAGCTGGACCATGTATTGTACAGATCCAGATAATATCCCAGGTTTTCAGTGAGCACCGGCCCATGAAGGGGACAGATGGTCTGAATATCCAGACCAGCCACTTTTTTCAGTAGGCTTTGTACCTGAGCACCGTATTTTCCCACGATACCGATATAGTACCGTCTTGCCTCGCAAGCCCAATCCTCCTCCGTGTCGAGAGTGCCGAACTTACCAAAACCGTCGGCAGAGAACAGAACCTTATCGGTGCTGTCATAGGTGACAATGACCTCGGGCCAGTGAACCATAGGGGCGGTGACGAAGGTGAGCTGGTGGTGACCGAGAGACAGAGTATCTCCCTCACCCACCGTCACCTGCTTATCGGCAAAATCGGTGCCGAAGAAGTTTTTCATCATGGCAAAGGCTTTGGCAGAGGATACGATCCTTGCTTCCGGGTATGCTTTGGTGAAATTCAAGATATTTGCCGAGTGGTCGGGCTCCATATGCTGAACGATCAGATAATCCGGCTTGCGGTTACTCAGCGTGTTCTGGAGATTATCCAACCACTCATGGGTAAATCCGGCATCTACCGTATCCATCACGGCGATCTTCTCGTCCAGAATGACATAAGAATTGTAAGACATTCCATTTGGAACCACATATTGACCTTCGAACAGATCTACCTTATGATCGTTGACACCGATATATTTTATATCGTTTGAAATCTTCACAAGCGTTTCCTCCTGACTTCGATTGAGATTATTGTTGTATCGGTACGGCGCGTTTCACGCGCATACATCCGTTTCGCTCATTATTATACTATAAGAAAGGTGGTTTGTCAAGTTTTTTGCTATCTTCCCCTTGGAAATTTGTGCTTTGGTTTTTTCAAAAAAACTATTGACAGGGCTCTGACGCGGTGGTATAATAAAACAAATAAACCGTGGATGCGGAGATAACATCATGCAAGACTGTACAGAGAGTCCGGGAGGCTGGGAGCCGGATCAGACACTGCTTGATAAATGGACCGCGGAGGGCGCAGGGAACGGCTGGTTGCTAAGTATTCTGCGACGTAAAGGCAGACGTTATTTGCCCAGGATATGTCAGTATCCGAACAAGGGCACGTTCCCCGGAGGAGCGTGAATCAAGGTGGCACCGCGGAGCTTCGGGTTTTCGTCCTTGACAGAAGAGCGTGATTCTGTCGGGGGCATTTTTATTTTCTGTTTCCACAGGAAGGAACGCATGAAATCCATTTTTGGAGGTGCTCAAATGTTATTGACAAGACGATGGCAAGCTTTTGTACCGTTCATTTAATATACTTTTCAGTTTTTTTCTGAATATACCTTTTTAAAATATTATTTCTTTTTTAGGAGGAAGCAAAATGAAAGTGAACAACGTTGATTTTGATACTTATTTTAACAATTATCCCGATAAGGATGGATATTTTGGAAAATACGGCGGCGTTTACGTAGACAACAAGCTAAAGGCAGCTATGGCGGAGATCACCGAGGCCTACTATTCCATCTGCCAATCCAGAAAATTTATTGCGGAGCTTCGCAGGATTCGAAAGGAATTCCAGGGAAGACCCACCCCCATTTCTCATCTGGAAAGACTTTCGGACGCATTGGGCGGAAGAGTTCAACTCTACGCCAAGCGTGAGGATTTGAACCATTCGGGCGCGCACAAGCTGAACCATTGCATGGGCGAGGCTCTTCTTGCCAAGTATATGGGAAAGAAGAAGGTGATCGCGGAGACCGGTGCCGGTCAGCACGGTGTGGCTTTAGCCACGGCGGCTGCCTATTTTGGACTGGAATGTGACATTTATATGGGTGCGGTAGATATCAAAAAGCAGGCTCCCAACGTGGCTCGTATGAAGATTCTTGGAGCGAACGTGATCGAGGTTACCCACGGGCTTCAGACCTTGAAGGAAGCCGTAGACGCTGCCTTTGACGCATACAGTAAGGAATACAACGATGCCATCTACTGCATTGGATCGGTCCTCGGTCCTCATCCGTTCCCCATGATGGTTCGTGATTTCCAAAGCGTTGTCGGTATTGAAGCCAGGGAGCAGTTTATTGACATGACCGGACATCTTCCCAGTGCCATTGTTGCCTGCGTGGGCGGCGGAAGCAATGCCGCCGGTCTGTTTGCCGGTTTTTTGAATGATCCTGTTGATATTTACGGTATTGAGCCTTTGGGCAGGGGTGAGAAGCTGGGAGACCATGCGGCAAGCTTGAAATACGGAACTGAAGGGATCATGCACGGCTTTAACAGCATCATGCTAAAGGATGAAAATGGAGAGCCCGCACCGGTTTATTCGGTTGCCAGCGGTCTGGATTACCCTTCCTCCGGTCCTGAGCACGCCTTTCTTCAGGAGATCGGCAGAGTGAAATACGATGTGATCGACGACGAGGAGACCATTGACGCTTTCTTTAAGCTTTCTCGCATGGAGGGAATTATCCCCGCCATTGAAAGCTCTCATGCCGTCGCTTTCGGTATGAAGCTGGCGAAGACCATGGAGCATGGCTCTATTTTGATCAATCTCTCGGGAAGAGGAGACAAGGATATGGATTTCGTAATTGAGAAGTATGGAATCCGATAAAATATGAAAAGCGGGATCACCGATGAATTTTGGTGATCCCGTTTTTCATGACTGTTACACGTGTTTAATCCCACATCATCAGCCGACACAAGCCTTGGCTGATCCAAAGGGAAAGAAAGAGAAGAGCAATCACATATGCCATGCGCACAGGTACTCTGTGAGGAGGGATCTTTCTCGAGAGAAAGATGGCAATTGCCATGACGCAGAGTGAGATGAAGATCCAAAAATATTCTGTGAAGATGTTGGCGTTAAAGCTATTTTTCACAATATTGCCGAATTCGTCTACACGCTCGCAGCCACATCCCAGCCAATCCACAAGAACGTGACTGTTCAGCCAAGCGTAGGGAATTGCCAGCAGGGGGAAAAGCAACAGGGGCGAGAGAAGGATCGCGATTGTTTTCGGAATGTTTTTCTTGCTCATACGGTCATCTCCTGGGAAAGGATTTTTCGGTTCTACTAAATAGGTCGACAGTTCGGAAAAAAGGTTACATTTTGGAGCGTCACTCTAAAGACAGTTTTTCAAGAATACGGTATATCTCGAAAGAGGTATGCCGTATTTTGCATTTGTGTCCACAAATGCAGTGCTTTGTCTGTATTAACTAAAGATTACAACAAAATTATGGCTATTTTGCTATACGAAAAGTCCGCACAAATCAAAGGCTCCCTCCGAGAGGGAGGTGGGTATGTTATAATACGAAGTGCAACACCCTCGTAAAATAAAGATAAAACAATAGAATAATGAATTTGTATTTTTGAGAGAAAGGCGTAGCCTTGAACGAAAAAATACAAACTTGGGCAAAAGTATAGACTTCATGCCGTCCAAGGTGTAGAATGTAGTCACCACAACAAAACATTTATACGGAGGTCAGCATGAAGCCCTACAAACATTTTACCACAGAAGAACGAAAATGTCTACAACAATTTTTATCAGAAGGATTAATTTTTCGCCAAATAGCAGATCTTCTTGAAAGAAGTCCGTCTACTATTAGCCGAGAAATCAATCGAAACAAAGCTAAATACAAGCCAAAAGGAAGAATTGACAACAAATATTGGTATCATCATTGGCGTGCTCAAAATCTGTATATACGTCGCAGGCGTGAGCAAAACCGCTTTGTTTTGCAACCTAATACACCTGAATGGAATTTTATTGTCAGTCATTTAGAGCAATATTGGACACCTGAACAAATATGTGGACGTTGGGAGCTGCTTTATCCGGAACACAAAAAGCTTTGTGTTGCTACCATTTATAGAGCAATTAAAGCAAAAAGATTACCGGAAATAACGGCTAAGAACAATCTTCGCCGTAGGGATAAGCACAGATGTCATCAAAACTCTAATTACAACACCATTCATCTCGATCGTATCATTCCCGAATGGCTTGATGTGATCAAGAACCGTGCCAGAATAGGAGATTGGGAGGGCGATACCGTATACGGTGGTGTTGGAAAAGGCTTATTGGTAACATTAGTGGATAGAAAAACTCGCTTTCTCTGTGCGGGACTTATTAACAGCCGTTCTTCCACAGAAACAAGGGAAATGATTGAAACTTTGCTAAATGATAAACCTGTCAAAAGTATTTCCTTAGACAATGGATCGGAGTTTTCAGAGTTTAAAATTTTGGAGCAAAATCTTAATACAGAGGTGTACTTCGCAGAACCACATAAACCTTGGCAACGTGGCACAAATGAAAACACAAACGATATTTTAAGGTTTTCTTCCCTAAAGGCTACAATTTTCATTCCTTGGATAATGAAACTTTGCAGAATATTGTTTTATCTATTAATTTAAGACCTAAAAAATGTTTGGGATGGCGTTCTCCATTTGAAGCATTTTTTGGTGTTGCACTTGCTTGACAATCTGCCCTGTCGAGCGTATGCGAGACTGAGGGATTGTTTTAACGCAAATCTAACCATTTACAATCCATCCGTCACGGCGTTGCCGCGCCACCTCGGCTTTTGCGATTGGCAATTCACCGGTTCTCGACAAATAATAATTTGACGAACGAATAGAATGACGATCTTTAATAATTCTCAGGATATGATTCAATTCCCAAAGAATATTTTACCTCTTTCAGTAATTCATCCTCTGCCAAATCATATGGAAAAGGATACGCGTCATCCATAATATTATTGATAAGTTCATCGTACGTTCCACATTCTATGACAACAAATGGCTTGCCAGGAAAACATACTTCATCCAATCGGTAATACTCGCCCCTATATTCAAAGGCTGACCTTGTAGAAATGTTTTCTGCAAAATCATTTCCTACATACGAACGTGTTCTTTGTTCATAAGGCGATTCAATAGATACTTTATTTCCGCCAAGCATCACTATGTATTTTTCTACGACATCTTTTATTGATTCAAATTCTTGTCTTGTGACACCTTCGTATATCCACATATCTCTTACCTCTCCACAAAATTCTTATTTATCGTTCAAAATTATCGCAGATTTCGCCTTCGTTTAACCAACGAATATGGCTTACATCGCTATTATAACATAAAAACCGCAGAAAATCAATCTGCGGTTCCTATGTTTTCAATTCCTTTGTTGGGAGCAAAAGAAGGTTTGTGTTCTTTTCCTGTCGGTAGGTAACGGATTACAAAAACTGTCCTTTAGAGTGAAGCCCTATTCGTACGGACTCTTTTTGTTATGGAGACGGTTATAAAAAAACAAACGCATTTATAAAAAACACAACCGGAGTTGACATTTTCGGGAGCTGTGGTATAATGAATGTAACGGAATGTGCTTTGAACGGAGGTCTACATGAATAAAACCGAAGCGTTGAATATTTTGAAAAACAGTCCGATTTTTTGGTCACGCTTGGGATTCTGCTACGATCCTCCTTTGCTGGATGACACGGGGAAGATCATTGTGTTTAACCCGGAGATGACCGAGGTGAAAAGCCACGCTTCCTTTTCAGAGGCGGGGATTCGAATCCATACCTGTGTTTTGCATAGCGGTTGGGTTGGCGTGGATCGGTATGATTATTCTCTTTGTGACCGGGTGCTTGAAAAGATCTTTACGGAGGGAAAGGCAGAATACTTTGTTCCGCGCGTTAAACTGAACGTACCGGTGGATTGGTGTTATGAAAATCCTACGGAGATTACTGTATACGAAGACGGTCCGCGGAATGCAGAGGCAATTCGCGCTCTGGTGGGAACTCTGAGGCAGGATTATTTGGGCTATGAGTCTCCCTGCGGTTATTACAACGCCAACGGATGGCAGGATACCCGCCCCAACGTAGGCGGACTGATTTCTCTGCAAAGCTTCTCCTCGGAGAAGTGGCTGCAAGACGCGGGAGAAGCACTGCGGCGGTTGGTCAAGCATCTGGAGGAATCTCCTTATGGGGATCGAATTCTGGCATACCACATAGCATATGGTGCCTGCGGAGAAACGATGCTTTGGGGTAGGCAGAGCGGAAAATTCGGGGATTACGGTATTTCCCATCAGGAGCGTTTTCACCGCTGGGGATTGGCTCGGTATGGATCCGAAAGCGCACTGTCTACTGTATGGCGCGGATATGGCGAAAAAGATAACGGAGATATTGTTCCACCTTCATTGCTTCGAGAGAAGAAACATCCAAAGAGTGATGATTTTTATAAAAAAGAAGAAATTGATCACTGGAGCTTGGACTATGACCGATTTATGTGTGAGGTCAATACAGATGCCATTGACTATTTCGGAAAGATCGTGAAGGAGATGACTGACGACAAGCCGGTGGGATCCTTCTACGGTTACGTGCTTTACATGGCAAGAACAGCCTATGCGGGTCATCTGGGCTGGAAACGATTGCTAGACAGCCCCTATATCGATTTCTTTGCCGCGCCGAAATCTTATTATCGGTGCGCGCCCGGTGAGCCGGGAGGGGAAATGGCACCCGCGGTCTCGGTAAACCGAAAGAAGCTGTGGGTGGACGAGTGTGACAACCGTACCCATTTAGCGCGGGCGGATCGTTATGCAAACGCTACCTGTCTCGAGGACACCTATTGTGTACTGCTTCGGGAGCTTTGCAAAAATATTTCTCACGATTCCGGGCTTTGGTACATGGATTTGGGAGGCGGGTGGTATGACAATCAGGAATTGATGAATTATATAGTTCGGCTCATGGATGCATCAGATAAAATTAGGAAAATTTCGCATGAAAGTGTGTCGGAAATTGCAGTGTTTGTGGATGAAGAAAGTATCCTACATACCCATCCCGACGTCACGAGACCGCTGGAGGAGCTGCTGCGAAAATTACAATTGGCGGGTGCTCCCTTGGACGTAAGATTTTTTTATGATGTGGGAGAGGTTGATCTATCCTCTATCAAATTGGCGGTTCTTCTTACCCCCTGGTGCTTATGTGACCGGGATCTAAAGGAATTAAGAAGTGCTATTGCAAAGGACGGTCATATTCTATTCTGCGGAAAAATACAAGCCGACACCGGGATTGATATGGAGGACATGTCGGATGGAAGTCTTCCCCAATACCGTATCTTGCCCGGCAAAAATATGAAGCCGTTATTTCAAAATGAAGCGGGGGAATGGATCGGAGCCAAGAACGATCGGGGTGATTACGTTATATCTTCCCCGGAGGTCACTACCGTCAATTTGCGGCAAATCGCGGAGGATGCGGGAGTGACTTGTTACGCTCCTACGGAGTGTACCGTATATGCGGATAATCGCATTGTGTCGTTTTTTGCAAGAGAGGATCAAAGCTTTATACCGAATGGAATGGGCAAAGGACAATGGTTCAATGTCTTGACCCGAGAGCCGTATGTTCACGGGGAGACGCTGTCGCTTCTCGCGAAACGGGGCGTTGCCTTTGCTCTTCGGAGAGCAAGCC
Organism: Clostridia bacterium; assembly: GCA_017462125.1. Next base: position 6,579 of record JAFTRQ010000101.1, on the reverse strand, counting down.
AATAGATTAATCAAATTAATCAAAAAATAGGCAGTGAGAAGGAATTCCTTCTCACTGCCTATTTTCATGCCCAAGCGTTCAAAAAGGCTTCTGCTTCTTGTCTTTCATGGAAGATGATGACGTTTTTTTCAGGATGTTTTTCTAACAGCTCCAAAACCTTGGGACGACTTTCGGCGCGGTAATTGCTGATAAAAGTCAAAAATTCCTCGTTGTCCTCTCCGTCTTCCTCGATCCACGGCATATCCGGGCGGGATTTTCCTTTCCTGGCGTAAATTCCGTCCAGGCATACCTCCGACGGATAATCTAAGAAAAAGACGGTGTCGCACGCCGACAGCCTCATCTCCAGGGTGGAGCCGTAATTTCCGTCCAAGATCCAAGAGCTTTGTTGCATGACCTCTTGGAGCCGATTTCGAAAAACTTCCTTGGGAACCATGGTTTTATCGGAATTCCAGTACATCATGTCCAGATAATGAAGAGGGAGCTGTGTTCGTTTCTGAAGCTCACGGGAGAAGGTGCTTTTTCCGCTTCCCGGACATCCAATGACGATCACTTTTTTCATGGTGAGTTTTTGGGGATGACTCATACTGCAAAAAAAGCTTCGATCAGCCGCTGGGACTGCGCGGCGGCATGGCGGCATAGCTCGGGGTATTCCATGGTGCCTGCATCTTCTGACGCATGGTCGGAAATGGAGCGAATGATTACGAAATCCACGCCGTTTACGTAGCAGGTGTGACCAATGGCGGCACCCTCCATTTCACAGGCAATGGGACCGAAGGTTCTGATGAGCCACTCCTTTTTATCCGGGGCGGCAATAAACTGATCTCCCGAGGCGATCACGCCAAATTCATAATGCTTGCCCATGGAGGAAGCAATCTCGGCAATCTGTTTTGCCAGCGGGAGGGAGGCGGGAAGCTCTACCTGATTGATTCCTGAAATCAGACCTACGGGATCCCCCAAGGGAGAGGTATCCATGTCATGTTGCACCACGGCGGTGGAAATTGCGATATCCAATAAATGTAAATGGTCAGAAAGCCCGCCTGCCACACCGGTGTTGATGATCCGTTTGACTCCGTAGCGCAGGATCATGGTTTGGGCGCAAAGGGCGGCAAAGACCTTTCCGATCCCGCACTGAGCGACGACTACTTTTTTACCGTGGATGGTTCCGTGAACAAATTCCACACCGCTGACGGTCTCTTTCTCGGGATCCTTGATTAGTGCCTTGAGGGCATCTGTTTCCACGTTCATTGCTCCAATAATTCCGGTAATCATAGGCTTCTCCTTTTAAGGTCAAATTTCTTCATAGAGCTCAAGTAAACGCTCTTCAATTTCGTTTTTTCGGGTGTCTAACTCGGAAAGACGCAGGTAATCGGTGGCGGCATCTCCTGACATTTCTGTATCAATTTGCTCAAGCTCCGCCTCCAGCTTGGCGGCTTCCGCTCGCATCCGCTCCAGGCGCTTTTGTGCCTTCCGGGCATCAGCGGCATCCTGCTTATTTTTTAAATATCGATCCTTCTGGGAGCTTTCGGTGATTGTGTGAGTTGGACTCGGCGTGTCAGAGGCGAAGGCCGCTGATGCGCTTCTCCTTGCTCGATCCCGACAGAGCTCTCCGTAGCCGTCGCCCGGATGCTCTACGTGAATATCCGCAATGCCGTTTTCGGTCAGATCAATGAGCCGGGTGGCTAACTTATCGATGAGATAACGGTCATGGGATACGGTGATCACGGTTCCGTCAAACTCTCTGAGTGCCTCCTCCAATGCCTCTCGGGAGTCAATATCCAAATGGTTGGTTGGCTCGTCCAGGATCAACAGATTCATTTCAGACAGAATCAGCTTGGATAGAGTCAGCCTTGCCCGTTCTCCGCCGCTGAGCTCACCCACTGATTTGTAAACATCCTCTCCCACGAAACGAAAACGGGCAAGCGTGGAGCGTATAGTCAGCTCGGTGAGGGTGGGATAAGCGTTCCAAAGCTCGTCCAATACAGTGTTGGAATCGGTAAGGTTTTGGTTCTCCTGGTCATAATATCCTACGGATACGTTGTAGCCTGCCTCAATATAACCGGCGGTAGGTGTGAGCTTGCCCAACATCAACTTGATGAGAGTCGATTTTCCGCTTCCGTTGGGTCCCACCAAAAAAAGACGGTCACGGCGCTTGACTAAATAGGAAACCTTGTTTAGCAACAGACGAGAGGAGGAATAGCCAAAGGACACGTCCTTGACAGTCAGTACATCGTTTCCACTGGTCATGGCAGAGGAAAAACGCATTTTAATGGGCTTAGGCGCTTCTTTGGGGCGCTCCAAGCGGACCATTTTATCTAACATTTTTTGTCTGCTTTCCGCCGCGATAATGTTTTTCTCTCGGTTCCATGCCCGTTGTTGAGCAATGTATGCTTCCTGTCTCGCAATTTCCTTTTGCTGATTTTTGTAATGTTTTTCTTCGATCTCTCGGTCAATTTGCCTTTGCGCCATACTCTTGGAATAATTTCCGCCATAAAGCTTGGCGTGAAGATGTTCAATACACAGCGTCTTGTTGGTGACTCGATCCAGGAAGTAACGGTCATGGGAGATCACCATGACGCATTTTTTATAACCTGCCAAAAAGTTTTCCAGCCACCCCAAGGTCTCCATGTCCAGATGGTTGGTGGGTTCGTCCAGCATCAGCAGGTCCGGTTCTCGGCACAGCTCACGGGACAGGGCAAGACGTGTTCGCTGTCCTCCGCTGAGGGAAGAGAAGGGGCGATGCATCGCGTCTGAGTCAAATCCCATTTTTTGCAGAGTGGAGGCGCATCTTCTTCGAAATTCCAAGCCTCCCTCACGAATAAAACGGTCATTGAGAACGGCATATTCCGATGCCAGGGATTCTTCTGTTCTCCCGCCAAGGTCACCCTCCCGAAGGGCATGCTCCAGTGTGGCAAGACGCTCCTCCATTTCCAAAAGCTCAGGGAAGGAGCGGTACATGACCTCCAGAGAGGAGGCATTGCCTTCTTCGCCTTGAAAATCGCAGAAGGCATCGTTTTGCCGAAGAATTCCCACCGTCTTATTTTTTGAAATAAATACATTCCCCTCATCAGCTTCCAGCTCTCCCAAAATGAGACGGAATAGGGTGGATTTTCCACACCCGTTGACTCCGATGATTCCCAAACGGTCACACTCATCCAAAGAAAAGGTCACATTTTCCAGAATTTTTTTGGTGCCGAAGGACAGGGATAAATGGTCTACGTTTAATATGATCATAGTACGTCCTTTAACCTCATAATTTGATTTTCACCTCTTGAGCAATGCCAAGAATACGAGCGTCGCCAGACTCAAAATCATCGGTGGTTAGGTGGATCGGGTCATAATCCTCATTTTCCGGAATCAGATAAATATTCCGTTGAGAACGGCGAAAGCGCTTAACGGTGGCACTGTCTCCTCCCACGAGACAAGCTACAATGTCTCCATCCTCGGCGTACTGCTGCTTGCGGAACAGAACAAGAGAGCCGTTGACCATGCCGATATTTTTCATACTGTCGCCGCACACCTTCAAATAAAAATACTCGTCGGCATCCTCGACATCTGCGTTTTCGTATCCTAATAAGGTTTCGTTGGTGATGATGGGGGAGCCGGCTCGGATTTCACCAATGATGGGAATTTGCTTTTCCCTGGTTTTGGGCAGAGCGGCGGAGCCGCCCAGCAAATACTCCAGCGGAACCTCAAAAAAATCGGCAATGCGCTTGAGCTTCTCTGCCTTGGGTACCGATCTTCCATTTTTCCAATCGGTAAAGGTGCTGGCAGGGATTCCGGTGGTTTTCGCCACCCGGTAGACCGTTGTACCGTGAATTTTCAGTAACTGATCGAATTTTTGATAGCTCATGGTGCCTCCTTTTGTAGTATTGCACAAATATTTCGGAAATGCGAAATAATACTTGACAATGGTTCGGAAATCCGTTATAATAGAGTCATACAAGAACATTATAACCCGAAACCAATCGTTTGTCAAGGAATTTTGCGTAGTTTTTTGATTGTTTTTCGATTGTTGGAGTTTTGGTGACGGGAAGAGGGAGGTGAAGCGAGATAGCATGTGTGATATTTGTCAAAGTAGTCGGTGTCCCAGAGCTTGCCCGGGATATTCTCCGCTGAAACGGGGAGAAAAGAGAGAGGATGCTGTTCTCTGGGGCGAAGGAGATTTTCGTACCACTCAGTGGATTTTTTCGTTGCCTCAAACGGAGACGCAGAGACGGGAGGAAAAGTCTTCGCGCGGACTCTGTTTGATAATAAGGAAATGCGAATGAAACAGATAGAAAAAATCGAGATAAGAAAGGACGTATATGGGAAGAAAATTGGTTTGTGATGATGAGATCCGAACCATGGACGATTATTTGAAGAGCTATACGCTCAATCAAAAGCTTCTGCGTATGGATCGCTATGATCGCACGTATTTTGGATATAAAGCGAATGAGGATGGCTTGCCCGGAGAGCTTACGTTGGTGAGGGCGAAAATGTATGAGGTGCGCCATTTTATTATGAATATGAAGAATAGTGACGAGAAGCTGCTGCTTTACTACCACTATATTCGTGGAGAATCTGTGGGAAAATGTGCGGAACTGTTAGGAATCTCCAGGAGCAGTGCCTTTCGCTTGAAAAAAAGGGCACTCATAGAGGCGAAAGCGCAGGATATCAATACTGTAAATGGAACAATATGAAGAAAGCCGCAGATCCTGTGGAAATGTACATGTATGCATGCCTATATTGTATACCGTGCATAAGCCGTGAAAACGAAAAGTACCTAAAGGGCGCCTTCTATAAAGTAGGTTTTGAACTGCCGCAAAGTAAAGGGAGTACGGACAATTTGTTCGTACTCCTTTTCATACGCTTTGCTCTGTAAGATATAGTGTGTTACGCATTTTTAGATGTATTGCCGGTTCGCGTAATAACGTAAACTCAGAATGCTTGAGGAGTGAACAGCTTAAACGCGGCTTCGGACATAACGTGAATATCAGATTTGTTTTTCTGCACGCCTCTGCTTGAAACAAAGCCATTCTCATCAAGCCCCGCAATCACGGCTGGCTTTCCCTTTATTAACACGATCACGATCTCATCGGTTCTTCGGCGAGGTTTGATCAGGAGCACTTTTTCGGATGTGGCGGTGTGCCCAATGACGTAAAATTGTTCCCAGTATACAGCCCCGTCCTCTTTGCAATGGATATGTGTTGCCTTGGTTGCGATCTTTTTGGATTGATAGACCGTGTATTTTTGACCTACCATTGTAAATTGAACCGTCTTGAACAGCTCATCCTCTGCCACGCATTCGCCATATTGTTTGTAGGCGGCATATACCGAGAGCTGTTCCTGGCTGGCACATTCCATGATGTCACCTACATCGCAGTTGAGTGCGGAGCATATTCTGGCTATTGTATCAGTAGTGACCGTCTCATTTTTTGATAATTTTGCCAAAACTCTTGAACTGATTCCGGTAATCTCCATTAAATCGGTCTTGTTCATGCTTTTGTCAACTAACAGTTTCCATAGCTTGCTGTAATCAATATACATACATTCACCGCCTTTCTGATAATAGTATATCATAAAAGAACAAGAATGTCAATATATATTTACGAAAGTAAAGATATATTTTATCGGTATGCTTTTTGCAAAGTAATAGTCTTCGACACAGGTGAATATAGTTGGCGCACTTACTTCATCGCAGGTACACCAATGCAGGCTTTTTTGATTATTTTTCCTTTTTTGTGGGAAGTATTCTGAAATCTCCCGAATCGTTCATCATCATTAGATATATGTCCTTTTCCTTTTGCCCCTGCTTTTGCAAAATGGTGCGGATGTCAGAGACTTGCAGCTCCAGTTCTTGTAGAGAATGATGGTTGATGATCCCTTTGTCTATAATAATATGGTAGAGTCCCGAATCCTCCACGCTCATGTTCCACTGCTCTGCGGTGGGAGGCTGGAATTTTTGCCGGCGGATGACTGAGATCTTTCCGTTCTGCTCTAAAATGGCGTATCGGACTTCCTCAGGGTCGGCGATTCCTTGCTGACGAAGCTCGCTGATTAGCTCATCAGCGGAAATCCTCGCTTGCCGCATGGCTTTTTCGCTGATTACTCCATCTTGGATCAAAACCGCAGGACGGGCAGAGAGCATTCCTTTGACCTTTGGATATTGCGCCAAAAGGAAGGAGGAGAGCACCTCGAAACCCAAAAGAGCAAGAATGGGGATGATGGCGTGCGAGATGGGAATGTCGGTATCGGTGATGGGGAGGGAAGCGATTTCTGAAATCAGAAGTGTGGTGACAAGATCTGTGATTTCGAGTTCGGCAATTTGACGCTTTCCCATCAAACGCATGGAAACGATCAGTATCAAATAGATTAGCAGGGTTCGGAAAAAAAGCATTGTCATTTTTGGACCTCAAAGCCTAATTTTTGAGTTTAGTATTTGTGCAAAGTTCCAAATACATACAAAAAACGAAAGAAAAATGAAAAAAACTCTTGACAAAGAGAGGTAGGATGTGGTAGAATATGCGAGTCGCTTTGAGAGAGCGAAGCCACAGACGAAACCTTTGAAAAAACTTTTTGAAAAAAGTTGAAAAAAGGTAT
>JAFTRQ010000100.1 GCA_017462125.1 Clostridia bacterium | reverse complement strand
TTCATAGAATAATTACCTCGTTATCTTTCTGTGTTTTTATTTGTTGGATAGTGGATTAGCCCGCGAAGTTGAAGAGCTCGGTGATCTTGGAGGTCACGGTGGGCATGATGGTGGTGTTGAAGAGTGCGTAGAGACCGGAGAGCAGAAGCGCACCGATTACGACTGCGATAAGAATCTTGACACCAGAGTCTACATAGCCCTCGCCGCGGGTGTTGGCGATAGCGGTCTGAGTACGGGTTACGATGGAGTTGATGATCTTTTTCATAGAATAAATACCTCGTTATCTTTCTTTGTTTTTAAATTTGGTTGTGAATGAGGGATTAGCCCGCGAAGTTGAAGAGCTCGGTGATCTTGGAGGTCACAGTGGGCATGATGGTGGTGTTGAAGAGTGCATAAAGACCGGAGAGCAAGAGTGCACCGATTACAACGGCGATAAGGATCTTGACGCCGGAATCCACGTAGCCTTCGCCGCGGGTGTTGGCAATTGCGCTCTTTGCGGAAACTGCGATGGAGTTGAGCTTGTTGGAAATGGAATTAAAGAACTTTTTCATAAAATAAATACCTCGTTTTCTTTCTGTTCTTTGTTTTGATTTGTTGTGGTTTTTGCGTGGGGATGTGCGATTACTTCATTCCGAAGGGCAGGTCATTTTCGCTGACATCCTGAACATGGCTGTCGTAGGCTTTTTCTACAGCCGCGAACAGTTCCTTGCGGATTTCAGCATTGAGCGGATGTGCGATGTCCCTGTGCTGTGTTTCGCCCTGCGAGTTCTTCCATTTGTCGGCAGGCATTGAGACAAAGCGTCCTTTTTCGCCTTCAATAAGCTTTACTCCGTGAATGGCAAATGCTCCGTCAAGGGTGACATCGCAGATGGCTTTCACCGAGCCTGTATCGAAGGTCTTCTGCACTTTTGCTTCGATCTTCATGGCATTTTCCTCCTTTCCGTTTTGATGGGGTTATATATAAAAAAGCGGAGCATCGTGTAAACGAAAACTCCGCTTCTTCATATCAATAAAAGCCGTATATACCGAATCCCGCAGAAGATTCCACTTCTTCGGGAGAGATGTCCTCCGGCTGCTCGAACATCTTCGTGTATTTTGCGATCTGCTCGTCGGTGAGATCGGTCGTGCCGCCAACTCCGTCATCGCCGGCGATCAGCATAGGACCTGCGTAGATTTCACCGTTCAATCGACGGTTGCCTTCCATGCCGATAAGCTTGGATTCCTCGTTTGAGAAAATGAAAGCGTTATCCTCAAAGGGATAAGTGGTTTCGATCATTCCGCGCACCGCCTGCTGAAGTGCTTCCAGCTTGTCGGGGATGATCATCTCATACGGTGCTTTGTGCGGTTCGATGACCAGCATTCGCTTGCCATGAATAGGTTCGACTGAAGATGCATCAAAGTCATCCAGCTTCTTGAAGCCGACTCGGTCACAGAAATAACAGCCATCACCTTCAACGTCAACGATATCGCTGACCGAGAGTGAATGACCGTTGTATCCGATGGGATGATCGGTATTGCACAGCGTATAGATTTCTTCAAGATTACTGCAGTCGACATTGCCGTCAAATACACATTTGTAATCTGAAGGATCAACGCCGCCGTGCTTCATAGTGAAATCGTAGCCCATGAACATCAGATTTTTATCGTCGTGTTCACGGTCGATCTGATATACCTTGATTTTCATGAGATACCTCCCATCTTCGGACCGTATTCGTCAATGATATCTGTAATTTCGATGTCATCCTTGATGCCGACATATCCCGAGTCGAGAAAGATTCCTCTTTCGTTTTCGACTCTGTCTTCGCCGAGCAACTCGTACCTGTAATAGTCATCAAGCTCGGGATCGTAGGTGTATTCACCCGAGTCCTGAATCAGATAGATTCCGAGATCCTCGGTGTTGTCTGTGGTAGGCGCGAATGTGAAGCTGTCAAGATGCTCTGCAAGGCAGGTCAGTGCATAGATCGGTTCGGGTTCCATGAAGTTCTGCGTATACTCGTAGAGTGCCGCCAGCTTTTCAAGGTCATCTCGGCTAAAATCCTGCACTTCATGTGTAAGGCGGTTCATCTCGTACAGATCGTATTCCTCAAGGGAGTCTACAAGCTCGCTGAACTTTCCGCCATATTCGTAGTTGTCGATCTCAACAGTACATTCACTGACATCGGATGCACCGAGTCTGTATACCGCTTTTGCAATCGCATTTTCATTACACGGTAGGAAGAGATGCTCCGATCTGTCGCCGTTCTTGAGGAAGCAGCTGATGACGAACTTGCGATCATAATAGCACGGCATATTCGTTCCGTTGAAGAACAGCGAAGGATCGAGATCATTAACGAACACAAGACCGTAGGGCGATTCGATGCCTTTCCCTGAAGCGATAAGCTCCCGTCCGATAGCTGAAAAGTCTATCTTGGATTCATCCTCCATCGTCATGCATCCGCCGTGAAGGTTCATGTAGTGATCCTTACCGATGGATGTGAGCGAAGCATCGGGAGATGCAATGGTGTAGTTGTACACCTCCTGCGTCAGATTGACCATAGTTTTGAGATCCGATACTCCTCGGATATGAAGAGCTGCTCGGAACTGATTGTATTCGTCACCGAACAGACCGTCCATGCATCTGGCGAGGAGGTTAAGGTGATCGAGATCTACATGCTGACCGACAAGAGTATTCAGTTCTTTGACAGCATCGTCTACCTCGATAACGAGGACATTGGTATCAAGTGCAGACATACTCTGAACTGCTTCCAATGCTTCCTGCATTTCGAGTTCGGAGCAAGGGAGCTTTAACCATGTACGCCTGCAGTTTTTGCTTATGAGTACATTCATGCGTTCACCTCATTTCTTAATTTCTCAATGAGTTATTCCTTTACGATGTTTCTTTTGATCTTATCCCACTCGTTGCAAAGATGGAAGAAGGCTACCTTCTTTTCATCATCAGAGAGATCATCAAGGAAATCGAGAAGGGTTTCCAGATCCTTGGGCTTTTTCTTCGTTTCGGTTGTCTTGCCGCAGTTATCGCATACCTTCTCGCGTTTGATGACTACGGTGTTATCATCCTGCTCCTCGAAAGAGAGCACATCATTGTAGCGGAAGCCGAGCTTCATGCGGAGTTCGTAGGGGATCGTAATACGGCCGCGCTTGCCGAGAATCTTGAAAATTTTGTTCATGTGTAAAATCCTTTCTGTGTATGGGTGTTATAGATTAGTGGTTGTTTTTACATCTGCAATGTGGACTGCAAGGCATATCTGCAGGATGATCATGGAGCTTGAGGATTCGGCCGCGGTAATAGTAGTTATAAGGCAATCCCTTGTGAGCATCACCGAAGCCGTTGACATAACCGTCTTCATACCCCTGACGCGTGCCTCTTTCAAAAGCGCTTGCCAATGCTGCAGAGAAGTCCACTTCCATTGCATCATCGTCGTAATCTTCCTCAAATTCTTCCTCATCGGGGAAATCTTCGGCGAGGTCATCTTCATCGTAAGGTTCTACGTGAATCTGACCGTTTTCGTAACTCGTAATGAAAAGGGTATCTTCCGTGATACCCATCGTCTTGATCATCTCCTCGGGGAGAGTCAGTGTGATTTTCATTCTGAAGTCCATATAATTTTCCTTTCTTTTAATAGCTGTCTGCTTTCCTCCATAATGTCAAAGAGTGACAGCTGGCGGATAGCATTGATTTTTTCTTCGGTATCATAATTCGATATGATAAGCTCTGCGTATTGCTTTCCTGCCTCATACCGCTGTGCGATGTTGGAAAGTCTCGAGGTTCCTTCAATAACGATACCCGGGCGAGAGTAAAGCTCTCGGATCTCCGGGCAGTCATTGTATGAAAGCAGAAACTTTCCCTGTATCGAACAGAGGGCATTCGCAAGCCGTTCGTGATCCTTTGTGGTGAATCCGACATCTTCGTAGTAATCCTCGGTTTCGTAGTACGGAGGATCGCAGTAGAAGAAGGATTCCGGTCGGTCGTACTGTTTGATGAGCTTCTCGAAATCTTTATTTTCGATGACTACCTTCTGGAGTCTCGAGCAGGCCTGTGTTATTAGTGGGAAGTTGTTCCACATCGAGTGTGGCTGTGCTCCAAACGAATCGAGACCGGAGGCATAACTTTGGCGGATGAGCTGATAGAAATATGCAGCTCGCTTGATATCGGGGATTTCGGTTTTTGTGTGCAGTGTTTTGCGAACAAAATCGAAATCGATGCGGGAATTTAGTACATAGGTGAGTTCGGCAATCAGTTCCTTGGGATGATCTCTTACACAGCGGTACAGGTTTGCAAGATTTGGGTTGAAGTCGTTATACACTTCAAAATCTCTGCCTGCAGGCTTGTGAAAGAGTACCCAGCCACCTCCGCCGAACACTTCTATATACCGTTTATAGTCGAGCGGGAAACGGGCAAGTATTTCATCTCGGAGAGCCTTCTTGCCGCCGATCCAACTCATGAAGCTGTTCATGCAAATTTCCTTTCCGAAAGATCACAAAAACAAAAAAAGCCCGCCTTGTGTGAGAAAAACACAAGACGGGCTTCTATGATCTTTCTGTATTAAATTGTGAGGTTATGCTAAGTCGAAGGGTTCATCATCGCTGTGCAGATAAGCTGACTGGTAGGCATCTTCACCGAGTTCATTGAGAAGATTATTGAAATCGTCGGTGTCGAAGCAATCTCTGATGCCAAACTCCTCGGCGGCTTTATCGAACTGTGCCATATCAAGGTCATCGGTAATCATAGATTCCTTCAGCGCAAGCCATGCCTTTCCTTCTTCTCTGTTCCAGCACAGCGAAGTGGGAAATCCAAGCGTCTGATCGCATTGGAAATCGGGTGAGACCTCTGTATTACTTGTATACAGCCGTTCCACTTGCTTTTCAAACGCACTCTGATTGAATCCGCCGAGCCTGTTCGGGACATAGTCGGAAAGCCATGTGCCTCCGAATTGACCATGTGTCCTGAGTCGCCACATAGCGAGCTTTCCGATATTCAGCTTGACATCATCGGTGAAGTGGAAGAGGAGATTTGTAAGCCCCTCATGCTTGAAGGCATCGATCTTACTGAACTTTGTATCATTCAGAAGGATACCTTCCTCGGTAAGCATCTCGTTGACACCGTCCACCCATTCCTGAAGTTCTCCGCCGCAACCTTGAAAGATGATACCTTCACTGCGTTTCATATTGCGGAGGTCCTCGGCAGTTACAATTCTTATTTCACTCAAATTTGACACCTTCCTTTGTTTCGAAGTCGGCTTCCATGAACTGCTTGAATGTGATATCTTCGCCCATAAAATTCATAGCGTTGTTTTTGTCAAACATCAAGAAGCCGCCATTTCCGAGATCAAGCGGTTCGTTTGTAACAATCGAGCCGCCGTGGTTGGCAGACACTTTCTTCTCGATACCGCAGAATTGCTCGCCGTTATGTCCGCTTCTCAAATGATAGAGGTGAAGGCCTTGCGGAATATCATCTTCGGTGAGTCTTCCGTTAGAGAACAGACCGGGCTGTCCGCACACAGAGACCAACTCATACGTGTCATTATCGATGTTCACATACGATGTTTTTGATGCGCTCATAACAAGCCCATAGTCTTCTTTGAGGTCATACCCCCAAATTGAAGCTGCTGCTTCGAGATGCTCCATATCGGTATCGGGTTCGTCGTAGTCGATCATCTCGCCACCGAGATAGGTTCTGCTTCCGCAGTCCTGCCACAAGTCTTCATTTGCCCACATATGTCTGATTGACACTTCGGGGTACATCTCCGACAATCTTTCCACGATAGGATGCGGTGCTGACCATGCTGTCTGAAAGCATATCTCGTTTCCGCCATTATAATCGGCAGGACTGTAGGAGTTCCACTTGGTGTTCCATGTGTCACCGCGAGTACGCCAGTCGTACCAAGTGGTAGCACCGTAGTTCATAAGATTTTCAACCGCAGTCTTACCGAGTCGGATCAGCTCATCGGCAGATCTGTACTTGGTACATTCTTCAATCTCACCCGATGAAAGCATGGTCTTATGCGGCAAGAAGTGACGGTGTCCGCTGAGCCTTTCAGCAAGAGCTTCGAACTCCTGCGGATTCATCTTCTCCTCACCGAAGTATTTTACATTCGGATTGATTGATGTGAGATAAAGGTTGATACCATGATTGGTATTGCTTCCGTCCTCGATATCAAGACTTGGGGGCATCGGTGTGATCTTGTTGAAGTCGATGGTACCTATGCCGGTAGTTTCGACCTCTGCTGAATCATCGTAGCAGATCTCGGTGAGAATCTGTTTGAGGCGTTCCTCGGGGCAGTCGAATGAAAGTCGATTAATTACATGATTCGGCATTATCGTATTCCTCCAATTTTATTATTTCTTCCATGAGTTTTGTACCGACAGCAGTCACCACGTTGGTAGTCACGGAATTGCCTGCCATCTTGTATAACTGTGCTTCGGGGATACCTGCTTCCACAAGCTTTTGAAACTGCTCATCGCTGTATCCTTGCAGTCGGAAACATTCCTGCGGCATCAGTCTTCTCACCCAATCGCCGCATACAACTCCGTGTTTGTCCTGGGCTGTCAGTGTGAACATCGGCTCACCCGGTCTTTTCATCCGTCTGCCTTGCTGTCTTACGTTTTCTCTTTCGGGTGTCAGCACGGCTCTTACGTCTGAGATGAGCACGCCTGAATGCTCGCCTCTCCGATTGCTTGGCGCCGCAAGATACCTTGCGGTGATACATCGGGCGGTATCCGTTATAACGGGATTCGGATTCATGTCCACAACGTAGAGTCCGGTCTTCGCGCCCCAGCCGCCGCCTTGTGAAGTCAGACATGTGCTTGCTCCTTCGGGGCTGTAGACTCGCTGTCCTTGTCTTCCGGGTATAACTTGCCTAAGATGCGCTCCATCGCTCTGGGTGAGAGGAAATATTTTTCCGGACAGTCGGCTATCAAGATATCCGACAATGTACACCCGCCTTCGCTGCTGCGGGACTCCGAAATTCGCGCTGTTAAGCACACACCATTCAAGAGAATACCCCAACTCATGTATCGCGGCAAGGATAGTTCCGAAAGTTTTCCCCCCTTCGTGATTGAGTAGCCCCGGGACGTTTTCGAGCAAAAGATAAGCAGGTCGCCGG
>JAFTRQ010000099.1 GCA_017462125.1 Clostridia bacterium | reverse complement strand
TGCATATTCGGCAACAGATGTGACTCGCTTTGCAGAATCATATCCATAGGAGATCTTATACTGCGACAAATTGTTTGTAGCAGTAAGAAGCAATCCCGAAGAATTGTATGTATACTGAGCCACAGCATCAACCGTTATAGTAGAAGTGCTTGTGTTGGAATTTGTGTTATAAAACGCAAGCCACTCTGCTTCAGTAGTTCCGCCGTGAGCGCGAACAGTCTGTCGCAAATAGCTACCGCCGCTTGTAACTGTAGAGGTGGTAGTGGCCGAGGACGACATTCTAAATACAACACCTTCACCGGAATTGGGATTCCATACAACATAGGGATCTCCGTCGGAGTTGTATGCAATCTTCATTTGCTCAATTGCGGTTCTGTTTTTGGGAACAAGGCTAATTGTGATAGGTCTATAACTGGAGTCCACTGTAAAAGTGACCTTGTTGCCGTTCCTGTCTGCTATGCTCGACAAATACCAGCCGGATATCGTTCCGGAAGGACGGGAGCGAGATGTGAAGGTTCTTACATTTTCATTACTGTCGGTTATGGTACAGGTAGTGCTTTCGACCAAGGTCATAAGCATTCCGTCCTCGTCCGCATAGGTGCCGTCGGTGTCAGTAGGCATAAAGTAATGCTCTGTTCCATCTGCATCAGCCCATATGAAATAGTAAGCGGTTGCGCCTTCCGCGTCGATGTAAGATTTCTTAATCAGCGTTTCATGAAGGTTGAGCTTAAAACCTTTAGGCGCCAGTGAGGTTACGTTGGATGTCTGAACATTAGAGTAAGAATAATCCTTGGCCGCGAGTACCGAATTATATACCATTGCAGGAGTAATCGGCATCAACGCATCGGTTGTGGTAAGCGTTGGAATGGAGAACACAAGATTACCGGTTGCATTGTTTACAGAACCGGTTCCCGCAAAGCCTGCGCTTTGAGAAGAAAATGTCCAATAATCTTCCACGCCCTTCATATCGCGATATTCGATACAAAGCTGCGGACGTTCCGCTTGTACTGTATGGTCGTTTGAATAAAACTTTGCTGTTCCGGTAAATGTCGTATCGGTTGCAGGAGCTAACATCAATCCGTAATTTTCTCCGGCATACCATTTTTTAACGATGGGGGTAACATTCCAATGATATCCCCAATAATCATTTGGATAATAATTACCGGTGCCATCAAAATCTTCTGTATAGATTTCTTGGAAATCCGAAAAATGTTCAGCGGGCTTGCCTTGGTGACCTGTAGTAGCGGTCGTTTTACTGTAAATTAAAGTATTATCCCAATCCGACAACACATCGTATACAGCAACATATCCTTGGAGTACATCGGAAGTGAAACACTCTAATGTAAATTCTGCGTTTGTTATGTACGCAGATGCAGGGAGGGTGGGGAGCGTTGTAAGCTTCCAATACGCTCTCCAAGTGGAACTCACATAAAGCGAATCCGAACTAACGCTCGGAGAAGTGGACGATGTTGAAAAATCCAAATCCAAAACGCTTGAACTGGAAGAAGTGTATATAGGAGGATCTATCGTGATCGGATAAACGCGGTCGGTTGCGTTCATCCAATCGGAATCAGCGGTAATCGTCAAGGTGTACTTGCCGTTGTTATTATCGGTAAGAGAAACTGCAATATCGTCGGAATATACATCGTTTGCATCCCACATGATAGGCGCGGGAATGAGATAAACGATTTCGGAGGTTGACGAATCGGAAATAATAATTTCGTTTTTCTCGTTAAGTGAGGCAACAAGGTTGTTCAACGAAAGCGTAAACGAATACGAATAATTACTTGCTTTCGCTTTAACAATGATGTTTTCCTTGATATTTGCGCCTTTAATAACATATTCCAAATCAACATTTTCAAGAATGTCGTTATAACGTACCGAGGCGGATATCTTATCAAGGGTTGTCATTTTTTGAAGCTGAGTAGCGTCATCATCAAATTCAGCTTCATTGTTGCTGATGATGCCCTCCACTTTCTTGTTAGCGCCATTCAACGCGAGGGAGAGTTTTCGATTGCCATCGTGGATAGTGAAAATCTCGCCGTTGCCAGTCGTTTTCTTGGCAAGTTTGATCTTAGCGTCACTGGTGGTAATCTCGCTACCATTGACTGCCAAAGAGTTGTCTATATCTTGCCATACACCATTATCATCAAGATAATGGACATCTGAATTGTAGTGCGCAACGTAATAACTTCCGTCATCAAGGCGAAAATATTTATCCGTTGCCGTGCGCATATCTACGAGCTCAACTATATCGCGGTTATAAATAATCTCATCTTCAGCGGGAGGCGAGGAATCACCACTAAGATCAATTGCAAATGCGGATACGGGAAGTGACATTATCACGAGCAATACCGAAAGTAAGCCCGCGATAAATTTCATGGAGAATTTCTTCATAGTTTTTGTTCCTTTCTGTTAATTGAAATGATGGATGGTGGGGGTGTTAATATATCGAATATTGGAAA
Source organism: Clostridia bacterium (assembly GCA_017462125.1). The sequence continues at coordinate 15,509 of JAFTRQ010000099.1, read as the reverse complement.
ATTGTGCATATAGCAAATTACTATATGCATAATCGAAGTAACAGCAGAGGGACTCTGCGGTTGGTGAACGGGGAAACGTAGTGATTGCAATTTTTCATCATAAGGCAATCCCTCCTTGTATAAAATGTATCATCAATTAAAACAGCGCATAAGAAGATCGGGACATCAATCCCAAACTCTTATGCGCTGTAATTTTTTATGTTATGCCTAATAATTCCCGTACAGATTCCTCGCTTCTATACAAGAAGAACTCGGCAACAATAAATTCATCTTCGCACATTGTTGTCGGGTTTTGTGTTTGATTTCTTACGGCTATTAAATTGTAAACCCATTATATCATATTTTGGAATAATTTTCAAGTAGGTTGGAAACAAAAAATGAAAAATCTTTTTGAACAGATTGTCGAAATGTGTCGCTATAGCTCTTATTATAAAGAATACATAATATTTTGTTAAGAAATTGTAAACATACACACTTTACCCTTGACAAAATTGGTTTCAGTACATATCAAGTCCCTCTTCTGTTCTGAGGTTGAATGCGCTCATCTGCTCGTTAAAGCCCGTGGGCTCGTAGTCGGGGTGTCCGATGATCTTGACAAGCTCGTTGTCCGAGCCGCATAAGCGGTAGCTGAAGCGATTGATAAGCCTGATCAGGCACGGGATCCTGCGATTGACGCACGGAAGCATCAAGGAATCGTAAAGCTCCATAAATTCGCGATCAAAATAATAGGTTTTGCCGTTCCACTCGTGAGGGATGTCATCCTCCTTTGGAGACACGGTCTGTATCCACGCGCAGTTGAGCTCGTTCATCATACAGCCAAAGCCCAAGAGATCCATATCCTCCTCGGTGGAATTGATCCAAGTACCCACGGGCTTTTTGACCGTAAAGCTGAAGTCGTTCTTTGAAAACCCTTCGCCAAAGTCGGTAACGTATCGCACACCGCCAACCGTCTCTCCACCAAACGTAACCTCAAATCGACAGATCGAGAGATCGTAGCCGCCTATATATCTTGGCAGAACGAAGCCGTCCTTTTGCGTTGTGTTGCTTTCAAATATAAGTCTGCCGGGAGTCTTGTTCTCTTTTGAGTTGCCGCAAAGCAAGGGAACGAAGGCTTTGGCAACGGCGGTTGTATCCGCAGAAAGTCCCGATAGTTGTATTTTGATTTCACTTGCAGTGGCGATGATAGCTGATACCTTCATATAAATCCTCTCCGTAAACGATTTTCCAACGGCTTGAAATAAGTGTTTTTTTCATTATACCACATTTTTTCATAAATGTGTGAAAAATATTGTTATTTCAAAAAAATATCGGATAACTCTTTACGCGACCAACAGCTTATGAAGCTTATAAACCCGAATTGACAGAGCAAAGCTGCCGTGATATAATAAAGCATGACCGCATTGCCGACAGCAGGTATAAAATTCGACACGTTTTGTTCAAAAACATCTTTGCAACAAACAAAAACTTGACAAAATCAAAGATCTGTAATAAAATGGAATTACCCTTTCAAAAGCTTCCCGACTAAGGAGGAACCGCTATGAGCGCAAGCTATATCATTCGAAAAACAGAAAATATGAATTCGCACACCGACATCGGCCGCATCGGCATCATCAAGCATACGGGTGACGAGTGGATCTGCTTCAAAAAAAGATTCACGCTTGACACCCTTCCCGATTTTGCCGCGATCCGTTTTGACTCGGTGGGCGTTTGCGGCGCTTACGTCAACGGCGCTTTCGTTGGAACCAACACCGGCAGATATGCAAACCGCATAAGCTGTGCCGAATGCAGGTCTTTGCTGAAGCTTGGTGAAAACGAAATCGCTCTTGTTTTGGGCGGTCACTACTATCAGACCGTGGAGCGCGACTTTCAAAAGCGCCGCGGCTCGCAATTCTCCTGCGTGGCGGCAGAGCTTGAAATCAACGTCGGCGAGAAAGAGCTGAAGATCGCGACGGATGAAAGCTGGCTTTGCGAAAGCGATGACGGGCAGACCAAGCCCCAGGTGTTCACGCAAGTAACGCAAGGCGAATATGACCGCTTCTGGCTCTCGGCGGCGCTTTGGCGCGAGGAAAAGGAGATCTCGGTTCCCGATGCCGTCGCAAAGGTGGCGGAGGGCTATCAGCGCTACGTATCCCGCCCGAAGCAGACCTATGCCTATCCCTCAAGTATTCGCTATACCAATATGGAGATGCGGGACGACTGCCTTGTCTCCGCTGAGGAAAAATCTCACGTAATGTACGAATTTGACAGGCTTTACTGCGGATACGTTTGCCTTGAATGCATTGCGGAGGATGAGGGCGAGGTTGAGCTTCGCTTCGACTACACCACCTATCCCGAGGATCTGGAGTTTGAGACCCCGCAGCACAATATATCCGCCAAGCGTTTGACTCTGAAAAGCCCTCTGAAAAAGGGCGAAAACAAGCTGTTTTTGCTCCGCAGAAGGGCGGCAAAATACGTAAAGCTACTCTTCAACACCAAGGTTACGCTGAAATCCTTCGGCTTCCGTCTTGATCTGATCAATCACGAAAAGCAGGGCTACTTCCATTGCTCCGAGGAGATCTTCAACAAAATGTGGGAGGTTGGAAAATACACCCTTCACATCAACAAGCATCAGGAGTACGAAAGCTGTCCCCGAAACGAGATGAAATATTTCACGGGAGACGGCATTATTGCCGCTTTGATCGACGCTTACGCATTCGGCGACGGTGACCTGACGGTAAGCTCGCTTTCCTATACCGAAATGACCAGCAACGTCGGTCGCATCACCGACCGATTTATGCGGAACGTCGGTCTCTGGGAATACCCTGCCTGGAGGATCGTTCACGCCTACAATCATTACTTTTACTATAACGACACCCATCTTGCAGAGCAGCATTTCGAAGAGCTTGCAAGCAATCTCGATTGGATGATCGGCAAAATGAACGCATCGGATCTGATCTATCAGTTCCCTGTTTTCTCGGGCGCGTTCTGCTTTGCCAACTCCTCCGTAGATTTTACTCAATCCCTCGACCGTCTCGGGGAAAAGCCTCTGATCAACGCGCTTTTGTATAAGAGTCTTATCTGCATGGCAGAGCTTGCCGACGTTGTGGGAGATCAACGCGCAAAGGAATGGCGCACGCTTGCCGAAAAGGTAAAAAAGGCGATCAACGACCGCCTCTGGAGCGAGGAAAAGCAGGCTTATCTTGACACCTTCGATCAAAGCTACGTGCCTCAGGACGGCAACGCACTCTGCGTGCTTTACGGAATTGCCGAGGGTGACCGCGCAGACGCGGCAATGAGAACCCTGCGCAAGCAGCTCTGGTCGCCTTACGGCGCTACCGTTATCGACAGACCGGACCCCCATCAGTACGGCGGTAACGATACCGTGTCCCCTCTTATGAACACGTATGAAGCAGAGGCAAGATTTCTGATGGGCGACAGCGAAGGGGCGCTTGAGCTTATGGACAGATGCTTTGGCGGAATGCTTCGTAAGGGGACGGAGACGTTTTGGGAATACTGCCCCGCAACCGACGCGCCAAAGCCCAAGTATTTCACAAACTGCCACGCCTGGAGCGCAGGCTGCACCTACGTGCTCAGCGCATACGTTCTCGGCATCCGCCCCGAAAAAGCAGGATATGAGGTCGTCCGTTTCGAGCCCTGCGACAGGTTTGACAGCTTCGAGGGCGTCGTTCCCACTCCCCAAGGGCTGATCGCCGTCAGCTGCAAGACTGCGGACGGCAAAAAGACGTACTCCTTGGCGATCCCCTGTGGAATGAAATATGAAGCACATCTTCCCGAATCGGCGGCGCTGACGGTTACCGAATATCGGGTCTGATTGCTGACAATATCGAAAAATCTCAAATGAATAAGCCTCCGACAAGTTTTTTATACTCGTCGGAGGCTGTTTTTATCACAAAAGGTCTTTGGCATCACGCAAAAGCCTTTCAAAGGCTTCGATGCTCTTTTGATAGTTCACGCATCCCTGCACCTCAAGGAATACGGGCCTATGATTGATCACCTTTTTCTCCCAGCTGTAAAAGAACGAAGCGTAATTGATGATCGGACCGAGCCAATTCTCAATGGCATTATGATTCTTCATTCCCTTTTCTGCGGCAAGAACCTGATGGATGTGATATGCCACGGTTCTCTGCCCCATGATCTCATACCAACGGCTGATGGGATAGGTCGAAGCCAAGTGGCCGTTGTTTCTGGCGTGGCCAACGTCCAAAATATGACCGACACGACCAGGGTCTGACATAGCATCATTCAAGGCATCGATCAAGGCGCTTACCTCTGCGGGCGTATACCCAAAGGAGCGCTGCTCGTTTTTCCCCTCTCCTGCCTCTATATGCATATTTTCAATTCCGACACGGACGTGCGCAGGGATCCTTTTCACGGTGTATAAATAGATCTCCAGAAATTCATTCCAAAGCTTTCCTCCGCAAGGCATATCGCATACGCGCACTCTTCTTGGCGGATGCATCGTTAAGCCGTCGGCTTGAATGGCGATGGCATACTCTGTTGCCGCATACCACTGCTCCTTGCCTGTGATCTCCCCGTTCTTATATCCAAGATTCGGGAAATGGACCGAAAGATAACCGCCTGTTTTCGCTCTCCACTTTTCGATCAGCGGGATCAAAGAAAGATCGGGCGTCCAATCCGCGCCGTTGGTCCTGATCTCCACGGCATATACGTTGTTTTCAAGGGCATAGGTCAGATCTCTCAGATTATCCACGCAGGAGATACCGAAATGTGCCCTCAGATCCTTCAGAACATCCACGGGGTTCTTGATCAAGACCTCCTCATAGGCGACCTGCCCCCCGTCAAACTCGATATAATCGATACAGGGATAGCCGCCGATGGACTTATCGGGGTCGAGCGCGCGGAGGCCGATCACTCTCGATCTTCCCAAGGCATAGTCCCGTCTCATATGAGAATGCGCGTGAATGACCGTCAGCGCCTTCTCCTCGCACAGGCGGATAACGAATTCTCGGCTGTCCTTTTCCAGGGATTCCACATAATTGTGCATCACAAGCACGTCTCCGTCGGAGAGAGTGCGCGCCCTTTCTCGGTCACGCTCCTCGATCTTATCATAAGGAGTATCCACGCCCAAAAAGCGTCTGCCGCCGCGCTCGATCAAAAATCCCTTGGAGGCTTCGAGGAAAAAGCCTTTGGTTGCTTCATTTCTCACCTCGGCATTTCCGATAACGTATTGGTGGTCGAAGCCCTTCAGATCCTCGAGATGCTGCATAAAGATCTCTTTTTCTCCGAAAGAGGTGATATCTCCCACGCTGATAACCGTTTCGATCTTATCCTCGCGCATCCTTTTGATGATTTCCGTAAGATAAGCGTATTGCGCCGAATTCTGATTGTTCGGCAAATGCGTATCGCAAATAAAAGCAATTTTCATAACCCGCTCCGTCCTTTATAATTCAACCGTCATACCGTCCTCGCAGATCGTCGCCAAGCCGCCGAAAAGCCTTCCGACGCGCTCCCTGCATTCCTCGGTTCCGAAAATGATCTCTCTGCCGTTGTGGGTGAAGAAGATCCTGTCAACATTCTTATCCTTCGTATATTCGTACACGTCGTTTATCACAAAATGTCCCGTTTCGATGATCAATGCATCGCAATGCTCGCCGATCAGCCCATCAAGCTCACTATAGCTTGCCACGTCGCCCGAATAAACGATGCTTTTTCCCTCGGCCTCAAGCTTATAGGAGAAGGACTGCCACGGCGCGAAATTCTTGCTCCTCAGGTGGGTATTATGCGCCGCCGTCACCTTAAGCTGTCCGTCGTCAAAGATCTCACCGTCGACAACAGTATTTTCTACAACGGCAAAGTCGCACTTGAAATCGTCCTCGCTGTTGCGCAATATCTTCATTACCCCCTCAAAGCTTTCCGCCGTGGGGATATAGACGTTGATCGTATCAAATTTCGTTTTCTTGCCGTAATGGTATCTTAACTTTCTGACGGTCCAAAGCAGATTGCAAAGTCCGCCAACGTGGTCGAGATGGGTGTGTGATATAAAAATCTCCTTGGTTGTCAGCAGGTCAAGACCCATATTGTGGGCGGTGTAGGAGCATCCCTCGCCTGCGTCGAGAAAATAGAGCGCGCCGTTCAACTCCACAGCGGTGGATGAATGCTTTCGGGTCGGCATCGGCTCGGTACCCGCGCAGGTGCCCAAAAAGTGTATTTTCATAACCCTTCTCCCTATCAAATCATTCTCAAAAGCTTTACGGGACCGAGCAAGCCGGAAATCAGCTTTTCGCCCTCTCTTTGTATATTGTCGAAATTCCAATATCTGTTCCAGCCCACAGCCTCTCCCTCGTCGAGAAGCATAAATTGATGCTCCACGCCCGCGGAATTGCTGACCACGATGACGATCTCGTTGTTGCCGTCCTTCAAATACTCGGTAATATCAAGTCTATAGGGTGCCCAGACCCGTTCGCCCGCCTTCCGTCCGTTTACCCAAACCTCAGCCTGTTGACAGATCTGACCCGGATCAAGGATATACCGTCCGCTGCCCTTAGACAGCGCAAAGCTGTTTTTATAGGAAGCAAATCCCGAATACCATTTGAGTCCGTGAAGTCTCCAGTCACAAAGAGCGCCTCTCTGCGGTACAAGCTCAACGGCAACATTCTCCAACAAGCCGTCTGCTTCACCGTTTGCCGTAAGAATGATCTGCATATAGTGGGTATTTCCGTCGGGCTTAAGCGTGCAAACGCCGTCCTTGAAGCAAGCCTCTATACCGTCGATCAATATTTCTACGTGTTCTCCGGACACGCGCGGATGCTTTACAGCCGCCGTACCGCAAGGCAATTCTATACCGTAGCAGACTCTTTGCGGGTATTGAAGCGATTCGCCAAACCTTGGCAGATCTCCAAAGGGCTTCATCGGCGGTTTTCCGCGCTCCCATGCCCACGACCATTCGGTCGGTCTTAAGGCAGGCGCCATACCCGAGCGGGCGGAGGCATCAATATAGGACACGGCAGGCTTGTAATCCAAGCTTATCCAATCCTTGCCTGCAGACTCGCAGGTGATCCATTGACTGTCGGTGCAGACGGTCTGCCTTTCCTCGCCAAAATTCATTTCGATCTCGGCTATCAGAGAGATCAGAAGCTGTGGCAGAAGCTCCTCTTTTTCAAGAAGCGTACCCTTCGAAAGAGGCGTGGGATTATGAACGAACACGCACACAGCATTTTCTCCCGCGCGCAAAAACGCGGTGATATCGAGCGTTGTGGGCTGCATTCCCTCTTTTGACGAGCACACAGCCTCGCCATTGATATACAAGCTCCATTCATTGACCGCGGATAAGCAGATCCTTGCCTCGTCAGGCTTTTGCGCGAGAGAAAGGCTTCGTCTGAAATAGAGCCCCTTGCTTGAGCAGCTGTCCTTCCAACCAACGCGTCTTGTGATCCAGCTTGCGTTCCAAAGGCTCAGATGTCTGCCAACGTTGCCAAGCTCGCCCTCTTTGTTTTGTATTCTGATCTGCCTGCCGCCCCTCTGAAGGCTTGACGAAAACGTGGCGAGCGGGATCTTCAGCTCGGTTCGCTCTTGCCTGATCTGCGCTTCTCCGTCAAGATCGGCAGGAAGAGGCAAAAACTCCCATCTGCCTGCAACGATCATCTCTTCGGCGACCCTTTCGCGCTCCAGCTTGGTATATCCTCCCTTGGGCTCGATGACGATCCATACGGCCTCGTCCTCTTCAAGGGTAAGACTCACCAGCGTGCCTTCCTCATTTATGCTGTGGAACACCTTGCCAAGCTCTCCGCTCTCGGGGCTCAGCCTTCTCGCGTGTCCCCTTTCGCGGAGGAAAAGCGTTAATTCACGTGCCCGCGGCGCGCTGTTTGCCACGAAATAGAAATCCTTGTCCTCTATTTTGCGATGATTTACGAAGAGGTCGCAGTTATCTCCAACCACGTACACGTCCCTCGGAAGTGAAAATTCCCCGAAAACAGCCTTACATATCTCCTCGGGTAGCGCAAGCTCACCCGAAGCCGACTCTTGCGTCGCGTAACGGATGACCTTACCGCCCACCTTCGTAAACTCCTCAAGCTTTTGGGCAAGCGCCGCGTCAGGCTTCACAACGTCGGGCATCAGAAGCACGGCAAAGCGCTCCTTGCCCACGCACAATCTGCCATCTGCAAGCTCTGCTCTCATCAAGCTCTCCATATCCACCATATCCACATCGATCTGATTTTCGATCAGCGTGTTCAGCACGGTATTGAAGGCGGCGTTGATGCCCCTGCCTACGGGAGTCATACCCTTTATATGAGTCTCCCTCTGCAGATCCTCAATGGGATAGTAGAGAGCGACGTCTACGACAGGCGTTCCCAACGAATTGATATAGCACACGCGGGTTATATAGTCTGCAAAATGCTTGAAATAGCGCCAATAGGGATTTTGGAAAAAGAAGTTGCCCGGCCAATCCGACTGCGATCCCTGATGATCGATCTCGCTGTAAAATCCGTGAAGCGTGAACATAGAGATGCCCATAGCGCCCGCCGTGTTAACTCCTCTTTTGAACTCCTGCAGCGTGCAGGCCCATCCCGCGCCGCCAAACGCCTCGGACATTGCGCGCTCCTTGCCGTATGCTCTGGAGACCGAAACGGCAAGCTTAGGCTCTCTGTAGGTGATTTTTCTCGGGAAGCGGTAACGGTAGTCGTGGCAATCGGCACCGGGGATCTGCAGATGTCTCACCGTATTGAAATAGTTTCCTTGACGGGAGGGATGCAACCAGATATCCTCCTCGGTATGTCCCGTCAGCTGCAGCTTGTTTTCCTCGCACCACGAGCCGATCTGATCGAAAAATGCCTCCTCGTAAAGCTCTGCCACGGTCTTATAAAAATCACGGCGCACCTCTCTCTCCCTCTCGCCGCCGTCAACGGCAAGAGCAAAAAGCTTGGGCATCAGATCGTATCCGCGACGAGCCCTGAACTCTTCGGGAAGCTTTTCCGTCCACGGAGCGAAATGGTTCATATAGATCTCGTCAAAGAAAACACCGGGGATCCTGCTTCCGAAGTGCTCTCCGTAGCGCTTTTTGTATTCCTCGTGAGTATAGCTTATAAACTCACGGATCGTTTCCTTGTTCATATAGTCCACGAGAGTGGGATGCAGCTTCACGTAAAACGCAAGGATCTCTCCCTCTGCCGCGTCAATGTTCTCTTTTTCCACGGGGAAAAATTCTGTTCCCTCACCGCAGAACAGACAAAGGAGGCTTTGATTTGCATCCGTATTGGCGGCCTCTTTAAATTCCGAAGCGGACGGAAAACGCTGCAAAGCAAGGCTTTTTCCCATATTTTTTTGACCGCTCGCCAGCGTTTTCGACGGCTTTTGATAGCCGTACTCAAAGGTGCTTCCCGCTGTTCCGCTGGGCCATGCATATTCGTCGTAAAGCCACGGATAAAAGCCTGTTTTCTCGCCCTCATCCACGCAAGCGGAGATCGCATCCCACCACTCGTCCTCAAGATAGGGAGTTTTCAGATACGCGCGCGAGTGCATAAAGCCGTTATACACGCCCTGCTCCGTCATCAGATCGATCTGACGGCGAAGCTCATCCGGATTTAAGGCTCCGTACCAGAACCAAAAAGCGGCAGGGCTGAATTCCTTTGGCGGAGCTTTGATCTTATCAAATATACTCATACACAAACCCTCCTTTACTCACTTGAAGACATTATACCACACAAAATTGAAGTTGTAAATACCAAATCCGATATGCGATGCTCAAAAAAGATATATAATTTCGCCCTGTCGGAGAAACGGCGCGATACGGAAAAAGCAACGTTTGTGCCGTAAAAACAGCCTCCGACAGAAAATCCTGTCGGAGGCTCAGATGATTGAAAATGCTGTTCCTTTACGGAAGCGATGCTCTGCACAGCATTAACGGTTTTTCCATTTGTTTTTGAAATCGGGAATGTCTACCAGAGAAAGGACGTCAACAGGCAGACCTGTGGCAATGGATTTGTTGCCCGCGATACCCGTCAGAATGCTCATGCAGCCATCGATATAGCCTGCCGCTCTTCTGTAGGGATCCTTGGGGGGATTGGGGTTGAAGATATCGTTGAGCATAACGGGGTCACCGCCGCCGTGGCCGCCCGTACAATCGGGAATTTCAACCTCATAAGCGGGCTTGAACATAGGATAAACGGTGATCTTCTTGTCCTTATACTCACTGTTCTTATCATGCTCTGCTCCAAGATCCTTAACGAATGCCTCCACGACCTCAAGCTCAAGTCTGCCCTTGGTTCCCGTGAACATAACTCTGTAGCCCTCCCAAGGAGAATAAGCGTTGAGAGAATAGGACATCTGCGCACCGTTCGCGTACTGAACCACGAGATTCATCGTATCCTCGATGCTGATTCCGTCGCCGAATACGCTCTGGTCGCGCAGGTAACCGTCTTCAGACTCGCAATCGAAGTAAAGATCCTTGTTGCCGCCTGCCGCGATGTTCATTGCGAAGGGATCGCCCTTTGCGTTCTCGGAGCCGTAGGAGCGGTAATAGAACTTGGTAACGCCTCTCTCCTCCGCGTTCTCTCTGCCGTAGAACTTCAGATCGCCGAGAGCAAACACCTTGGTGGGATAGGAATCGAGCCAGAAATTGACAAGGTCAAAGTGGTGGGTAGCCTTGTGAACGAGAAGGCCTCCGCTGTTGTTCTTATTTCTGTGCCAACGGCGGAAATAGTCGGCACCGTGAGAGGTGTTGAGCAACCACTCAAAGTGGATCTGCTTCACGTCACCGATCGTACCGTTCATAATAAGATCGCGGACCTTGGTTCTGTCGGGCGAATATCTGTAATTGAAGGTCACACGGAGATTTTTGCCTGTTTTCTCAATGCAATCAACGATCTCCTGACACTTCTTTGCATCTACGGTCATCGGCTTCTCGGAAACAACGTCACAGCCGCACTCCATAGCCTTGATGATGTATTTGTGGTGGGTACGGTCCATCGAGGTAACGATAACGACATCGGGCTTGGTCTCCTCGATCATCTTCTCAAACTCGTCGGCGCCGTACATAGGAACCTCGTGATATCCGCACTGGTTTACAAGTCTGCGATTCGCGTATTCCATACGCTTTCTGTTGATATCACAGAAGCCTACAAGCTCCGCATATTCGTTAAAATCCTTCGAAATAGCGGTATAATACATGATCGCTCTGCCGCCAATGCCCACGTGGGCGTATCTTTTCTTTTCCATAACTGTTATCCCCCTTTGTTTTTTCACAACGGATCGCTTCACCTTTCTTCGGTGTTGTTACCATTATACATCAATAAAACAAGATTTTCCTTGATTATTTTGATTGTTTTCCCGAAAAGCCTTTGTTTTTTCTTGATAATTTTGATCTGTTTTCAGCAAGTTGGGACAGCAAAAAACGCAGAACGGGAATCTCCTCCGTCCGTGACGATATCCAAGCGTAATTTTACACCGACACCTGTTGATTTGTAAAAAATGATAAAAACGCGCTTTTGATGATAAATAATTTCGGCAAGCTCATTTTTTCAAAATTATTGACAAATACTATGTGAAGTGCTATAATTCACTGTGTAAAAGTTTTGTCAAAATGAAGTGTTTTTTTGATAATAAATATCGAAAAATATCACTTGTTCAAAAAATATACATTGAATTTCCCCATAAAATTTGATATAATATAATGTAGCTTTGTTTTCGATGCGCATTTGGAGGTGTAATAATGAAACGAACGATCCTTTGCTCGGGTGATTCTGTTACCCAAGGAAACAGCACGGAAAGCTCATATCCGGGCAGACTTCAAGCCATTCTTACAGAGCGGGGATACGACGCGGAGGTCATAAACTGCGGTCACGGCGGTGAATGTCTTTCGGCTATCGTTGCCCGATTGGGCGGCGTAGCTTGCTATCTTGCCGAGGATCTGGTGATCCCTGCCGACAACACTCCCGTAAGCCTCGGGCAAAGAAGCTTTATCGGCGGGCACGTCTCGGGCACCAAGCTGAAGCTTTGCTATCCCGACAAGGTAGGCGAGGATCTGTGCGTCTATTTTACCCAGAACGTTCGCGACACCAATCCTCTGACCATCGGCGGCAAGGAATATATTCTGACGGCAGATAACGACAGTCACACCGATTTTATTCAGAAGAAGGACCCCGACGGCGTCGAGACCGTGATCCCCAAGGGAACCTTGGTATTTACCGCGCACAAACGCTGTGCCGACGTCAATATTATCTTCGCCGGTCTTAACGACGGCGGAGGCTTGACCCTTCAGCGCTGGCTCGACACGATGGAGGCTTGCGGAAAGCTGAACGGCGGAAAGTATATCATCATCGGCGGTATGCTTGCCAACAATCATCCGCTTTGGAATTGCTGGTGTGACGTGAAGGGTGACACGCCCGAGGAAAAATACGCATACTACCGCAGAGCGGCACTGGAGCGCTTCGGCATCCACTTTTTGGATCTTTACGAGGAGTTTGCGGCGCGCGGTCTCGACCTCATCCTCTCCGGCGGATATTTTGCCGACAAAACGGCGGAGGAGCTTGACGTTATGCGCCAAAAGCTCAAAAATCATATTATTCCCGTTGAGATCACCTATAACCACCTGACAGACAAAGAGGTTCATCTCTCTATTGAGGGATATCACGGCATTGCAATGCTCTTGGCGGAAAGACTTCAGCTTTTAGGCTATCTCGACTGAGAGAATCGCAAAACAAACCTGTAAATAATAAATTCTATATAAAAATGCTTCTATTGAAGCATAAGAAAGGGACAAACAATGAAAGAACGTAAAGTCGGAACAGTTTCAAGGGGTATTCGTTGCCCCATCTTCCGTGAGGGCGATGACCTCGCGGCAATCGTTACCGATACCGTTATCGATGCGGCGGAGTGCGAAGGATTTGAGCTCCGCGACAAGGACGTTATCTCGATTACAGAATCGGTCGTAGCCCGCGTACAGGGCAACTACGTCTCTGTAGACGCGATCGCAGAGGACGTGAAAGCAAAGCTTGGCGGCGGCACCGTCGGCGTTATCTTCCCCATTCTCTCCAGAAACCGCTTCGCGATCTGCCTGCGCGGAATCGCAAAGGGATGCAAAAAGGTCGTATTGATGCTCAGCTATCCCTCCGATGAGGTGGGCAACCATCTGATCAGCATGGATATGATAGACGAGTCGGGCGTGAATCCTTACAGCGACGTTCTTTCCCTTGAAAAATACCGCGAGCTCTTCGGATACGAAAAGCACGAATTCACCGGTGTTGATTACGTTGAATATTACGGCGACCTGATCAAGGAATGCGGTGCCGAGGTTGAGATCGTTTTCGCAAACCAGGCCAAGGCAATTCTGAACTACTGCGACCACATTATCAACTGTGACATTCACACTCGCGCGCGCACCAAGAGAATCCTTCTTGAAAACGGCGCCAAGGTCGTCTGCTCTCTTGACGATATTATGACCGCGCCCATAAACGGTAGCGGCTACAACGAAAAGTACGGTCTTCTCGGCTCTAACAAGTCCACAGAGGACACTGTTAAGCTCTTCCCCCGCGAATGTCGCGACCTCGTTCTCGACATTCAGGCAAGAGTATTTGAGAGAACCGGCAAAAAGGTTGAGGTTATGGTCTACGGCGATGGCGCGTTCAAGGATCCTCAGGGTAAGATCTGGGAGCTTGCAGACCCCGTTGTTTCCCCCGCTTACACCGACGGTCTGATCGGTACTCCCAACGAGCTTAAGCTCAAGTATCTCGCAGATAACGACTTCAAGGATCTCTCCGGCGAGGACCTGAAGGCGGCTATCTCTGCTTCCATCAAGGCAAAGGACGGCTCCTCTCTCGTTGGTAATATGGCTTCTCAGGGTACAACTCCCCGTCAGCTCACCGACCTGATTGGCTCCCTTTGTGACCTGACAAGCGGCTCCGGTGACAAGGGTACTCCCGTCGTTCTCGTTCAGGGCTATTTCGATAACTATACTAATTAAGGGATGCGTTCGAGAACCTTTCTTGAGAGAAAGGTTCTCGAGCTCTCCAAAGAACTTCCCAAAAAGGGATAAAACAACCCCATTTCGTTCTTTGAAACGGGCTTGATTTTTACCGAGGCGCATCTGCTATCGTGTTGCAAGTCCATTTCAAAATACTGCATTTGATAATAAAACCAATTTTTTGAAGGTTTTTGGAATTCTTAAAACCTTTTTCTCAAAAAGGTTTTAAGCGGGTGCAGGGCAGAGCCCTGCAGGAAAGGAAAAATATATGAGCAACGTTCGTCCTGAAAATATGGAAAGAATTACAAACTTTGAGCTTGCCAACGCATTCATTGACGAGCAGGTAAAAGAGATTCGCGCGCAGGTCGGCGACAAGAAGGTGCTTTTGGCGCTTTCTGGTGGAGTTGACTCCTCTGTCGTTGCGGCACTTCTTATCAAAGCAATCGGCAAGCAGTTGGTTTGCGTGCACGTAAATCACGGCCTTATGCGTAAGGGCGAGAGCGAGGCAGTTATCGACATATTCGGCAAGACCCTCGACGCAAATCTGATCTACATCGACGCAACCGACCGTTATCTTGATCTTTTGGCAGGAGTTTCCGATCCCGAGACAAAGAGAAAGATTATCGGCAAGGAATTTATTGAGATTTTCGCTGAAGAAGCCCGCAAGCTTGAGGGCATCGAGTTTTTGGCGCAGGGTACGATCTACCCCGACATTCTTGAGAGCGTTAAGCAGGCAGAGGGCAAGAAGGCCGTCAAGTCTCACCACAACGTTGGCGGACTTCCCGAGGACCTTCAGTTTGAGCTTTGCGAGCCTGTAAAGCTTTTGTTCAAGGACGAGGTCAGAGTCGTTGGCGAAGCGCTCGGACTTCCCCACGCGATGGTATACCGTCAGCCCTTCCCCGGCCCCGGTCTCGGCGTAAGATGTCTTGGCGCGATCACCCGTGACCGTCTCCACGCTCTCCGCGAGGCAGACGCGATCCTTCGCGACGAGTTCGATAAGTGCGGACTTGCCGAGAAGGTTTGGCAGTATTTCGTAGTTATTCCCGACATCAAGAGCGTCGGCGTGAAGGACGACAGCCGCTACGAGGGCTGGCCCGCAATCATCCGTGCCGTCAATACCAAGGATGCTATGACCGCTACCATCGAGGAAATTCCCTACGCGGTGCTTCATAAGATCGTAAACAGAATCACCTCCGAAGTTCCCGGCATCAACCGCGTACTTTACGACCTCTCGCCGAAGCCTACGGGTACGATCGAGTGGGAATAATACGAAACCCCCCGAAAACCTTGATTTTACAAGGATTTTCGGGGTTTTCTTTATTGTGCTGACACCACTTTGACACCACTTTGAATTTTGACACCACTAAATGAAATGCTCTGCCGTAAAAAGCAGAGCATTTTTGTTTTTTATTCTGACAAATGAGCAATCAATTCAAGCAAATACTTTAGGTTGTCCAGAACATCGTTTGTTTGCTCGATTTTCTCAAGCCGTTTGAGTTCTTCGGTCAGTTCATTAAGATACTGACAAACATATTTCTGCACCCTTATGTTCGGACGAACAATGACTTCTTCATCCAACACCTTTTTAGTACAG
>JAFTRQ010000011.1 GCA_017462125.1 Clostridia bacterium | reverse complement strand
GTTTCGGGTTTTGATACTCATTCTCTTTTACCTTATCGATTGGTCGAGTAAAACAAAAGTGCACGGTGTTAGGCTCCTTCTCATAAGGATGTTTGTATTTTGTAGGGGCGATTCACGAATCGCCCGCTGAAATAAGCAAACAAAAACGGGCGATTCATGAATCGCCCCTACGGACACACATAATTTTCGGCAGAGAACTTGTTTTCTCTGCCGATTTGTGTTATAATGGAATTGTAACGTAGGGCGGGGGCTTGCTCCCGCCGCAATGAAAGATTTTGTTTTATGCAACGGCGGCACCAAGGCACCGCCCTACAAAGGGGTATGGGCTTTGCCCGAAGCCATGCGTTGCTTGCAACGCTGTAATACAAAGGCGAAACTGGCAATAAAACAGGACGATAAGCGAGGATTTTACAAGGAGGCGTCTTATGAAAAAAACATTATCCGTGATTTTGCTATTGATTTTTATTTTTTGTTTGAATGCTTGTACCTATAATCCTCCCGAAGGGTACACAAAGAAACACCATACATATGAAGAAATTTTAGCATTTGCGAGGTCTATCGATCCGAATGCTACTGTCTCGGAAGAATATACTGACACTACCATTGATGATTGGAACCGCAATTTTCGAGAATACCCCGCTGTTATTAATGGTATTGAATGTCATGTATCAAGTGTAGGAGCTATGGTTTGGAACAGCGGTTTTGCAGGTGGTGAGTTTCCCAAACAATATTATATAATTGATACAGATTATGACTATCTTGTTCTAAAACAAATTGTTGCTGAACAAAACCCTGATTGGGATATATCGGAGGACACTTTGGGAGATAGATATAACTGGAACGATGTTCTATGCGTTTATATGGAACCGAATTGCACAGAACAACTGACAGATGAGGAACTGAACGCAGTTTTTGAGCAAGCAAAAGCAATCTACTCTGCGTATAATGAACTTCCCATAAGAAAAATACTTAGTTTCCAGTTGCCTGCACCGAGTAAGGCATATATTTGGGTTGAAGGTGAGTATGAACTCATTGTCAAACGGAATTCGAGCGTGCGGCTTGTGCATTTTGAGGAAGAAGACAAACTCGCATTCATAGATAAATATCATAAAGCATGGGCATTGCTGGACTCGGATTTGCCTATACATGACTAAACTATTTGTCAAATTCCAATTTATTGAACAGAATAAAATTTACCCCGACAGGCTTGAATCTGTCGGGGTTACTCTTTGTCTTCTGCGTTGCATTTATACCTTTGCGGACAGTCGAGGACGCCTGTCCCTACAAGGAGAATTTAAACTTCCTTATGGGAAGGAGGCTTTAATCGTGTTTTTTTGTTTTTTATACAATTTATTACATAAAACGTTAAAAGGAAGAATTACTTAAAGCAATTCTTCCTTTTTTTATATGAAAATGACTGCTATTGACAACAGATAAAAATATGATATAATGAAATAAACAGAGATTCCGTTACCTCAAGCAAGGATTTTCTGAATATTACAGTGAGAAGTCCTTGAAAACAAAAAGAGGAGGGGCTAAAAATGACAGATCAAGAAATCATCAGGCTATATAATGAGCGATGCGAGCGCGCAATGAAGAAAGGAAGAGAGAGTGGTTCTGACGTTGAGAAGCGGCAGATTTCAGATCAATGCCGACGTTTTGAGCAACGGATATATTTGTTTCAGCATCATGGGGCTCCATTTGTACGAGATTGGAACAGACGCTTCCGGGGAGATCATAGACCTTGTCAAATCGGGTGAGCCGGATGGTTACGTGTGGAACGAGGAGCATAGCGAATGGTCTTGTAGAAACCGAAACGGCAATTGAGGAAGAGAGCTCTCCGTAATGCGGCAAAGGTTTTGTATTATGGATGCAGCTCGGCGTATTCATACTCCGAATACCCTATCACCAATCCCGAGGGAAGCTTGTTGATCTGCTTGATTAGCTCGCCGTATTGATTGTATTCGTATTCGGAGATCAAATATACACCCTCTGCGTCAGCACTTGTTGAACGAACAAGAAGATCTCCGTTGTATTCGTTGGATGTTGACATAACCAATTCATCCCCCGCGTAGGTTTCGGATGTTTGAAGCAAACCGTATGCGTTGTAAATATTTACTGTTTCATATTCAATATCGACTAAGCTGTTTTGATAATAGGCGGCTCGATAGATCACATCACCGTTTTCGTTGTATTTTTCCTTGGTTTGGTTAAAGATCACCTCGCCGTTGTATTCGTACCGATCCAATATGACGCAGCTATTATCCGGATCGTAGGTGAAAACGGTCTCCGAATCGTTTGTTGAGCTTGTAACCTTAACAACACGGTTCAACTTGTCATATTCATAAGCACGGCGACTGAGATAGCCGTGTGTTGCCGTGATTGTTTCCGTAAGCTTGTTGCCGTTTATATCATATTCGTATTCGTAAATAAAGCTTTGCTCTGTGGAGTGCTCTGTGTCGACCGTTTTTATCAGACGTTGGTTTTGGTCATACGTGTACTTTGAGCTTTGCACTAATTCTCCGTTAGAATAGAAAAGGGCGCAAGCTTCGTTGCCGTATTTGTCGTAGATGTATTCTGTCTTTGACGTTTCAGCTTCGCTTGCATCGTAACTGATAAAACGGATCAGAACGCGCGGGAGATTGCTGACAGCACTCTCTGTGCTTTCTTCGGAAGTGTTTTCCGATGCCACAGGCTGTGTTGTTTCCGTAGAATCGACAGGATCATTCGTTTGGCAGGATTGCAAAGCAGTCAATAAAATGCTCAGAACTAGAACCGTTAAAATCTTTTTCATTTTTGTTCTCCTTTGTATGTATATTTCATAATGGTGCCGCTCACAACGGGATCATACGTTGTGTAACCGAATCCGAAATAAAAATCCGATCCGTATACGGCAAAGCTAATGGGGAAGGCTCTTTCGCTGATGCTGAAAAGGAGGCACGGTGCTCCGTTATCAATGCTATAAACCGATGAAAGATAGTTTCCGGCCTTTGTTTCGCTGACACCAAGCGCATATAAATGATGATTGTCGCAGTATAAATCAATGATGTATTGGCTGTTGCTGAAGGGAATATGCTCGACGTTTTTTCCATCGACGGTTTTGAAAAGATAGCCTGTTGTGAAATAGTATATATCGCGATGTGTTACAGACGAGAGAAATCCTCCGCGCTTTTGGAGATCCTGTAAGAGATCAGCTTTTGGAAAGGCAATTTTGTAAAGCCATCGGTCGTAATATTCAAAATGTTCTTCGTTATAAAGAAAAATTTCACAATCGCGGTTGGTTTTTACAGCGAAAAGTCGGTTTCCCAGCATAAAAAGATCGTATATGCGATCCTTGGCAGAGTCGGTTACTGTACAAGGCATCCCATTTTTATAAAAAGGGACCTCGGCAAAGCTTTGACCGCCGTCGTATGAGGCGGCAACAGGAAAACTGCCTTTCGTTGTTCCGAGTCCTGAAAAGATTGTGTCGTTGTATTCGATTATAGTGAAATTATGTATGCCGTTGGGAATATTTCGAACGGTTACCCAATCGGTGCCGTTGTAAGTGTAGTAATTGCCCAAATTCCAATCCTCTGTGGGGTCGATTCCGGGGGCGATCAGATTTCCATTGATCACAGCAAAGAAGTTGATCTCCTCATCGGGTACTGTACACGTGCTCCATGCTTGTGAAGATAAATCCAAGCAGGCGATCTTGCACGACCCTACGTTCAGGTCGTAGTTTCCGCTTCCCACAAACAATTTTTCATCGAAAACGATCATATCCCACGGATTTTTTGCGCTTCTGTTGCCATAGAGATCATCAAAAGGCTTTCCGACGGACACATAGCCGTCTGTTTTGTCTTTCCGGTCGATCTCAACAGTATTACAGGCTGCAAGCGATGTTAAGATCAGTAAAAAACAGAAAAGAATTATACGTTTATTCAAAATACCCCTCCTTACAGGATTCGTTGGTTTATATAACAAAAAATCCGCTGAAATGTGACAACCTTTCAGCGGATTTTTGAAATTTTGTGAGAATCAACAAACGGCAAGGGTGAAATTTGACGAATCTGACAATCATTCGAGATGACATGCATAATTCAGCATACAAGTTAAGTGACCTTCCTCGTAGCGTTTTTCTTCTTGACGGAGGATCATAAAGACAGTTAACAGCATTGGAATGATAGGTGTAATCAGTGTAAGCAACAGAACGATCGGTATTAAAAAACACATCAAAACAAAGCCGAAGGCTTTTTCAGGTGCATTCGTTAAGAAATTCTTTTTATACCGACGAATGGAATGACGGCGCTTGTGATAATAAGAGTTGTCAAATTCCACGCTTGCGGTATCAAGAGCGCGAAGGGCATCGGTGCTTTCTTTGATGTAATCACTTTTGACAGATTCCAAAAGCAGATCAAGCTCGGATTTCATTATGATAAGCCGTCCTTTCGAATTATTATATGTATGCAACTGTGCATGATTGGAAAATTCGTTACATTTCAGCGTTTGCGATCAATATTGACCGTGCGCGGTGTACACGCTGTCTTGCAGATGCAGGTGAAATGCTCATGATTTTTGAGATCTCGTTATAGTCAAGATCCATACATTTCAGCATCAGTACGTCGCGGTATATGGGATCAAGGCTTGCGATCAAGGCTTGAAGCCTTTCAAGATTTTCTCGGTTTACGATCATCTTGTCAAGCTCGGCATCGGGATCCGCGATATCCGCTACAGTATAGCGATCGTTTTCGGGATCGTAGATCGTGGAGGAGGTCTCGTGCTTTACGCGATATTTTCTTTTGTTATACATATTGATGGCGCAGTTACGGCAAGCAATGATCACGATACTGTCGAGAGTTCTGTTTTGATAGGCCGATTTGAACTTATCAAGGCTGTCGATGATGATCTTCACGGTTTCATGAACGCAATCCTGTGCATCGTGATGATTCTTCAAAACGTTATTGGCGATCAGATACATTTGTTTTTCGTATCTGATATATATGTCCTCTACAAAAGTTCTGTCCTCTTCGCTTTCAATATTGGATATGATCCAAAGCATGCTTTGTCCCCTCCGTCTAGTTCGCTAGTTTTATTATAACACTTTAAAACTGTTTTGTCAATTCCATTTCAAGCTCACAAAAAGTTAAGCAAACTTAACATTCTGAACCGAGGATTTAAGATATTTTGAATCGAACGGTGAAAACCGCTCAGCGCCAAGGTAGAAGTCGGAGAAGCCTGACGATGTTGCAATGAAAATCGGAAAAGCCCTTGACATCAAGCGAAAAAATGATATAATTATACTGTATAGATATTGCAATTTTAGCTATGATAAATTCAGATAGAAAAGAGGCAAAGATTATGAACAACAAGAAAATCGGAACAAAATGCGTACAGGGCGGTTATACCGCGGGAAACGGTGAGCCCAGACAGGTGCCGATCATTCAGAGCACTACGTTTAAATATACCACAGGCGAGGCTATGGGTAAGCTTTTCGACCTTGAAGCGTCGGGTTATTTCTACTCCAGACTTCAGAACCCCACCTGCGACACCGTCGCGGCAAAGATCTGCGAGATGGAGGGCGGAACTGCGGCTATGCTGACTTCCTCGGGTATGGCGGCAAACTTCCTTGCAACCTTCAATATCGCATCCTGCGGAGACCATATCGTTTCTTCGGCTTCAATCTACGGCGGTACGTATAACCTTTTCGCGGTTACCTTTAAGAGAATGGGCATCGACGTGACCTTTATTTCTCCCGATTGCTCCGATGAGGAGTTTGAGGCGGCATTCAGACCCAACACCAAGCTTGTTTTCGGTGAGACCATTGCCAACCCTGCTCTTAACGTTCTTGACATTGAGAGATTTGCCGATATGGCGCACAAGCACGGTGTGCCGTTGGTTATTGATAACACCTTCCCCACACCTGTAAACTGCCGTCCCTTTGAGTGGGGCGCGGATATCGTGACGCACTCCACCACAAAATATATGGACGGTCACGGAAGCGCGGTTGGTGGCGCGATCATTGATTCGGGTAGATTTGATTGGATGGCTCACGCCGACAAGTACCCCGGTCTCTGCACGCCCGATGACAGCTATCACGGTATTACTTATGCTGAAAAGTTCGGTCTTGAGGGTGCGTTTATCACCAAAGCGACCGCTCAGCTGATGCGCGACCTTGGTGTAACACCCGCTCCTATGAGCGCATATATCCTCAACCTCGGTCTTGAGAGCCTTCACGTAAGAATGAAGAGACATTGCGAGAACGGACTCGCAGTTGCGAAATATCTTGAAGCGAATGATAAGATCGCTTGGGTCAATTATCCCGGACTTGAGTCGAGCAAGGACTATGCAATCGCGCAGAAGTATATGCCTGACGGCACCTGCGGTGTTGTCAGCTTCGGCGTGAAGGGCGGCAGAGAAGCGGCTTCTACCTTTATGAACGCGCTTCAGATGATTGCCATCGAAACACACGTTGCAGATGCCAGATCCTGCTGTCTCCACCCCGCAACCACTACCCACCGTCAGCTCTCGGATGCGGATCTGATCGCTTCCGGTGTTGCTCCCGACCTTGTTCGCCTTTCCTGTGGTCTTGAGGACGCAGACGATCTTATCGCTGATATTCAGCAAGCACTTGATCAAATCTGAATTTTAGGAGTAATAAATGCCGATAAAAATACCTAACGATCTGCCTGCGGTGCAAACCCTTGCCAACGAAAATATATTCGTAATGACCGAAAGGCGTGCAATCACGCAGGATATCAGACCCTTGAAAATCCTTCTGCTTAATCTGATGCCGAAAAAAATCGAGACCGAGACACAGATCTCGCGCATACTCGGCAACACTCCGCTTCAGATTGAGCTTACACTCATACGTACAAAATCGCACCAATCGACAAACACGGCACAGGAGCATCTCCTTGCATTTTACAAGACCTTCGACGACGTCAAGGATCAAAAATTCGACGGAATGATCATCACGGGCGCGCCTGTTGAGATGATGGAATTCGAGGAGGTCGACTATTGGGGCGAGCTTTGTGAGATCATGGAGTGGACAAAGACCAACGTGCACAGCACCATGCATATCTGCTGGGGTGCGCAGGCAGGACTTTATTACCACTACGGAATACAGAAGCACATTATGCCCGAAAAGCTGTTCGGTGTGTTCGCCCATCAGGCAGATCACAAAAAGAGTATGCTTCTTCGCGGCTTTGACGAGGAGTTCTTCGTTCCTCATTCCCGCCACACTACCGTTTACAGAGAGGATATCGAGAAGATCCCCGAGCTTCGTGTGCTGGCATCCAGCGACGATGTCGGCGTGCACATCGTGTCGCGTAACGGTGGAAGACAGTTCTTTATAATGGGTCACTCGGAATACGATCCTCTGACGCTTGACGCGGAGTATCGCCGTGACCTTGCGGCAGGCTTGCCCATCAAGCCCCCTGTGAACTACTATCGTGACAACGATCCCGACAAGGGTCCGGTTGTCCGTTGGCGTGCCCACGGTAGCCTGCTCTTTATCAATTGGCTGAATTATTTCGTCTATCAGTCTACCCCGTACGATCTGAAAACACTTTAATGAATAGAATATGCAGGGGGAAAGGAAGAAGCCTTTTGAAAAAAGATTTCTACTTTCCCCCTGTGCCAAAATTTAAAGGAGGAAAAATGAGAAGAATTATAACGGCTGTATGCTGTTTCTGTACTGTTTGCCTCCTTTTGTTGCTTTGCGGATGTGAAAGCAGACAGCAGATAAGGGAAAAGACCTATTTTGAGTATTTCGACACGGTATCCGTGGTTTACAGCTATGCGGGCGACTCGGAGGATGATTTTTTGGAGAATTGCCGCGAGATCGAGGCGACTTTTGTGAAGTATCACCGCCTGTTCGATATATACAACGAATACGAGGGAATCAATAATCTCTGTACCGTCAACAAAAATGCCGGTGGATATCCTGTGGCGGTGGACCGTGAGCTGATCGATTTCCTTCTGTATGCCAAGGAGCTTTACGTGCTGACGAATGGCGAGATGAACGTGATGATGGGCTCTGTACTTTCCCTATGGCACGACTTCAGAGAGTTTGCGGAGCAATCCGCAAAATCGGTAAAGGTGCCTACGAAATCGGAGCTTGACAGTGCAGGAGAGCATACCTCCATTGATTTGCTTGAGATCGATGAGGTCGCGTGTACGGTCAGAATCAGCGATCCGGAGGCTTCCCTTGACGTAGGAGCTATTGGTAAGGGATACGCGGCCGAGAAGGCGGCTTGCCTTTTGAAGGAGAAGGGGGTTCAATCATACGTCCTCGACGTGGGCGGGAATTTGCGCCTGGTTGGCACGAAGCCTGACGGCGGCAGTTGGTCAACGGGAATCAAGGATCCCCGAAACGAGGGCGATTTTGCCCTCTGCCTGAACCTTTCCGACACCTCTTGCGTCACCTCAGGGGACTACGAGCGTACCGTTGAGCTTGACGGCGTACGATATCACCATATTATCGATAAGGATACCTTGATGCCTGCCGCATATTTCAGCTCGGTAACGGTGGTCTGTGAGAACAGCACGCTTGCCGACGCGCTTTCAACAGCGCTCTTTTGTATGAGCGTTCGGGAAGGACACGCTTTGGTAGCGAGCCTTGGAAACGTTGAGGTCATCTGGATCACACAGAGTGGAGAAATGATCACGACCGACGGGATCGCATCTCTGCAGGTAAAGGATTGAACCTTTAAAGAAAAGGCGCGCTTGAAGCCGCGTAAAAAATATAAAAACCGTGAAATGCACGGTTGAAAGGATGATGAAGATGCAGTTGAAGCTTTGGGAGAATGATATTCCATATTTTGATCCGCTTGCGGATACGCCGAATCAAATGACGACCTTTTTGCTTGAAACGACGGAAAAGCATCCTTGCGTTGTGGTGCTTCCGGGTGGAGGCTACAGTGGGCGCGCGAAGCACGAGGGTGGTCCGATTGCGGAGTTTTTTAACAGTCAGGGCTTTCATGCTGTCGTGGTGGATTACCGCGTAGCGCCCAACCGTTTTCCTGCGGGACTTTCAGACGTACAGAGAGCGGTGAGAATCCTGCGCGTCAATGCCGAGGAGTGGCACGTCGATCCCGAAAGGATCGTGACCTGCGGATTTTCCGCAGGAGGACATCTTGCGGCATCGTCGATTTTGTATTCCGACGTGTACACCTGTACAAGGGCGGCGGACGAGATCGATTCTATGCCTCATATACCCAATGGTGCGATCCTCGGTTATCCCGTTATTTCTGTTGAAGCGGGATTTGGACATATAGGGTCGGGAAGGAATCTTTTGGGCGAGGCATATGAAGCAGAAAAGGAAAGCTTCTTTTTGGCAAAGCACGTGACAGGGAATACTCCGCCGGTGTATCTGTGGCATACCTCCGACGATGCAGGCGTCAACGTGAAAAACTCGTTGATCTTTGCGGAAGCCTTGCGTGACCATAACGTTCCCTTTGAAATGCACGTATTTCCTCACGGTCCCCACGGCATCGGCCTTGCCGAGGACTATCCCGATGCCAAGCAATGGAAGACCTTGGCGGCGGATTGGATCAGAAGGAACGTTTAAAGAGATAAAAAACACCAAGCTTTAGGGTTGTTCTCATAAGGATGTTTACAAATTTCGGCAGAGAGATTGTCTTCTCTGCCGATTTGTGTTATAATGGTATTACATCGCAGGGAGGGAATTTTATGATAAATACGGAGGTGTGCTATGAAGTATGGAATATGCGTATGCGGACTCAACGGAAGCGGGAAAACAACGCTTGCGAAAGCTCTCGCAAAAGAATTAGCTTATAAGCATATGGATGTAGAGCAATATTATTTCACATCAACGGATAACCCGTATGCATCATCAAGAACACGCGAAGAGGTTGAACAGTTACTTTTAGAGGATATCAAACAGAATCCTTGTTTTGTTTTCTCTGCTGTTAATGGAGATATGAATAGGGAAATTAACGAAAATTATGCTTTTGTGGTTTATCTTGAGGTTCCTCTTGATATCCGAATGGAAAGAATAAGACGAAGAGCCTTTGATAAATTTGGTAATAGGGTTTTGCCCGATGGAGATATGTACGAGCAAGAAGAAAGGTTTTTCGCATACGCAGAAAAAAGAAGTCCCGAAAAAATCAAGGATTGGCTGAAAACATTAACTTGTAAAGTAATTTGCCTTGATGGAACAAAACCTATACAAGAGAATGTTGAATGCATAAAAAGCCTTCTCCCGACGGAAAAGGCTTAATATAAACCGTTGCAACTGCTTATAATAAAATCCCACAAACCGTTTGAACGGCTTGTGGGATTTTTGCTATGGGGATTTTTCCTATAAGGACATTATTCAATAGCATAGATGTTTTTTATCTCTTCTTGTCATACTTATCCGATAATACGATCAACCGTCCAAGCAAGCCGTCCTTATGCCCGTTGATCTCGAAGATCTCATCGTCATCGACCTTTTGGGGCTTGATCTTGTAAAAATCAAGAAGGGGAATCAGGATCAGCGCCGCAAGGCCTGCGTTGAAGCCGCCGTTATAAAGAACGAAGCCGCCGTGCATACTTGCCGTGGAGGTACAGATGATCGCGCTGACAAGTCCTGCAATTACACCGTATTTGAAGCCGTAGCTGCCGGCTATGGGGCAAAGACCCGTGGCAAAGGCGAGACCGTTAATATAGGCTTGGGTAGAAAGTGTCCAAGGAACGTCAACTCCCGCGATTCCGCATACAGCGCAGACCAAAACAAAAAGAATGGTGTAGCCGAGAGCGATGGGCGCCACGTTTTTGGGATGTTGACCGTCTGCCGAGAAGGTCAGCGCGGCGAACACGATGCCTGCGGTGGGGCCTGTAAATCCAACGCCTGCAGGCAGGACGGGGAACACCGTAGGAAGCCAGAAGATCACGTTCAGATAGAGCAGAATGCAGAAGCCGTAGATGCCAAAGTTGATCAGACAGAGCGGCATACCGTACTTGTCCGCAAAGTCAAGACCGTAGCCTGCGCTGGAGAGCAGCTTTTTGTAATTGCAAAAGCTTTTCCCGTTGAGGAAAAAACCAAGCAGGAGTGCCGACAGAAAGATCGCCGCAAAAAATACGTTCATAAAAACGAAGTGCAGGCTTCCGAATGCTTCGTCCACGGTGCCGTTGACAGAGCCGGTTGCGTGAGGCTCAACGCCGAAGGTCTTGTACATAAAGCAGTAGACGAATATACCCAGCATTCCGATGGCAAGCCCTGCCTTGTACATATTGTATCCGCGGTGCATGGCCGTAGTACCGGGAAGCAGAGCGGGAACGAGAAATCCGGACAGAATACCGAATGTGATGGAAAGAACGATTCCAAGAACGCTGAAGCCGCCTATTTTCAGTGAGCTTCCCGGAGGGTAGTAGAATAAAAAGTCACTGATGAAGGGAGCAAGAGCGGTGGAAAACATTGCAATGTGCAGGTTCTGCCGCAGGGGGTGCTTGGTCACGATGCAGTAAACGATGACACCGATGAAGGGCGGCCACATATTGATGAAATTCAGGCCGTAGAAGCAATGCGCGATCACGAGCAGATAAGCCGCGAAGGTGGTGCTGTTGGCGTGTGCACGGCTGACGGTAATGATCAACGTACAGGCGAGACCGCAGATACCCGCGTTAAAAAGTGTGCTGGCAAGGCAGCCAAGGGCAAAATAGTCGGTAACGAGCTTGGAGGGACCTGTAAGGATCTCCCAGAAATTGCTCCAAAACAAGGCGCTGTCAACGCCTGAGATCCATATCGCAAAGGGTGTTGCGATAAAAAAGGTCAGATTCAAAAGCATGATAAATATCTTGAAGGCGATGCTGTTTTCCTTCATTCGCTTTGCCATCATGCTGCCGTCTTTGAGCTCCATAAATAACCTCCCTTCGATGCATTTGATAATCTTCTATTATTCTACCATATGTTGGCGAAAAATGCAAGACGTTGCAATAATTTACTTGTTCTCTTTTGAAAAAAAGAAAAGGATAGGGAAGAAATTTTCCTTCAAGAAGATTTCTTCCCTAAACGTTTTCTTAAATATCGTTTCTGCAAACATCCTCGACGGTCTCGCGCCTGACGGCGAGGTAGTCACAGCCATCCTTCAGCATAACCACAGGGGGCTTGCCAAGGCGGTTGTAGTTGGAGGACATCGAGTAATTGTACGCGCCCGTTGTCAGAACCGCGATCATATCACCGCGCTTGATGTCGGCGGGAAGGGTCACGTTTTCCTGCAGAATATCACCCGATTCACAGCATCTGCCCACTACCGAGCACTTGAATGTGGGTGCACCGTTCTCCACAGCATTCATTCTGTTTGCGAGACAGACGGTATAGGGCGAGCCGTAGAGCGCAAAGCGGGGGTTGTCCGCCATACCGCCGTCCACGGAAACGTAATTTTTGTATCCGGGGATGCGCTTGACTGTTCCCGCGGTATAGAGCGTCATTCCCGCGTCGGCAACGATGCTTCTGCCGGGTTCCATGCGCACGGCGGGCATTTCAATACCGAGCCTTGCGCAATAATCCTTCATATGATCGGCAACTTGATGAATATTTGCCGCAATATCAATAGTGGGATGCTCCTCAAGGTAGCGTACACCGTAGCCGCCGCCAAGATCGAGCTCCTCGGTGACAAATCCGCATTTACTCTTCATCTGCGCGATGAAATCAAGCATTGTCTCTGAGGCGCGAAGGTAAACGTCGGAATCGAAGACCTGCGAGCCTACGTGGCAATGGAATCCCATCAAGCGGATGTTTTTCAGCGTCACAGCGTATTTTGTGATCTGCTCGGCTTGTCCCGTTTCGATGGCGGAGCCGAATTTGGAGTCCACCTTTCCCGTGGCAACCGCCGCGTAGGTGTGGGGATCGATGCCGGGAGTCAAGCGGAGAAGAATCTTCTGTGTGACACCCTTTTCGCGCGCGATACAGTCGATGGCATCAAGCTCCTCAACGTTGTCGACCACAAAGTAACCAACCTTTTCGTCGATAGCGTAAGCTATATCGTAATCGGTTTTGTTGTTGCTGTGAAAATATGCCTTTTCAAGAGGGAATCCAACGCTTGCGGCGGTGTAAAGCTCGCCCGAGGAGACAAGGTCTGTTCCCATGCCTTCATCCATAACGATGCGATACATCTGCTTGAAGGATGCCGCCTTGCTGGCGTAGAGAGGAAGTGCGTTTTCTCCGAAGGCGGAGCGCATAGCCTCCACGTACGTGCGGCAACGCTCTCTGATCCTGTTTTCGTCCATCAGATAGAGTGGAGTGCCGTATTTTTGAGCCATCTCCACGGTGTCAATGCCCGCGAGGGTGAGATGCCCCTTTTCATTAACCGATAAATTATTACAAATCATTTCCGTATATCCTTGAATCGATTATTCCGCACCGATCATGCTGTACATGTCGTAAAGTCCCGCGCTCTTATCCTTGATGAAGTCTGCCGCGGCGATAGCACCCTCTGCGAAGAGGGAACGGCTGTGTGCCTCGTGCTTCAGCGTGATGGTCTGCGTGTCGGTGCCAACGATGATCTCGTGCTCACCCACGATATTGCCCATTCTGATGGCGTGAATGCCGATCTCGTCGGGCATTCTCTTTGCCTGACCCTGTCTGCCAAAGGTGAAGAACGCCTTTTCTCTGATCGCCTGGATCGAGCGCGCGAGGAGCAAGGCGGTGCCGCTGGGCGCGTCAAGCTTTCGGTTGTGGTGCTTCTCAATGATCTCAATATCCGCGTCGGGGAAGGTCTTAGCGGTGGTTTTTGCCAGCTCACAGAGGAGCGCCACGCCAAGAGACATATTTGCCGAATGGAACAGCGGTATCTTCTTTGCCGCCTCGGAGATGCATTCCTTCTCCGCATCGTCGTGACCGGTAGTTGCCAAAACAACGGGAACGTTCTTTTCGCACGCGTATTCCAACAGCTTTTTTGTAGCGGTGTGATGTGAAAAGTCGATGATGCAATCGAAGCTTTCGCTTACGTCGTAAATATCGGTGTAGGTAGGGATACCGTCGAGGGTAAGAGGAGCTATGTCAACTCCCGCGGCGACCTGAGCTCCTTTATAGCCATCAAGTGCCATTTTCTTGATCTCAACGCCCATTCTGCCGCCGATTCCGTTTATCAGTATTCTCATATCAATTCGAGTCCCTTCATAATTTCAACGAGCTTTGCTTCGTGGTCGGCCTCCATTTCGGTGAGGGGGAGACGGATCTCTCTTGTACAGAAGCCCATATGGTGCATTGCACATTTTACAGGGATGGGGTTTACCTCGGAGAAGAGTGCGTTGATGAAGGGAAGGAGCTCAAGCTGAGCCTTGACCGCATCCTGATGTCTGCCCTCGAAGAAATCGTGACAGATCTTGCTGGTAGCGCGGGGCATAGGATTGGAGAGAACCGAAATAACGCCCTTGCCTCCAAGGGAGAGAAGAGGAGTGATCTGGTCGTCGTTGCCCGAGTAGATGTCCATCTTGTCGCCAACAAGGTGCGCAAGCTCGGCGATCTGCGAGATGTTACCGCTTGCTTCCTTGATGCCTACGATGTTGGGATGATCTGCAAGAACAGCCGCAGTTGCGGGGAGAATATTGCATCCCGTTCTGGAGGGCACGTTGTAAAGAATGATCGGGATATCGGACGCGTCTGCGATCGAGGTGAACATTTTGATCAGACCGTTCTGAGTTGCCTTATTGTAGTAGGGAGTTACGACGAGAGCCGCGTCAGCGCCGGCTTCAGCCGCGTGACGGGTCAGCTCGATGGCATATGCCGTGTCGTTGGAGCCTGTGCCCGCGATGACGGGAACTCTGCCACGGGCGGTGTCAACACAGAACTTGATGGCATCCTTGTGTTCATCGTCGGAAAGGGTGCTTGCCTCGCCTGTAGTGCCGCAAACAACGATGGCGTCGATGCCCTCTTCAATCTGCCAATTTATCAGTCTTTCAAAGCTTTCATAGTCGATCTTGTCATCCTTCATAGGTGTGATGATCGCGGTAACCGCGCCGGTGAAAATCGTTTTTTTCATGTTTTTTACCTCCATGTATATGCGTATCAATTATTTACAACAAAAATGGCAGAGATGTGCAATCTCCGCCGCCGTATTCCTTCGGGTAACTTTCAATAAAAAACAGCCGCTTCCACGGCTACCCTCTGTTCCCGAAAAAACGAACAGTTCAGATAGCACTCCGCCCAAGGGCGACAGCAAAACGGATATTCTCCGAGTTGCCAGAATTCCCATGCGCAGTGGGAGACCTTCGGCACCGAATCCTTTCTTTTTCGCAACGCCCGCGCAGGCTTTTCCACGAAAAATACTCTTCTTCAAGTGCGCCTCTATCATCTTTTTTGTAGTATAACATAAAAGTCGTCTTTTGTCAATATATTTAAGGGATTTTTTTGTTTTTTGATCTTTCTTTTTATAACGCATCACGATATTTTGAACGACGTTGTGCAAAAAGACGAATATCTGCATTCACTGTGCTTATATATCGTGTGTTTTGATGTTTTTTTGCCATTTTGATGAAAGCTCTTGACTTTCACACTTTAACGTGGTAAAATATTATGGTAATGAAAGCGTGATCGAACCAAATATAATATTTGAAGGAGACTTAACGTGAAACCTGTACTTACAGAAGATACTCGTAAGCTGTTCAGCGCGATTCTTGCTCTTGAAAGCGAGGAGGAATGCGCCGCTTTTTTTGAGGATATATGTACAATCAAGGAGATACAGGATCTTTCCCAGCGTCTTGCTGTGGCAGAGATGCTGAACAGCGGGGAAAAATATCAGAAGATCGAGGAGCTGACGGGAGCCAGCACCGCCACCATCAGCAGAGTCAACAAGTGTCTCAATTACGGTAGCGGAGGCTATCGGATCGTGTTGGACAAGCTGAAGGAGAATTGACTCTTGGCGGGAAGGAAAAGCAATGAACGAATTATACAATAAAGCGCCTGCTCGCGGAAAAAATGCAGTCTCCGTGTTGAAGGACTTATATGAAAGCTACGGATACACGCAGTATAAAATGAGCAAATTCGAGGAATATGACCTTTACGTGCGAAATAAAAGCTTTCTCGTATCCGACCACATTATCACCTTTACCGACACCGACGGCTCGCTGATGGCGCTGAAGCCTGACGTGACCTTGTCGATCGTCAAGAATAGCCGCGAGAGCGAAAACGGTGTACGCAAGGTGTACTATAACGAGAACGTCTACCGTGTCCCCCGCGGGGCGCTGTCCTTTAAGGAGATCATGCAGGCAGGGCTTGAATGCATCGGTGAGATCGATTCCTATTGTATCGCTGAGGTGTTGACGCTTGCGGCAAAGAGCCTTAAGGCCGTATCGGATGATTACGTGCTCGACGTATCGCATATGGGCATCATTTCGACCCTTGTGGACGAGATCGGTCTGAGCACCGCGGGCAGGGCAGAGGTGCTCTCCTGTGTGGGTGAAAAGAATATTCACGGTATAGACGCGGTGTGCCTGAAGGAGGGAATCGACCGATCGCGGGCAGCCACGGTCAAGGCGCTGATCTCTATGAAGGGTCGATGCTCCGAGATGCTGGAGATCCTGAAGGATACGAAATGCTATGCGGACGCTTGCGAGATGGCGGATATTATATCTGCAATCGGCAATGCGAGCGACAGGATCAGAATCGATTTTTCGGTTACCGACGATATGAAATACTACAGCGGAATCGTGTTCAAGGGATTTGTCAACGGAATTCCCACAAGCGTGCTCTCGGGTGGCCGTTACGACAATCTGATGAAGAAGATGGGCAAAAAATCGGGAGCCATCGGCTTTGCCGTTTATCTTGATCTTTTGGGAAAGCTTGAAAGTGAGCTTGACGAATACGACGTGGATGTGCTCCTGCTTTACGGAGACGAGAGTGACGTGGGGACGCTTTGCAAGGTGGTTGGAGAGATCACCGCAAGCGGCAGAAGTGTTACCGCAAGAAAAGAGATCCCCGAAAGGCTCAGATATAAGGAGCTGGTCGATATGAGAGGGGGCAGAGAATAATGGAAATGCTGAATATTGCGCTCCCCAAGGGAAGACTTGGCGAGAAGGTTTACGATATGTTCGAGAAGGCGGGCTTTGAGTGCCCCTCCATCAAGGAGAACAACCGTAAGCTGACCTTTGAAAACCCCTCTGTGGGAGTGAGATACTTTTGGGTCAAGCCCTCCGACGTTGCGATCTACGTAGAGAGAGGCGCGGCTGACATCGGGGTTGCGGGCAAGGATATTTTGCTTGAATATGAGCCCGAGATATACGAGTTGCTTGACCTCAATATCGGAAAATGCCGTATGGCGGTTGCCGCTCCTAAGGATTTCAGGGACAATCCTGCAAGAGAATTGAAGGTGGCAACCAAGTTTGCCAATATTGCCAAGGATTATTACGCGTCTATGGGTCGGGAGATCGACATTATCCATCTGAACGGCTCCATCGAGCTGGCACCGATTCTGGGACTTTCCGACGTGATCGTGGACATCGTGGAGACGGGAAAAACGCTTGTGGAGAACGGTCTTGAGGTATATGAAGAGATCGTACCCATCAGCGCAAGGCTGATCGCAAACAAGTCGGCCTTTAAATTCAAGGGCGAGATGATCGAGCGCGTGGCGCAGGCTCTTGCCGAGCAAGTGAAGCAATAAACAGAAATCAGGTTTGACATATGATAAAAATTATGAAATACGGCGAGGTCTCTGCAGGTGAGATCTTCGCGAGAACAGAGCCCACGGTTAACGTGGAGGCAACTGTTACAGAGATTATTCAAAACGTAAGAGCGAGAGGCGACGTGGCGCTTTTTGAGTACTGCGAAAGATTCGACAAGGCTAAGCTTGAGTGCCTTGCGGTCAGCGAGGCTGAAATTGAGGAGGCAATGTCTCTGGTCGAGCCCAAGTTTCTTGAAATTCTCAAAAAGGCGGCGGCGAATATCCGCAAATTTCACGAGAAGCAGGTCAGAAACAGCTTTATTATAAACGACGAGGACGGTATCGTGATCGGTCAGAAGGTGATCCCTGTTGACAGAGCGGGACTTTACGTTCCCGGCGGCACGGCAGCATACCCCTCCACCGTGCTGATGGATTCGATCCCTGCCAAGATCGCGGGTGTCCGCGAGGTGGTTATGGTAACCCCTCCAAGTAAGGACGGAAAGGTCAATCCCGTCATTCTGGCGGCGGCTAGGATCGCGGGTATCGACAGAATTTTCAAGGTCGGCGGCGCGCAGGCGGTTGCGGCTTTGGCTTACGGAACCGAGAGTATTCCCAAGGTTGACAAGATCGTCGGCCCCGGTAACGCTTACGTTGCCGAAGCGAAAAAGCAGGTGTTTGGCGTAGTGTCCATCGATATGATCGCCGGCCCCAGCGAGATCCTTGTGGTTGCCGACGGAAGGAGCAATCCCCGTCACGTGGCGGCAGACCTGCTTTCTCAGGCAGAGCACGACAGAATGGCAAGCGCGGTGCTTGTCACCGACAGTACAGAGCTGGCTGAGGCGGTGTCCTGCGAGCTTGAAAAACAGATTCCTCAGCTTGAAAGAGCGGACATCGCCCGCGAGTCGATCGATAAAAACGGTAAGATCATCGTTGCTCCCACGTTGATGTGCGCTATCGATATCGCAAATGAGATCGCACCCGAGCATCTTGAGCTTTGCGTGGACAATCCCTTCGATTATCTCGATAAGATCCGCCACGCAGGATCGATCTTTATGGGTCGCTACTGTCCCGAGGCACTTGGCGACTATTTTGCAGGTCCTAATCACACCCTTCCCACAAGCGGTACGGCGAAGTTTTCAAGCCCCTTGTCTGTGGACGATTTCGTGAAAAAGACACAGTACACCTACTACACCAAGGACGCGCTCGCCAAGGTTGCGGAGGACGTTGCCTTCTTTGCAAACAAGGAAGGACTCGGCGCCCACGCCAAGAGCGCTGTTGTCAGAACAGAGGACGCGGAGGATGCGATGTGAGGGAACTTTTGAAAAAGTTCCCCCACGCCCCCTCAAAACTTCCATCCGAAAAAGAGTTTGGCTGTAGCCGTTCAGAGTTATAAAAAGTGGGATATTGATCAAAGCCTCACTGCTATCGTGTTGATAGTTTAATTAAATCGTTCGTAAAAAGAGTCAGACTTTGATTTAAAGTAAATATTTTTTGAAAAGCTTTTGAAGATAGGGGTGCGGAGGAAGAAGGCTTTTCTCAGAAAAGCTTCTTCCTCCGCAATCCTCATATGAGTAAATTTTTAAGCAAAAAATATGCGGCTCTGACCCCATATACTCCGGGAGAGCAGCCTAAAGAGAGAAAATACAATAAATTAAATACAAACGAGTCGCCATTTCCGCCGTCGGAGAAGGCGATAGCGGCGACATTGGAGGCGGCGAAGAGCTTACAGCTCTATTCCGATCCCGAGGCGAAGAAGCTTTGCGAAAAGCTTGCGGAGGTCTGCGGTGTGGAGCCTGATTGCGTTCTGCCGACAAACGGCTCGGACGAAATCTTGAACTTTGCCTTTATGGCGTTCTGCGACGAGGAGCATCCCGCAATTTTCGCCGATATTACCTACGGATTTTACAGCGTTTTTGCGGATCTGAACCGCGTGCCTTACGTTATAAAGCCCTTGAGAGCCGATTTTACCATTAACGTTGACGATTACTGCGGCAACTGTGGAACGGTCTTTATTGCCAATCCCAACGCGCCCACGGGAATTCTGCTTTCTCTTGACGAGGTAGAGAGAATTGTCAAGGCAAATCCCGATAACGTAGTGGTGATCGACGAGGCTTATATTGACTTTGGCGGCGAGAGTGCGATCCCGTTGACAAAAAAATACAAGAATCTGCTTGTAACTCAGACGTTCTCGAAATCGCGGTCGATGGCGGGTGCGAGACTTGGATTTGGAGTTGCCTGTCCCGAGCTGATCGCTGATCTTAACACCATCAAGTATTCCACCAACCCCTATAACGTCAATTCAATGACGATGGCGGCGGGAATCGGTGTGCTTTGCGACGAGGAATATACGCAGGCGAACTGCAAGGCGGTTGTGGAAACCCGTGAGTGGACCGTAAATGAATTGAAAAAGCTTGGCTTTGAGATGACCGATTCCAAGGCAAACTTTATTTTTGCCAAGCATCCCGAGCTTGACGGAGGCGAGCTTTATGCAAGGCTTCGCGAGAAGGGAATCCTTGTCCGTCATTTTACCAAGGAAAAAATCGCACAGTACAACCGCATAACCGTCGGCTCGAGAGAACAGATGAAAGAGCTTGTTGACGCAATTTCCCAAATATTGGAGGAAACAAAATGAGAACTTATGAAATCAACCGCAAAACTGCGGAAACCGATATCGCTCTGAGCCTGAATCTTGATGGCTCGGGCAAAAGCTCTGTCGATAGCGGATGCGGATTCCTTGATCATATGCTTACGCTGTTTGCCGCGCACGGTCGCTTTGATCTGAACGTAAAATGCGTTGGTGACACACAGGTGGATTATCATCACACGGTGGAGGATATCGGAATCTGTCTCGGCAAGGCGTTTTGCGAATCTCTTGGCGACAAGAAGGGAATCGAGCGTTACGGCTCGATGATCCTGCCTATGGATGAATCTCTCATTCTTTGCGCCGTTGACTTTTCGGGCAGAGATTATCTGAATTTTGACGTTGAGATACCCACGGTCAAGGTCGGTGACTTTGATACCGAGCTTGTGGAGGAGTTCTGGCTTGCGTTCGTCAGACAGGCAAGCTGTACGCTCCATTTCAAGAAGCTTGCGGGCAAGAATTCTCATCATATTATTGAGGGTATGTTTAAAGCTGCGGCGCGCGCGATGCGGGCGGCTGTTAAGATCGACCCCGAAAGAGCGGGCGAGATCCCGTCTACGAAAGGGGTACTCTGATGGTTGCGATCATTGATTACGGTGTGGGAAACCTTTTTTCCCTCAGAAGCTCCTTTGCCGCTATCGGCGAGGAGGCTGTTGTGAGCGCAGACCCCGAGGTGTTGCGCTCGGCAGACCGTCTTATCCTCCCCGGTGTTGGAGCGTTTGGCGACGCGGCTGCAAAGCTCAAGGCTACGGGACTCGACAAGGTGCTGTTGGATGAAGCAGCGAATGGTAAGCCTGTAATGGGAATTTGCCTAGGTATGCAGATGCTGCTGGAGCGCAGCTTTGAATACGGTGAGCATGAAGGGCTTGGACTTATCCCCGGTGAGATCAGACCGATCTCCGACGTGATCCCCGCAGGATTGCCGATCCCGCAGATCGGTTGGAATGCTTTGAGAATAAAAGGCGAAAAGCATCCTATCCTGAAATACGTAAACGACGGTGACTGCGTTTATTTTGTTCACTCCTATTACGGAACCAATTGCGATGAGAGCGTGATTGCCGACACCGAATACGGCGCGTATCTTACCGCGGCGGTGGCGAAAGATAACGTATGCGGTTGCCAATTTCACCCTGAAAAGAGCGGTAAAGTAGGACTTTCAATACTTAAAGCTTTCTGCGAAATGTAATTCAACTCGAAAGGCATAGATTATGTTAATTTTTCCCGCGATCGACCTTTATGATAAAAAAGCGGTAAGGCTTTTTAAGGGCGATTACACACAAATGACGATATACAGCGACGATCCCTTATCGGTGGCTCGCGATTTTGAAAAAAAGGGTGCCAAATGGGTGCATCTTGTCGACCTTGAGGGTGCCAAGCTTGGTACAACTCCCAACATTGGCGTGGTGACAGCCATAGCGCGTGAAACCTCGCTTTCCTGCGAGATCGGTGGCGGCATCAGAGATATGGAAACCGTTGAAAAATACCTTGCGGCGGGAGTTGACCGCGTTATTCTCGGTACAGCGGCGGTGACAGACCAAGTCTTTTTGCGCGAAGCGGTAGAAAAATACGGTGAGAAGATCGCTGTTGGAGTCGATATTAAAGACGGCATGGTTGCCATCAAGGGTTGGATCGAGAAAAGTGAGCTGGAAGCCTTTGATTTCTGCGCAAAAATGCAGAAAATCGGCGTTAAGACCATCATTTGCACCGATATTTCCAAGGACGGTGCTATGAAGGGCGCAAACCACGAGCTTTACCGCCAGCTTTCAGAAAAATTTGATATGCAGATCGTGGCTTCGGGCGGTGTCTCCTCTATGGAGGACGTAAAAAAGCTTGCCGGGCTTGACATTTACGGCGCGATCATTGGAAAGGCATACTACACGGGCGCTATCGACCTTGCCGAAGCTATTGAAGCTTCAAAATAAGACTTTTGGAGGATAATCTTATGAGCTTGAACGTATCTTTTGATTTTAACAATGTAACCTCGCAAATGAAGCCCCTTCACGGAGTAAACAACTCCCCCACGGCTCTCAGAGGTCCCGTAAAAACCTTTACAGATGCGGGTATTCCTTATATGAGGACTCACGACAGTATGGGAGCCTTTGGAGGAACTCACTATATTGATATCCCCAATATTTTCAGAGATTTTGACGCTGACGAGAACGATCCCGCAAGCTATGATTTCGCCTTTACAGACGCATATATCGGCAATATCATCAAGTCGGGTACGCAGATATTCTACCGCCTTGGAGTTACCATTGAGAACAGCTGGGATATCAAGGCATATAACATTTATCCCCCGAAGGATTTTCATAAGTGGGCGAGAATCTGCGAGCACGTG
Organism: Clostridia bacterium; assembly: GCA_017462125.1. The sequence goes on along the minus strand of JAFTRQ010000011.1, from coordinate 18,369 downwards.
ATCCGTCACTACAACGAGGGTTGGGCTGAAGGCTTCCATCACGGAATCGAGTATTGGGAGATCTGGAACGAGCCCGAAAATCCCCCTATGTGGAGAGGAACAAAGGAGCAGTTTTACGAATTTTACAGCGTTGCGGCAAATCACTTGAAAAAGTGCTTCCCCAACCTCAAGTTCGGCGGCTACGCGGGCTGTGGATTTGCTTACGTTACTGGACATCAGAAAAATGATTTTTATAAGAGCTTCGTTACCTTTTTTGATGAATTTCTTGATTATATCAGTGCTCCCGAGACGAAGGCTCCCCTTGATTTCTTCTCGTGGCACATCTATATCGCAGACCCCAACGTAATAGCTGCTCACGCGAAATACGTGAGAGAAAAGCTTGACGAAAAGGGCTTTACCGAGACCGAGCATATGCTTAACGAGTGGAACAGAATGTATGCAGACGTTCCCGAAAGCTATGAGGAGATGAGAAACCACAAGGGTGCGTCCTTCTGCGCACAGACCTTTGCCATAATGCAGGAAAGCTCCCTTGATAAGGCGATGTATTACGATGCTTATCCCGCCCGTCGCTATTGCGGTCTTTACACCTTCCCCGGATACAGACCCACCAAGACCTACTATTCCTTCTATGCCTTCAACCGTCTTTACAGACTCGGCGGCTGTGTGGGAACGAAGGTGTTTGGCGGAAGTCAGGTCAGTGCTATGGCGGCAACCGACGGCGAGGGCAAGGCGATTCTTCTTGCGAACTACTATGATAAGGAGCAGACAGTCGAGCTGACCCTTGAGGGCATCGGCGAGGTGCAATTTGAACAGTACGTCATTGACGAGGACAGGACTTATGAAAAGCTCGCGCCCGTATCTGTTGGCGGCAAGATTGAATTGACGATCCCTCCATATGGCGTTATGCTTTTGGAGCATACAAAATGATTTTTTGAGGTTTGTTTGAAAACAATTTTTCAAACAAGTATTCGGAAAGGAAAGAACTTTAGAATGATTACGAAAAGAATTATCCCTTGTCTTGACGTGAAGAACGGAAGGGTTGTCAAGGGAGTGAATTTCAGAGGACTCAGCGACGTTTCCTCTCCCGTGGAGCTGGCAAAATATTACAGCGAAAACGGGGCGGACGAGCTTGTATTCTACGATATTACAGCGTCAAGCGAGGGCAGACAGCTCTTTACCGACATCCTCACAGAGGTGGCAAGCACGATCTTCATCCCTCTGACGGTAGGCGGCGGCATCAATACGCTTGAGGATTTTGACCGTGTGCTGAAGTGCGGTGCGGATAAGGTCAGCGTGAATTCGGGAGCAATTCGCAATCCCGATCTCATCGACGAGGCGGCGAAGCGCTACGGCAATCAATGCGTGGTTATTTCAGCCGACGTGAAGCGCGTGGATAAGGTTTTCCGCGTTTACGCAAAGGGCGGAAGAGAGAATACCGGCAAGGAGGCGATCTCCTGGATCAAGGAGTGCGTCGAGCGCGGCGCGGGTGAGGTCGTTCTCAACTCTATTGACACCGACGGCGTGAAGGCGGGCTTTGACCTTGAGATGCTGCAGGAGGTCTGCGAAGCGGTGAACGTTCCTGTGATCGCGTCGGGCGGAGCGGGCTGCGTTGACGATTTCAAAAAGCTGTTCCACCGTATTCCCAAGGTGTCCGCAGGTCTTGCGGCGTCGATCTTCCACTTTGGCGAGGTCGAGATCAACGATCTGAAGCGTGAGCTTGCCGAGGATGGTATTTCGGTGAGATTATAAGAAAGGATTTCCAAGCTATGATAAACATTGACGAGCTTAAATTTGACGAGAAGGGTCTTATTCCCGCCGTCGTTATCGATAATAAAACCAAAAAACTTTTGACTCTTGCGTATATGAGTCGCGAGAGCTTGCAGATCTCGATTGAGAAGGGGCTGACCTGCTTCTTCAGCCGTTCCCGTCAGGAGCTTTGGCTCAAGGGAGAGACCAGCGGCAACTTCCAGCACATCGTGTCGATCACGGCAGATTGTGACAAGGATGCGCTTGAGATCATTGTTGAGCCCGATGGCCCCGCTTGCCACACGGGAAGCTTTTCTTGCTTCCATAACCCCGTTTGGGAGTGCGAGGATATCGCAAGCAAGCAGTTCTCCCTCGACGGACTTATGAAGCTGATCGAGGGCAGAAAGACCGAGAAAAAAGAAGGCTCCTACACCACGTACCTCTTTGAGAAGGGAATCGACAAGATCCTCAAAAAGGTTGGCGAGGAGTGTACTGAGGTCATTATCGCGGGCAAGGCAGACGACAAGGCAGAGACGATATACGAGATCTCCGATCTTGTCTACCACGTTCTCGTCCTTATGGTTCAAATGGGTATCTCTATCGACGATATCAAAGCGGAGCTTGCCTCCCGCCACGTGATCGACCATAAGGTCAAGCAGGAGAAGATGACGAAGTGATATAAGCTGTTTTTTTGATTTTTTAAGTGTTTACCTAATTTAATATTGTATAATGGTGAGAATTGCAACATTTTGTATTAAATTTATCAAGATTTGCTATTTTCACCATTTTAGTTTTGTGATAAAATTGTGTTGAAGACGTCTGATAGGAGGATGCATAATGCTTGCTTTTGAAATCCAAAACATTTTCACAAAACGGGTGAAGTGTATTACGCCCGATACCCACGCCGTGTACAGACGCTCACCCGACCCAAAGGCCGCGGTTGAAAAGATATGAAATCTTCCCGCTGAGATTTACAAAAGAAAGGCGTTCGTGCACACACCTTAGAGTTGAGCGTGGAATCTTAGAAAGGATACGATTTAGTGAAAACTATATCATACAAGATTAATATGAAAAGCATCTCTCATATCAGCGATCAAATATTTTTTGGCGAATGGGATCCGTCAAATGAAACGTGGGCAAAGGAAAGTCGATTGAATTATTCCTATTCCCCGAAGCTTTGTGAGGTTGAAGCATTTGTAAAAAAAGGCGATTATACAGCCGCAAAGAATGCGCTTCTTAATTATTACCGCAACAGAAGAAATATCCCGCACGCGGATTTTGATATTAGTGCAAGAAAAGAATGCGCATATCTGAATATGCAGGATGTTTACAATTTTGCAGAGCCGTATATAACGAGATTTACCGTTGAAAACGCATATGAATACAAGGAATATAAGATCGATCTTGGGGAAAGCAAAAGCAGTGTCTTTTTATTAAGCTCATTTGATAAAACAATGGATATGGTCTGCATCGCATCCAGAGAATCGGAATATTCCCCTCGGCTCGAAATCATTTGTGACGATCAGACAACGGTAGAGCTGCTTCCTGTCAGAGATACGTATATTCGAGGATATGACGACGTCGCCGATTACAGCAAGCAAAATTACGGCAGGTCAAAGGAGCTTTATATAAAAGATTCATACTATCAAACATCGGAGGGCAGATATAAACCGTACAGTAATCAGTCAAGACGCACCTACGTTGCATTCGACAGCAATATGATACCCTCTAACGCCAAAAAGGCATATCTGAAGCTTTACGCAAAGATCGTTCCCGAGGAAGGATCTTCTCTTGTAAGCGAAAAAGCACATGAGATCCATATTTTTTCCGCTTATAACAGATCTTGGGCAGAGCACGAGGAAGAAATAGGCCCCTTTGCTCCTATGACGTGGGCAGACTTCAAAATCTCACATTATTCCTGGAAGGGTATTCCCGGGGGCTTTGATTGGATCTGGCCCGATAATTGCCCCAGCGAATATTTTAACTTCAACACGAGATTTTACGGGATAACATCAATAGCTATCGAAGGTGTACGAGATAAAAATGACCAATATTTGGATCGCGCCATTGAACTGACCCTGGATTTTATTCAGGATACGTCAGGAAAGATTGAAGTCGAAAATATTCCCGCCAGACGAGATATTGAGTCGGCGGATCGATGTTGCCGCCTTCCCGGTCTGTTCGCTGCCTTTCTTGATTATGAGGGATTCGGCGCGGAAGAGATGACCGATATACTCAAATGGCTTTGGGAAGAGATGACCTATCTCTATAACGGCGCCGGTATTCTTTACAAGGGTGCCACAAGTGAGCCGACACCTAACAACTATGCTGAAACCAACCGCGGACTTTGGCACGTAAAGGGGACGGAAGGGATATGCACGTATTTTCCCGAGTATGCTGACAGAAACAAATGGAAGAAACTGGCTGACGAAAGGCTCAACACGGTAGCGCACGTGCTTGTCAACGATGACGGATGCTATCAGGAGGCTACATTTGGTTATGCGTCTTCAATGGTAAATTATTTTCTTACCATATACAAATATTTACAGCACTCCGGTGATCCTATTCCCGATTGGTTTAACGATAGGCTTCATAATTTCCTGTTCTATTTGATGTACAACTCCTATCCTAATCACCAAACGACGCATTTCGGTGAGGGCGGTGCTCCCAATACCGTTGGGGCGATCAAGCAATATCTTGCTCTTTCAAATGACGATGAACTTCGCTACGTAGCATCTGACGGCGCAGAGGGTGTCAAGCCGTCCAAAACAGCGGCATATTTTGAAAGGCTTAAAACCGTAGCCTGTCGCACCGGATGGGGTACGCAGGATTCTATGATATTTATGTCGGCAAAAAACGGTGGGAACCATAACCATAAGGATTCTTTGATGCTAACCTTCTTTGCCGGTGACAAGGAGCTTATCGCCGATACAAGCATGACCTCATACGATGGACAGCATCCCCATTTCAAATGGCAAAGACACACCACTCGTTCCCACAATACAATAGAGATAGACGGGAAACCGCAAAGAGGCAGTAACTTTCTTTACAACAATAACCCGAGTCTCCCTAACGGTGATTCTTTTCTTGAGCTCTATCCCGGAGCAACGGTTGACAAGATCGAATCGTGGACCGATGCCAATGAGGGCTTCCGTCATTACCGCAACGTAAGCTATATAAAATCCAAAAACCTTATTATCGTTTCGGATATGGTAAGACCTGATGGAGGTGATACGGAAGTACATTCCTATACACAGAACTGGCACACTTATGCGCCTCTCCCCTCTTATCCCGTAATAAATACTGTTACTAAGGTGGGAAAAACCAATTATAAGAGTGGGTCCAATCTCTATATTGCCCAAATGGATACAAAGGATCTTACTCTTACGCTTGAGGAAGGATATTCCGCCTTAAGCTCTTCTCCTACACAGTATTTTTGCTATTCTCAAGAGGGGGTAGGAGCGAGAATATTCAACACTCTGCTGTGTCCGTTTTGGGATGGTGCGGAGGTTGAAATCTACACGCATAATATTGATATCAACGTTCCGAACACTGCATCTTGTGCTAAGAATATATCCTTATCACGCGGGAACGAGGAACCGTTCGATATATTGTATTATAATTCCTTTGAAAAGGAGCCTTCCCTGAGAAGCTTCGGCATATATTCAGCCGACTCAACGGGATCTATCATACTTCAAGACAGCTCCGCTGTTTTTCCGTCTTTTATTTCTATGTACAACGGTTCTTGCTTACTGCGTGACAACAAAACGCTTGTGTCAAGTGACAGAAGACTCGAAAACATAGAGATCACGTTTGAAAATAACAAAGCTTATATCATCAGTAAGGATGAAAATATCGAGCGCGCAAGGATCACCTTTGAATCCCCCGAAGGTATTACTTCGGTATTTCTAAATGGTAAAGAAGTTGAGTTTGACCGTCACGGCGGAATGATCTGCCTTGGCAGCATTTGATACTTTATATCAGCAAGAAGTTCACGGTGTTAATTATACCACTATTTTCTTGCGGCGCGCACTGATTTTGAAGAATTCACACGCTACGCTCCTTCATTCTTCAAAATCGTCTAAATTAGAGTTAATTGTAAAATCTTAGAAAGGGTATGATTTGGTGATAACTATATCATACAAGATTTAATATGGAAGGAAAAATTGAAATGAGAATTAAAAAGGCACTTGAGATATCGGAGAGCTTTATTGAAAATTTGACTTACGGCTCATCTGTAAATTACCCCGAGAGAATCGTGAAAAGCGAAAATGATTTTTTTAGCTGGGATAACGAGCATCGCTGTAAGAAGAACGGTCAGCCATATCTTTACTCATGGAGCTATTACAACGGAGTCATCTTTGAGGGCTTGAAGTACATTTACGAGCAATCGGGAGATGAAAAGCTGATCGAGTATGTCCGTAGCTTTCTTGACGCTATGATAACCGACGGACAACTCAACGAGCATGCGGGATACGTGCCATACCACGGCGTTGACTGCTATAAGACCGCCAGCCTTCTTGCGCGCATATGCCTTGACGGTGGCAAGGATAATCCATTGAATGAAGAATATGCCCGCGTTTTGGCATCGCTTTACCACGATCTTACCGTTGTTAACGCGAAATATTCGGAGGAGACACTTGGTGGAAACTACTGGCACTCATGGGCAGGCGGGAAAATGCCAAAATATAAGGTCTGGCTTGACGGAATCTATATGATTCAGCCATTCCTTACAAGATACGCAAGGCTCACAGGAGACGATGAGCAGCTTGATAAGATATTCAAGCGCTTTTGTTGGGTAGCGGATGAGCTGCGCTCGCCTGAGGGCTTGTATTACCACGCGGGCAACGGAAAAGACGATGTATGTAAGTTCTTTTGGCTTCGTGCCATTGGCTGGTATGCTATGGCGCAGGTCGATGTGATGGAGTATATGCCCGAAAAGTATATTCCCCGAATGAAAAATGACCTCAAACTCTTTATTGACGGAATGCTGAAATATCAGGATGCTTCGGGAATGTGGAAGAATCTTGTGGATCAGCCTCTGACGGACAGCAATCGTCTTGAAACCAGCGGAAGCGCGATGATGGTCTATTGCATCCTGAAGGCAATACGCCTCGGTTGGATCGACGACATTGACGGTAAATATGCGTCCGCCGCAAAAAAGGCTTTCTGCTGTATGGTGGAGGAAAAGTATGCGGAGGACGGCTTGACCGACATATATCTTATGGCGGCGGCTTCGGGTGTGAACAATTACGAAAATCTGTCGTGGTATAAGGTCAACGAGGGAAAGGGAATCGGCCCTTTTATCATGGCTTATTCCGAGATGATTAGAATATAAAGCCTATATTATGAAAAAATAACCTGCGCTCGAAAGAGAACGCAGGTTGTTTTTTATATCTCGATGAACAGCTCGAAAACGCCGCCGATATTATCGATATAGATGCAGCGGTCGCCAACAAAATAAATGAATTCGGGCTCATTTTCAAGACCGAAATAGATCAGACTGAGGCGGAGGATCTGACGGAATGCTTTGGGATCCGAGATCGTCAGCGTGGCAGGACTTGTATAGCTCTTTGTGCCGCCCTCCGTGGAATAGATCAATCCGTTATGCACGCAAGCACCTTGGAGATAGCTTGAATAGTCACAATCGTATTTTGAGAGGATATCGGCTTCCGTGAGAATTACGCGATTGACGTTGAAGCGAGGATCAAGCTGACCGTCCGCTATCTTGGGGAGCTTGAACGTAAAATAACGGGTCTTCTGAGGCTTGTCGCGCATAACGAAGCAGTGATATAAGCCGTTTTCTGCGTCAACGACAAAGTTGCCGAAGGGGCGCATATCACGACCCTCACCGGGGCGACGGGAGCACCAAAGGTCTGCATTGTGAGCAAATCCGATCTCTATGATCTGCACCAAGGTGGTCATAAATCCCTCTCCGTCTCTCTGCAGGCGGTAGACACAGCAAACGCCCCACATTTCGTCCTCCTTGCCGTCGTAGGAGTTGTAGAGGTTGCAATAGAGCAGGGGATATTCGTCGTCCTCTGCATATCTTTCTTTTCCGAAGCAGACCGAGTTGCAATGAGGGCAGATGTCGTCTGCTTTGTCAAGCTTAAAGGTAGCGATACGCTTGGCTTCTCCGTTCTCGAGGGGTGCAAGATCGTTCAAGTCGTAAACGCGACAGATGCCGTCTCCTCCAAAGCGGAAAATGAGGTTTTCCCAAACACAGCCGTCCTGACCGTGACAGATGTTTCCTAACTTTTTGTATTCGAGCTTCATAATGCTACCTCCATCAGTGTTCGATTAATAATTGCTTAAGATCCGCTCAACCTGTGCTTCGTCAAGACAAGGGTATGGGATCACGGGCATAGGCTCGGGCGGGCAATTGATCTGCTTTTCAAACCAAGAGACGTCGCGCCATTTGCCGAATTTAAAGCCCGCGGAATGGAATCTGCCGATATACTCAAAGCCCATATGCTCGTGCATCGCTACGCTGTAAGTGTTGGGATAGGTGATGCAGGCGTAAAGATTGACTACGTTCTGCAGCTTCAGTATCTCTTCAAGTGCGGCATATAACCGCCTGCCGATCCCTCTGCCCTGATGCTCAACGTCCACGTAGACCGAGGTCTCCACGTCCCAGGAATATGCCGCTCTTTCGCGGTATTCCGAGGCGTAGGCATAACCGATGGGTCTGCCGTCCTCTTCCGCGACGATGAAGGGGTATTTTTCGGTCTTGTGGGCGATGCGCTCGGCGAATTCGTTGCCGCTTGGTGCTATATATTCAAAGGTGACGGCGGTGTTTTCAACGTAGTGCTTGTAAATTGCGGCGAGAGAATTGCCGTCTGCGGATGTTGCTTTGCGAAGTGTGATCATTTTAACTTTGTCCTTTACAATAATTCTTATGTGAGGGGACAGATTTTTTCAGAGAAAAAGATATGCTCGTGGTCGATTCCGCAACCGCCGTAGGAATATCCGTTTTCGTCCGTCTGATATTCGGGAGAGTCGATGTCTACTATTATTTCGGGGCAGAGATATCCGTCCTGCTCGGTGAAATAAAAGTGATTGGGTTTGTTGTTCGAGGCTGTTTGGATTTCAATACTTTTCTTGGCGGCACTCAGGGCATTCATAAAGGTTTTATCTCCAATATATTTGGAAAACTCCCCTTTACCGTAAGCGTCTGTTTTTATCATATCCTTGTTTTTATCCAATTCTATACAGTAATATTCGTCTGTGCGGATTCCGTTGAAGGTCAAATGATAACTGACAGTATAGCGATTCTGATCCTTCCACTCTGATATATTGACGTAAAACAAGGAAAGATCCTTAAACCCATAGGTTTCAGTGAAAATTTTGTCCGATGCCTCTAAAATTGCAAACTCAGCGTCGCTAAATTCCATATCAGATCGGTCTGTCAGATTTTCACTTGAATCCGAGATTACATCAACGTCCTTTTGCGTGTTGCAGGAAAAGAGAGACAGCGCAAGCAGTAATATTACCGTTAATATAAGCAGTTTTTTCATTACGTTACCTCCTGTATATTTCAAAATAATGCTTTCATACAAATATACAGTTTTTTATGAGTCAAGGTCACATTCATAATGATTAAGGATGCTTAACTAAATGAGTGTATATTAAATACAAGTTAAGCAAACGGAACTTGTGCTGCGCCGGATACTTTAAATGAGTAGATTATAGCACACTGCATTGCTTTTGGCAATACAAAAAGTAATACAAATTGTATAAGGTGAGGTATAAAAGTAAGGATCGATTTTCCTACGGCTTTGCCTGCCGAGGTGTAATAAAGCTCATTTATTATTGGGGTGATAAGTTATTTAGTCTCAAATATTCAATTGGACTCATTGCGAATTGTTCTAATTGGATGAATATTGAAACATTTATCAAGAGCACAATCTTTCATAATCCTATAAAATTTTTTCGATCCAATTACCATATGATATCCGTAGCCTTGGCCAAATATTGCTTGTGTCATATAAACATCTTGATCTCCCAAATACTCTTCGTACAAACATAATTGGTAGGTGTGGGGACACACGTAATAACGCTTTTCACGGCAACTATCGCAGGAAACAATACTATTAATCCCATACGCTTTTCCAATAACCAAGGAATCCTCAGGCAAAACATGTTCAAATGCAATTTGATAGATATTTGCAAGCGGTTGCCCAGTGTGATTAGCAATCACAGGATCAAAACGGAGACCTGTCACATCTATTTTTTCTAAAAATGATCGAGTTTCGTCATTGGTAAACCACTTGTGATTATAATTTCCGGTAGCTGACCAAATACATTTTTCACCAGACCACCGAGGTGTTTTATCTAGTCTGTAATATCCTATTTGATGCATATGAGTGGAATCATAATCTATGTTGCCATCTGCGTTTTTGCAAAAAAACGAATATGTCAAGGAACTTTCACATGAAGGAATCTTGTCATATTTAGGCATAAACCTGTACCAAGTTGCATTTTCATATTCTGATTTTGAAAAAACCAATTCAGGAAGAATTAAATTCCAACCGCTTAATTGAGACTCAATTTTTTCCTTTCTGATATCATTGTCATACAAATAAAATCGGATTGTTGGAGGATTAAAGAGGGTTGACAACTTGTACGGAACCCCTAATTGATCTAATAATGATATGATCTTGGGAGATGCTTCTGCATTATATCTAATCTTTATTCGCATTTTAGCCTCCAATTATTGTGAATCTAAGCCATTTATGTGATTTAGAAGGAGTGACGGTCAACCGCAAAAATCTCTTTTCCCTTTTTATATTCTTTCGATATCATTCATCCAGAAGTTCTTCAAACTCGCGCATTTTGTCTTTAGTCGGCTCGGGAATCTCTCCGAAACGGAAGGGAATCCCCATTTTATCGTATTTCACCTGACAGATTTTACGGAAGGGCAGTAATTCAATCTTATCCACGTTCCCGTGAGCATTTGCGATCTCCTTCAGCGCAAAGATATTTTCCTTGCTGTCATTTTTTGTGGGGATGATCACCTGGCGGAGCGTTGTGGGTATGCCTTGGTCTTGCAGATAATCAAGAAAGGCAAGGGGAGATTTTATCGGGCAGCCCACGTTTTCCCGATAGGATGCGTCGTCGGTGTATTTAACGTCCAACAGTACGCGGTCGGTGACAGAGAGCAATGCTTTGACCTGATCATCAAGGATATATCCCGAGGTGTCGAGGCAGGTGTTGATGCCGTTTTTATGGCATAATTCAAACAGCTCTTTTACGAATTTCGATTGCAAAAGCGGCTCTCCGCCCGAGACGGTAACGCCGCCCTCTTTGCCGAAATACTCCTTGAAGCGAATGGCTTTTTGGATAATCTCGTCGGCGGTGTAGACGGTGCCGCCCTCTATGCTCCACGTATCGGGATTATGACAGCAACCGCAGCGCAGGGGGCATCCCTGCAAAAAAACTACATATCTGACGCCGGGGCCGTCCAACGTACCCATGCTCTGGATAGAATGGACGCGCCCCGTTAAAACGTTATTCGTCATATGGTTTCGTGGAAGGTACGGCTGATGACCTCTCTCTGCTGTTCGCGGGAGAGCTTGTTGAAGTTGACCGCATAACCCGAAACACGAATGGTCAGGTTGGGATAATCCTCGGGATTTTCATACGCCTTCATCAGAGTCTCACGGTTGAGGACGTTGACGTTGATGTGGTGCGCATTCTTTGCAAAATATCCGTCGAGAATGTGGACGAGATTGTCGATTCGCTCCTCCTCGGTACGGCCTAAAGCCTCGGGAGTGATCGAGAAGGTGTTGGAGATACCGTCGCGGCAGTCATCGTAGCTGATCTTTGCCACCGAGTTGAGGGACGCAAGAGCACCGTTCTCCTCGCGGTTGTGCATGGGGTTCGCGCCGGGTGCGAAGGGGGCGCTTGCGCGTCTGCCGTCGGGAGTAGCACCGGTGTTCTTACCGTACATAACGTTGGAGGTAATGGTAAGAACAGAAAGGGTGTGGATAGCCTCTCTGTACGTGGGAGTCTTGCGGAGCTCCACGATCATTCTGTGTGCCATATCCTTGGCGATCAGGTCAACTCTGTCGTCATCATTGCCGTATTTGGGGAAGTCACCTGTTGTGTTAAAGTCAATGATGAATCCGTTCTGATCCTTAATAGGCTGCACGTTTGCATACTTGATGGCGCTGAGGGAGTCGGCAACGACCGAAAGTCCCGCAATGCCAAATGCCATAAAGCGGTCGACGTAAGTGTCGTGGAGCGCCATCTGGCTCTTTTCGTATGCGTACTTATCGTGCATATAGTGGATGATGTTCATGGTGTTGACATAGAGGTGAGAGAGCCATGCCATATAGGTCTCCATACGGCTCATAACCTCATCAAAGTCAAGCTTATCGCCCTCCATCACAGGCATCTGCGGGCCGATGTGCATATTGCTGGTGGTGTCATAGCCGCCGTTGATGGCAAGAAGCAGGAGCTTTGCAAGGTTGCATCTTGCGCCGAAGAACTGCATCTGCTTGCCCACCTTCATAGCGGAAACACAGCAAGCGATTGCGTAATCGTCGCCGTAGATGGGGCGCATCACATCGTCGTTTTCGTACTGAATGGAGTCGGTGTCGGCAGAGACCTTTGCGCAGAACTTCTTGAAGTTCTCGGGCAGGGAATTTGACCAAAGCACCGTCAGATTAGGCTCGGGAGAGGAGCCGAGAGTGTAGAGGGTGTTGAGAATACGGAAGCTGGACTTGGTGACAAGCGTCCTGCCATCCTCGCCCATACCGCCGACCGCCTCGGTGATCCACATAGGGTCGCCGCCGAAGAGCTCGTTGTATTCGGGCGTACGGAGGTGACGTGCAATACGAAGCTTCATAACGAAGTCGTCCATAAGCTCCTGTGCGTCTTCCTCTGTAAGCGTGCCGTTCTGCAGATCTCTTTCAATGTAGATATCAAAGAAGGTGCTGACACGACCCAAAGACATTGCTGCGCCGTTCTGCTCCTTGATCGCCGCGAGATAGGCGAAATAGGTCCACTGGATCGCCTCTCTTGCGTTTGCAGCAGGCTGGCTGATATCAAAGCCGTACATCTGCGCCATTTCCTTCATAAATCCAAGGAAAATGATCTGTCTTGATACCTCTTCGTCGAGACGGATGGTAGCGGAATCGAAGTTTCCGAGTGCGAGAGCAGCTTTGTCCTTTTTCTTTTCCTCAACGAGACGGTCGATGCCATAAAGAGCAACGCGGCGGTAGTCGCCGATAATTCGGCCTCTGCCGTAGGCGTCGGGAAGACCTGTAATGATGTGGCACTTACGAGCCGCTCTCATCTCGTCTGTGTATGCGCGGAATACACCGTCGTTGTGAGTGGTGCGGAAGCGGAATTCCTCCTCCACCTTTTCGCTGAGCTTATATCCGTATGCTTCGCATGCCTGACGCACCATTCTCATACCGCCAAAGGGGTTGACACTGCGCTTGAGAGGGCGGTTGGTCTGCATTCCGACGATAATTTCGTTGTCCTTATCAATATATCCGGGTGAAAAGCTTGTAAGAGAGGAGACGGTCGCGGTATCGATATCAAGAACGCCGCCGTACTGTCTTTCAAGCGCGAAAAGCTCGTTGAGCTTTTTCATAAGGCCGTTCGTTCTTTGTGTCGGGCCTGCAAGGAAATCGCTGTTTCCGTCGTAAGCCTTGTAGTTTTGCTGAATAAAGTCGCGGACGTTGATCTCGTCCTGCCATACTCCTTTTTGAAAGCCTGTCCAATTGTTATGCTTCATAAATTTTCTCCTTGTGAGCTGTATAGTCATTTGTATATTGCGGGGAACGTAAAAAAGGGCAAACCGATTTTGAGAAAAACGGTTTGCCCAGACGGTCGGCATTAAAAATCTCAAAATCGAGACCTGCCAAGCTGAAAATACTTGGCTACGCTTGCGATCCTCCGCGGTGCTCCGCGATATCCGTCAGTCACGCAAACGTTTATAAAATTGGGTAATTACTTACCATATCTATTATCGCATAAAAATCGATTTTTGTCAAGAGGGGAATTTGTAACAAAAAATCCGCTGAAAAAACTATTTTTTGTCAAACTGAAGATATTGCTTTTAATGACAGTTAAGAAAACTCAACTAAATCTTGCAATCATTTCATCCTGCAATTCGCGAGGCAGATCGACAAAGTGAGCGGAAACGCCCCACAAACGAACGATCAGATCCTTATATTTCTCGGGCTCAAGCTGTGCTCGCTTCAGCTCCTCCGCATCGGAAACGTTGGGCTGATGCTGAAGCCCACCCTCCGAAAAATAGCCGCAGAGCAGCGTTTTGAAGGTTTCTTTTCCGCCGTTTCCCTTGAAAACCGAGGAAAAATAATTGATCTGCAGGCAAACGTTCCATTGAATCAGCATAGGGTCAAGCTTAGTTGCGGAGCGTAGAGCCGCGGTGGGACCGCATTTCGCCGTTCCGCTTTCGGGTGTGAGTGTGACCGAAACGGGAGCTTTTGCCGCTCTGCCCTCCGGGGTCGCCATCAGATTGCTACCCGTAGGTACGGGATGTGGCTGATGTATGCCGCCAAGCACCTGTCCGCCAAGATAGGTCTTGTACTTTTGGCACTCCTTGAGATAGAACTCAAGAACGTCCTTGGCGATCATATCGACGGAATCATCGTCGTTGCCCCATTTCGGGCATTTCCAAAGGATGCTTTGGAGAATCTTGCCGTGCTCACCTGCGAAATCAGACTCGCAGGCGGTAAATATTTCGTCAAGTGTATAAAGCTTATCCTCGAATACCGTCTTTTTGATCGCCGCCAAGGCATTAACCCCCTCAACAGCCGTGCCCATAAATATGCCCTTGTCGTAAAGCGGATAGGGCTCGAAGGCAACGTCGAGCGCCTTTTCAAGGCTTCCGTGGTAGAGTGGGCTGAGGAGGGGAAGGGGCGCCATGGGAGAGTTGCCTCCGCGGTCGGCAGGCTTTCCTTCCTTGATGCCGTCAAAATATTCGTCGAGCTTGCCTTGGGCATATAGCGTGAGATGCTCCTCGCGCTCGTTGAAGCGTGAAACCAGCGTGCCGACAGTCCACGCGAGATCAGCCTTCAAAGCGTCTGTCAGCTCGTTGAAATCTGCAAAATCACGCTTTCTTCTTAAGAGATTCATCAGCGTTTGTACAAGCCCCATTTGTCCGACGATCCAGAAATCACTCTTTCCGGGGATATTGATATCCTGACAGAGGTCAAAGCCGTAGTCTCTCGCGTATTCTATGGGGATACCCGCGCGGTGCAGGCTCTCCACAAATAGGTCGTCGTTATAATAGGAGATATAATTGCATCCGCTGACGGTAAGCTCTGCCGCCTTGTCTAAAAATTCGGGCGGGCTTTTTGAACTGAGGCGCAGATTGAATTCGGGCTCGGGAAGGCGCGTTTTGCCTGCGGCGTCAAGGAACATCATCGTCACTTCGTTGACCGCGCTCTCTCCGTTTTGCAGAACTCCGCCAAGGGTGATGACGAGCTGTGCCGCGTAGTTGCCCAAGTAAGTGGTAACAAGGTCAACTTGATCGTACATTTTGAGGAGGAGACATTCGATCAACTGCTGAGCCTCAGACCTCGGGGTATCCTTGAGATATTCTCCAAGGATCACGTCGAGCCTGCCGTAGTTTACGAATTCAAAGCTTTCGATGATCGTACCGAGATGCGTGAACCAAAGAAGCTGGATCGCCTCGCGAAAGCTATCGGGGCGCGCGCCGCTGATCTTGCGGCAGACACGGGCGATTTCTAAAAGCTCGCTTTTTTCCTCGCCCTCGGCAATCTCCGCCATAAGCTCCGCCTCGGCGGCATAACGAAGGATCAGCCCCTTCAAGCCGTTGTATGCGATCACGACAGCCGATAAAAATTCAAGGTTGACCGAGTGAAGGGAGGGATCCTTCTTCTTTTCCTCGGCTTCCTGAATAATACCGTCAATGCCCTTGTGCAGCACGATGCTGAAATCGGGGGTGAAGTGAGTTCTGTTGCTGTAGCTCTGATCACAGCCGAATCGGGCAATATCCCGATCGTTGATATAAGGAATGCGAGCTCCGAGGCTGTAGGCAAAAACGTCGTGCCCGTCCTCGTTGCCTCTGTTTGGGGTAAAGAGTGTTCGCGTGCCAACAATCAGCTCCTTTTGACCGATATAGATCGGCATACTGTCAAATACCTGCTTCAAGGCAAGCGCTTTTCGTTCGGGCAGGCTGAACGGTTGATCGGCTACCGATACGGGGCACAGAGGCGCTCTTTTGCACTTGTTGGCGCCCGATACGGTCTGCTCTCTCAAAAATTCTGTTCTCGTCATAGTGATCCTTTCAAATTCAACGCAGAGCAATGCCTTTTTCCAAAAATATCTTCGAAAATAAGGAAAGCTCGTCTTCCGTGATCCTTTTGTCTGTGTCGTATGGGTAAATGATACCAAGAGTTTTGTATTTGCTCGCGCCCAGCGTATGATAGGGCATTAAAGTGACCTGCTTGACGGAGGAAAGCGATGCCACGAGGTCGGCGATTGCGCAGATCTCTGTTTCAGTGTTGTTAAAATCGGGAATGATAGGTGTGCGCACCCAGATGTCCTTGCCAAGAGCGTTGAGCTTTTTCAGATTCTCTATGATCAATGCGTTGTCAACGCCTGTGTAAGATTTGTGAAGGGAAGGAGTGATACATTTAACGTCGTAAAGATAGAGATCACAGCAATCAAGTGTTTTTTCGATGGAATCCCACGGAACGTAGCCCGAGGTGTCAATAGCGGTGCGGAATCCTTGCGCCTTCGCTTTGTTGAGCACCGCCGCTACGAAATCTGCCTGCAAAAGACATTCACCACCCGAAAAGGTGACTCCGCCATCCTCGGCGTAAAAGCAACGGTCCTTGAGAATTTCCTTCAAGACCTCATCCTCATCGACCTCTCTTCCGCAGACGGAAAGTGCCTCAGCAGGGCATTTTTCCGCATCGGAGAGCTCGCTTCTGCTGCCGCATCTTTTGCAACCGATGCATTTTTCCTCAAAAAACTGAAGCTGAGGTGCGCGCGAAAGACCCTCGGGATTGTGACACCACTTGCATCGGAGAGGACAGCCCTTCATAAACACGGTGGTTCTGATACCGGGTCCGTCGTGGACCGAAAATCGTTGAATATCGAATATCGTACCGATCATAAGGGCTCCTTTCCGCTTTTTTGATGCTCGAGACGTTAAGCCTCGTAGCAACCGTAGGTCTCAAGTATGTATTTGCCTGTCTCGTAGAGAAGATCCACCGCCATTTTCTTCAGTTCAATCGATGGATCGAGCAGCTTTGTAACGGTCTCTCCGTTGTGCGTCCATGCACCGCGTCCGTAAGGAGGGTTGTTATGGTGGAGAAGGGTGTAGGATGCCTCGAAGGTGAAATAGCCGTCGTAATTCACGTCAAGCAAGCCCTGCATCACAGAGTCAAACTTGATTCTTCCCGCAAAGGGCCAGCTGTGGTGGTGACTGTCACCGAAGTTGTCGGAGATGTGCATACCCTTCAGCTTGTCGCCGATGTCGATGATGTTCTGATATTGACCTAACTTTCTCGCAACTCCGTCGATGTTGCCGTGGGCTGTATCCCAGCAAGCGCCAAGGAGCGGATGACCTACGTAGTCGAGAAAATCACGGATCTCCTTACCTGTGGTGATGTGGGTCGCGTTGTTGTCCCAGTTTTCGGTCAACACTTCGATATTGTATTTCTCCATAAGATCGAAGAAATTGCTGTAAAACTTCTTGTTTTCCTCGTAAAATTGCTCCACGGTGAAATCAGGGGAGGGACAGGCGTGAACGACGATTCTGTTGATTCCGAGAATGTGACAGATCTCAATAGAGCGTCGAATGGCTCTGATCTTCACCTCGGGTGTTTTACCGTCTGCGTTATCAAAAATATTAAGGCAGGGCGCGTGGGAGACCACGTACTCCACCCCAGCAAAGTCTCTCGCCGCAGCGAAATCCTCGGCAAGGCGGAGATAATCGGCGTCGTTGTCGCTGAAGAGCTCGGGGACGTTGCCAGTCTGCTCGAGATTGATGTATTTGAATTTCAAGCCCTTGAAGGCTCTAACTTTTTCTGCTATGGTGGGTACGTAAAAGCTGAAATCACCGGTTGATGATGCAAGTTTCATAATAGGGGCTCCTTAATATTTGATAATTCATTTTACCATATGCGTTGAGGATTGTCAATGAGGCATAAAAATATTTTTGATGGTGCATCACTTGACAAAAAGTACTACGGACTGAAGAAACAGAAATGTGTTAGCGGTGGATTCAGTGACCCCTGTTCTGCGCAGGCGCAGAACCACAAATCCGCAAGCGAATTCACAAATCCGCAAGCGGATTTGGCGTAGTAATCCGAGCGACCGCCATCACACAGCAAAAAAGCACTATAGGCTTATGGTGGATTCAGGACCCTTGCACAAATTTGCTTTGCAAATTTGGCATAGTGTTCCTCAACACCACAGCAACCCCACCAAACACAAAAGGCACTGCATTGCAGTGCCTTTTGTGTTTGGTGGGGGATGGTGGATTCGGACCACCGAAGTCAGTGACAACAGATTTACAGTCTGCCCCCTTTGGCCGCTCGGGAAATCCCCCATATGGAGCTGGTGATCGGAGTCGAACCAACAACCTGCTGATTACAAATCAGCTGC
>JAFTRQ010000098.1 GCA_017462125.1 Clostridia bacterium | reverse complement strand
TCTCTGCCCATGCGGGTTAGATTCTCTCCCATGATTCGCCCGTCCATAATGACCTCCACGCCGATGTGCGTCGCTTTTGCCGTAATCTTCAAGTCCTCGGGCGTTGCGGGGCGGTTCGCCGCACGGGGCAAGATCGAAACTTTTCCGTTGTGCTCAAAGATTGCCGTTTGTATCTCCTCAAGGTCAAAATATCCCTGCTCGCGGCAAAGCAGCATAAATTCGGATAGGTCAAGCTTCGCCTTCTTCAAATTTTCGCGGTAGAGCTTGCCGCCATTCATCAGGATCGTGGGCGTACCGTTGATATATTTTCTCGTTTTTGGCAGCTTGTGTGCGAGGAGACTCAGCAAAAGCGACGCGCCGCCCCAAACGCAGAGCGCGATCAGCGGCTTATACGGCTTCTCCAGCTCGGTCGCCAGCTCCGCGCCGATGGAACCGATGGTAATGCCCGAAACGTAGTCGAAAAAGTCAAGCTGCGCCACCTGCTTGTGTCCCATTATTTTGGCGATGATAAACAACGACACTACCGATAACAGCGCCGTTAATATGACCTTGATAATATCCATATTGCCCCCAACCGTTTCTTTTTAGTGTGTGGCGGTTTCGGGGGGGGTATGTATATGTTTTAAAAAATATAAGTAATTTTCGAAAATTTTTTCAGAAAAATTTGTAAAACTATTGACAAATCATTTTTTTGATGTATAATATAATGATTTGGTGATTGATGCTGAATGGACGGCTATGGGGATAAGAAAAGGAGAAAAATATGTACGAGTATGTTACGAAGGCTGAATATCAGCCAGTAAGAGAAGAAATTGAGAAAATCATTCGCAAAGTCAGAACCTATATGTGGGAGCACCATCAAACAAAATTCCAAGATCGGTTGATTGGTAGTGGGAAACGACATTTAATTACACGCATCGAAAATGGAACCGGTGGTTATGATTTTGACTATAACCTAATAATTGCCGCACCAGAACAAGGATACAAATATAATGCGGATGTCGTAAAAAGACAATTTATGCAAGCATTTTCTTTTGCTTTAAGAGGAACTAAATACTCTGCTCCGCAAGATTCCACCTCTGCCATAACGATAAAAGTAATAGATAAGAAGCAATCTAAGGTTTTGCACAGTTGCGATTTTGCGATTATCTATTATGAAAATGATAATGAAACAGACGGTTACTATTATTTAAAAAATAATAAATCACAAAATCAATATGTTTTTGAATACAGAAATTTAAGTAGAAATATTGATGTGAAGTTACAAGAAATATTGTCCTATTCAAATGGTTGGAATGTCATTCGTGATGAGTATCTCAAATTAAAAAACAATAACAGAGATAACAACAAACACTCATTTTCACTATACTTAGAGGCTGTTCATAATGTTTATAATAGACTGCCATAAAAAAACAAATACTTTGATTTCATTACTAACAAGGAGTTTTATATCATGAGCAAAGGAAAAGGTGTATCCGGTAATACTCATTCCCGTAGTCAGCTTAACAACTACGCGAATCAGAACAACCCGAACAATTCAGCGAACAGAGCGAATAACAACAATCGCTCAAATCAGATGAATCCAAACAACAGTGCTTATAACCAAAGCCGTAGTAATAGCGGCAAAAACGGTAAGTAAACAAGAAAAGTGATGCTTCTATAAAAGGGGCATCACTTTTTGCATATTATGTTAAGTATATCCCCCAAAAATCCGCCAAAACTAATCATATTAAGGATTCGGAGGATTACTATGGATTCCATATGGTTAAAAACGGCACAGAAGCCGCAATTTAATACGCTTGGTGGGAACAAAAAGACCGACGTTTTGATCATCGGCGGCGGGATCGCGGGGCTTTTGTGCGCCTACAAGCTCAAAAATGCGGGTGTGGATTGTATGCTGGTAGAGGCGACGGAGATCTGCGGCGGTATTACCAAGAACACCACGGCGAAGATTACGCTCGGGCATGGATTGATTTACGATAAGATGATAAAACGCTTTGATGAGCACCGGGCGCGGCTTTACGCAAAGGCGCAAGCCCACGCAGTCAAGGAATACGCCAAGCTTTGCGAAAACATCGACTGTGACTATG
The DNA here is from genome assembly GCA_017462125.1 of Clostridia bacterium. Next base: position 3,267 of record JAFTRQ010000098.1, on the reverse strand, counting down.
AAATACGGGATAACTACGTTTATTCCACGAGTGACCGCAAGAAGATCGAAAAGGAGGTCGCCGCGCTCAACCGTCTCGGCGTAAAATCCGAGTTTTCGGAGACTCGTGAGCTTCCATTCTCGGTTGCAGGCGCTGTATGTGTCAAGGATCAAGCACAGTTCCACCCGTTGAAATTCCTGTATGCAATCGCAGAAGATCTGCCGATCTACGAGCATACCAAGGTCACGGAACTAATGCCAAACAAGGCAAAAACTAACCGAGGCGAGATCACCTACAAAAAGCTGATTATCGCCACACATTTCCCGATGCTCAACAAGCACGGTCTATATCCCTTAAAGCTCTATCAACACCGTTCCTACGTCATAGCCTTAAAGGGTGTGCAGAACATGGGCGGAATGTACGTTGATGAATCGGACACGGGTTTGTCTTTTCGCAATTATGGCGACCTTTTGCTCCTCGGCGGTGGCGGACACCGAACGGGCAAGCAGGGCGGATGCTGGCAGGAGCTTGAAGATTTTGCCCGCAAGCATTACAAGAACGCCGAGATTGTCGGCAAATGGGCAACACAGGATTGCATGACTTTGGACGATATACCTTATATAGGTCAATATTCGAGATCCACTCCCGACGTCTTCGTTGCAACGGGCTTTAACAAGTGGGGTATGACAAACGCCATGGTCGCCGCCGACATTCTCTGCGATCTCGTTCGAGGAAAGCCCAATCCCTACGCCACCGTTTTCGATCCCTCGCGCACCGTCTTGCGCCCACAGCTTGCCGTCAACACATTTGATTCCATCGTCGGACTTCTCACGCCCACCGCGCCTCGATGTCCTCACCTCGGATGCGCACTTAAATACAACAAAGCCGAGCATACGTGGGATTGCCCCTGCCATGGCTCACGCTTCACCGAGGACGGCAAGCTCATTAACAATCCCGCCACTGATGACAAAAAGATGTAACCAAAACGCACTTTGAAAGCGGATTTTTACCGCCACAGAGTGCATTTTTTTAATTTTCAAAAGAATTTCCAACTTTTTTTGCAGAAAAACGCCACCCTCGAGCGTGTTTATAGGTAGAGGAAAAAAAGAAAACGGTATAGCGGACTTGCTATTTTTCATATATTTATTTCAAAAACGAAGGGAGGAATGATATGGCGAAAGAAAAAGCCGAGAACAATGATAGCAAAAATGAAATATGTACAAGTATTTTTAAGAACGAGATTTTGACAAAGGAGGATTACACAAATATATGGATAGAGCTGATTACTACGTTAGAGCGCAGAAAAAGTGTAAATTTTTCTCCGAGTCAATGACAAATAGGTTCAGTCTGTGGTATAATATCCTTGGAGGAAAACAGCTTGTTCTTATCCGGAAGGAGATAAGAACATGAGAGAAAAAGTAGCAATCTATTGCAGACTGTCCGAGGAGGACAAAAATAAGCAGAACGCCACCGACGATTCGGGCAGCATTCAGAATCAGAAGGCGATGCTCCGCGACTACGCAGACCGAATGGGGTGGGAGCTTTACGGCATTTACAGTGACGACGACTACGCAGGCTCGGACAGAAACCGCCCCGAGTTCAAGCGGTTACTTGCTGACGCACAGGCGAGAAAATTTGATATTATTCTGTGCAAAACACAATCGAGATTCACCCGTGAGCTTGAATTGGTCGAGAGGTACATACACGGTCTGTTTCCCATTTGGGGCATCCGCTTCGTCAGCATTGTGGACAATGCCGACACCGCCAACAAGGGCAACAAAAAAAGCCGTCAGATCAACGGGCTTGTCAACGAGTGGTATCTGGAGGATATGTCGGACAGCATAAAATCGGCACTTGACAGCCGCCGCAAAAACGGCTTTCACATCGGCTCGTTTGCTCTGTATGGGTACAAAAAGGACCCCGATCTCAAAGGGCATCTCATCATCGACGAAGAAGCCGCCGCCGTGGTGCGAGAGGTGTTCACGCTCTTTTCGCAGGGCTACGGCAAGACAGCGATCGCGCGGATGCTGAACGACCGTGGGATCCCCAACCCCACCGAGTACAAGCGAATGCAGGGTCTTCGTTTCAGTCTGCCGCCAAGCAAAAACAGCACGCTGTGGAAGTATTTTGCCATTTCGGATATGCTGACCAATGAGACCTACATCGGCAATCTTGTGCAAGGCAAGTACGAGAGCATTTCCTATAAAACGAGCATCAACCGTCCGCGTCCCAAGGAGCAATGGTTTCGGGTGGAAGGCACACACGAACCGATCATTGATCGCGCTTTGTGGGACAGGGTGCAACGAATGATCTCCGAGCGAGCAAAGCCGTTCAAGGTTGGCACGATAGGTCTTTTCGCCAAGAAGGTGCGTTGCGCATCCTGCGGATACGTCATGCGCTCGTCAAAGTCGGGCGGTAGGCACTTTCTGCAATGCCCCAGCAGACATTACGCCAAGGGTGCGTGCGAGGGTGCGTTTATCTCGGTGGATCGGCTGGAAAAAATGGTCATCGACGAGCTGAACCGATTGTCACAGGAATATCTCGATATGGACGAATTGGAGCGTAAAGTACAATTCTGCGCAGATCTGTCGGAGCGAAAGGAAGCACTTGAATGCGAGATCGCGACCTATCAAGGTAAGATCAATCAATTTTCCAAAGGTGTCCGCGACCTATATCTTGACAAGGTCAGAGGCTTAATCTGCGAGGCGGACTTTATCGAACTGTCGAAGGACTTCACCTCACAAAAGGAACGCCTTGAAGCGCAAGTATTAGAATGTCAAAAACAAATTGCGGAGATCGACGTCAGAATTGCCGTGGGCGACAACCGTCGCGAGCTGATCGAACAGTACATAAAAGTAGAGCATCTGACACGCGAAATGGTGGAGATTTTGATCGATAAAATCATGGTCGGAAAGCGCATTCAGGGGACAAGGAATGTTCCTATTGAGATACATTGGAACTTTTGAACGCCGCACTTTACCAAGCCTCCCTCCGAGAGGGAGGTGGCACGCGACAGCGTGACGGAAGGAGCCTGCGTAATTTTGAAATTTAGCTGAATTTTACTGTGCACGCACTCTCCCTCAGTCGCCTACGGCGACAGCTCCCTCCCGGAGGGAGCCTTACGATAGCATGTGCCGAAATCCCTTATAAATCAAGGATTTTCGCGTTTTTCGACACCCCCAAAACGTTGCGAATACGTGATAGTAACAGAGCAAAAGGCTCGTACGACCTATGACAATTTGCTCAGGCTTATTGACGATCCCGATGTTCGCGATCCTATAAAATTCC
>JAFTRQ010000097.1 GCA_017462125.1 Clostridia bacterium | reverse complement strand
GCTTTCGCCAAACAGCTTCTTGATCTGCTTGTAGGTGGTTCTTACCGTCAGAGCGATCATACCGATAAAGATGAGCGCATACTGCCAAGCGTAGAGATATACGAAATATTCGTTGAATTTAGGACTTGTGAAGATCAGGAGCGCCGTCAAAGAAACCAGTATAAACGCAGGAATCAGCGAGATCAGCATTCTGACGTACATACCGATTCGAATGAAGTTAACTTGAATACCCATCGAACGCATAATAGCCATATCACCCTTAAAGGCGCTCAGAGTTCTACTTGAGCAAAGGTTGATAAAGAACGCAAGGAACACGATAGCAAGTCCCCATACGAACGCCATCATAACGCAGGCAAGAATGTTAGAAATAACCGTGCCTGCGTCCGGCTCATAGGTCGTATCGGAAGGAACAGCAATATATCCGTCATCCTGAAGCTGTTCTGCTGCATTGTGAGCTGCACGGTCGTTTGAGAAGAAGAGAGATGCCTGAGAATAGGAGTTGGTCAGCACGTTCTCCGCAATCTTGCAAAGATACTCGTCACTGATAATGATACCTTCGTCATCACCTATCCACTGGTTAAAGGTATTGATCTCTGGCTTTTCTCCGGTGATGTCCGCATCGGTAAAGACGTGCTCGAAGGTATAGGTCTTTGTTGATTCCCCGTAATTGTAGTTATACTTGTAATAGGTGGCGATATATCCTATTGAGGTCGAGTAGTTCTCCAATCCCTTAACGTAAGACGCATATTTATCCGAGTCGATATAAATCTTATCTGCGGGCATATCAAAGGACGGGGTTACTTCGTAAAGATCAAAATGAGCTTGAGAGCCATCCTCGTTCGTTACCGTCATAGATATATTATAATTTGAGAACTCCATCAGGAAATGGAGCGCCGTTGCCGTTCGGAAGCCCTCCTCGGTGAACAAGCATTCGGGGGTGAGGTTATTGTCGTAATAATACTTCACGCCGACGAGCTGATAGGTCGATCTGCCTATCAGGATCTCCGTAACGCTCAAGGCATCCTCTCCAATCGAGGGCTGATAGGAAATCGGCAAATACAGAAGAACTTCATTCTTTGCCTCGGGATAACGTCCAACGACGTCATCACCGTAATTCTTTCCGTAAACCGAGTTAGCCATCGGATATTTCCACTGTCTTTCATCCTCACCGCAAGGAATAACGATGGAATTCATAACCCCTTCGTCAAGAAGCTTGTCAATGTGCAAATAATCCTCAGCCCCGTACTTCTCGGCAAGAGCTTTTAATTCATCATCGGTGAATACTTCTCCGCTCTGCTTAGAAAGAATGAGTCTTCCGTCGATATGGTTAAACATATAGTGCGGCTCGAATAGCGCACCTGCCTCTCCGCAAAGCGCAGTTACAAGGAAGATGCCCATTGTACCGATTAGCATCAAAAGGCACAGAAAGATCGACAGTCTCGGCTTGGCTGTAAAAATGGTTCTGCCGAGCGTAAAACCGTTCTTGACCTGACGCTTGATCTCTTTCTTCTTATCCTTCTTTTCGAGCTTTCTTGGTGCGTTTGCGTCCTCGCGGATCGCTGTATTGTGGATCACGTGATCGGATTCCACAGCACCGTCAAAGATACGCACGTGTCTTGTCGCATAGTCCTCAACCTGCTCGAAGTTATGAGTAACGACGATCAGAAGCTTATCCTTGGATACCTCACGGAGAAGCTCGATGATCTCCTTGGATGTCGCGGAGTCAAGGTTTCCGGTAGGCTCATCGGCAAGGATGATGGGGCTGTCCTTGGCAAGAGCGCGGGCAATGACTGTTCTCTGCTTCTGACCGCCCGAAAGCTTACTTCCCTTTTGCTTTACGTGCGAGGCAAGACCGACTCGACGGATGAGCTCCATTGCCCTCTCCCGACGAGCATTTTTATCCTCAATGTGCATAAGAGCCAGCTCCACGTTCTGCAGAACCGTAAAGCTCTCAATGATGTTATAATCCTGAAAAATGAAAGAAATATATTTCTGTCTGTATTCCTCCCATTCGGGTTGCAAGTAATGGGAAGTCGTTTGCCCCTCAATATAGAGCTCGCCTTCATCGTATGAGTCCATTCCGCTGATAACGTTCAGCAGCGTTGATTTACCCGAGCCTGACTTACCCGTGATCGCGACGAACTCGCCACGGTCAAAGGATAGGTTCACACCACGGATACCAACCGCT
>JAFTRQ010000096.1 GCA_017462125.1 Clostridia bacterium | reverse complement strand
GGATAGCTTTAACGGACAGGAAGAAGACACGTTCTTCGCAGCTATGGAAATTGAGAACCCTCGTGACGTAAAAGGCCTAATTAACCTTACCTTTAATTTGCCCCACTATACTCTCATTCAAGACCTCAAGGATATGGAGAAGGTCGGCAGACAACACATGATGAATACGAGTGTCGTAACCACGGATAATTCCGAGGGACTCGACTACGCAAAAATCGGGCGCGAACTCCTTGCATCAGGAAAGGGCAACTTTACGAATCATGGATTGCTTTTCAAGAATGAGGAGGTGCCGTATAACATTGTTTACATTGGTCAGGCCTTCCCTCAATACTCGTATTGTTTTCACAGATCAGACGAAGATCTATGTTAAACAGATACGGGAGATTGACAGTAAACTTTTCAAAAGTTTTGATGTGGAGTAAATAAACTGAGCGTAATCAAATATATCACCCCGAGTATAGTAGTATCGAATGGTAGGAGCGTTGTAGATACGAAATGAATTTTTTATTTGATATGGAGAAATTTCATGATAACCGTAAAAATAATTGATTAACAAAATGCGAATGCTATGTGCAATCCTAACAAAAAATCGAGGTCATTCAAGTGATGCCCCCGATTTTTTGTTGCTGTTGTATATGGTTCTATCTTAAAAATTAAACTTGCGACAGCCCATTTATTATATCCGGTGATTTCTCTGCATTTCCTTGCGCTTCTGCCGTCTGACACGGTTGATATGCCGTTCAAAGTCACCGTTTGATATCAGCTCTGCCAAGACGTACTGTATATAGGTAGGGACGGTACAAGAATAAAAACCGAGTTTTTCTTCAAAGATCGGAACAAGGTGCCTCGGCAACACCATATAACCCACACGCAGAGCAGGGGAGATGGTTTTGGAAAAGGTGTTCATATAGATCACGTTCTCATTCGGTGAGCTTCCAAACAGGGTTTCTTCGGGCTTTTTGGAGATGGAGAACTCCGATTCGAAATCATCTTCTATGATATAACGGTCATCGGTGCTTGCAAAGCGGAGGTATTCGTGACGCTTGGAGGCAGAGGCGGTAATACCGCTGGGGAAGCTTCGGTATGGTGTGATGTGCAGAATATCCGCGCTTGAGGCCCACAGCGAGTGGCTTTCAATTCCGTCCTCTCCGAGCGGAAGCGATTCATATGTAATGTCTGCGGCGCGATAGACCTGCTCGATCTTTTTATACGATGGTGATTCTATGCCGTAGATCCGATCTCTGCCAAGCAGCTCGACGATCAAGGTATAGAGATATTCGGAGCCTGAGCCGATAAAGATCTGTCCGGTATCACAGACAATTCCTCTGTTCCTTGCAAGATGCTGTCTGATCGCCTCTCTCAGCTCGGTACATCCCTCGTTGGGTGACCTTTCAAGGATAGAATCTCCCAGATTGGTCATGACACTTCGCATCGTTTTTGTTAAGGTGGAGAAGGGAAATTCTACGCTTGTATCGGTATGCAAGTGTTCTATATGAGATAATCTTCTGCTTGCAGGAACGGCAAATCCGTCATCGGCTCGAAAGATCACAAAGAATCCGCTTCGTTCCTTGGACTCCACATATCCCTCATCGCACAGAAGCGCATAGGCGTGCTCTACCGTGATGGTGCTGACCCCGACCTCATCGGCAATCATTCTTTTTGAAGGGAGCTTTGTATTGTACGGATATACGCCTGCTACAATATCGTCCCTGACCTGCTTATACAGTTGAATATAGGCAGGCGCACGGTCTGCTTCTTGAATAATGTATTTCATCTGGATATATAAAATTCTCCGTTTCTGACTATTTTCGTATGCCAAAAAATATTATATACTATTTCCATCAGAAAATCAAGGAGGATTTTTCAAAAATGGAAGAAAAAAGATATGAACTCAACAAAAATCTCGCCCAGATGTTAAAGGGCGGTGTGATTATGGATGTTACCACACCCGAGCAGGCAAGGATCGCAGAGGCGGCAGGTGCTTGCGCGGTCATGGCTTTGGAACGGATTCCTGCGGATATCCGCGCGGCAGGCGGTGTCTCCCGTATGAGTGACCCCAAAATGATCAAGGGGATTCAAGAGGCGGTGTCGATCCCGGTCATGGCAAAGTGCCGCATCGGTCATTTTGCAGAGGCACAGATCTTGCAGGCAATCGAGATCGATTACATCGACGAATCGGAGGTGTTGTCTCCCGCGGATGACAAGTACCACATTGACAAAACCAAGTTTGATGTTCCCTTCGTTTGCGGCGCAAAGGATCTCGGCGAGGCGCTTCGCCGCATTAACGAGGGCGCGTCCATGATCCGCACCAAGGGAGAACCCGGCACGGGAGATGTCGTTCAGGCGGTCAGACATATGCGTTTGATGCAGGCGGAGATTCGCCGTATCGGCTCGATGGCGGAGGACGAGCTGTTCGACACGGCAAAGCAGCTTGGTGTGCCCTACGAGCTTGTGCAGTACGTTCATGAAAACAAGAAGCTTCCTGTTGTCAACTTCGCGGCAGGCGGTGTGGCAACTCCTGCTGATGCAGCGCTGATGATGCAACTTGGTGCAGAGGGCGTGTTTGTCGGCTCGGGTATCTTTAAGTCTGGCAATCCCGAAAAGAGAGCAGCGGCGATCGTGAAGGCGGTGACCAATTTTAATGACGCCAAGCTTTTGGCAGAGCTTTCCGAGGATCTCGGTGAGGCGATGGTCGGAATCAACGAGCAGGAAATTGAGCTTCTCATGGCGGAAAGAGGCAAGTAATGCAGATCGCGGTTCTTGCACTTCAAGGAGCTTTTATGGAGCATGAACAAATGCTTGAGAGATTAGGCGTGTCAACGATAGAGCTTCGCCAAAAAAGCGACCTCGGGAAGCCTTTTGACGGCTTGATCATTCCCGGAGGAGAGAGTACGGTGCAGGGCAAGCTGCTACGTGAGCTCGGTATGTTCGATGACTTGAAGGCACGGATAGAAACCGGACTGCCCGTATTCGGTACCTGCGCGGGACTGATCCTGCTTGCGAAAAGCATAAAAAACGATGAACGGACACACTTGGCGACCATGGATATCGTTGCCGTCAGAAACGCATACGGCCGTCAGCTCGGTAGCTTTTATGACGAATGTGAATTTGAGGGGATAGGGAAGATCCCCATGACCTTTATCCGCGCTCCGTATATTGATTCAGTATCGGATAATGTAGAAATACTCGCGGAGTGTCGCGGTAACATCGTCGCGGCACGACAGGGCAATCAGCTTGTGACCGCCTTCCACCCCGAGCTAAATGATGACCTGTCCGTGCATCAATATTTCGTGAAGATGGTTCAAAAAACAATTCAATAGCTGAGACTAAGAGGTGTTCCGCAAGGGACACCTTTTTCTGACTTCTTAGGATACAAAAATTTTTTGAGAAAATTTTCTAAAACCTATTGACAAGGTAGGTGTTAAGTGCTATAATAATACCAACCTCAAAAGTAGGTAATGCAAAAGAAGGAGAACGGGACATGAAAAAGTACGATTCCGGTACCGCTATGATGAGCCGTGGGTGCATGTGCTGCTGTATGTGCATTACTTTTAACATGTCTAAAACCGATTTGTTCTCCACATCAAACAGAAACATTGTTTTGCACGCCTATGCGTGATCACATTGCTTTTGTTCGGGAGATTCATTCGGAGTCTCCCGATTTATTATTTTATTAGGTAGGTACTCGCTATGAAAAACTATTTTGAAAAGCTCGTAAGAGCAAACTTTCGTTTTGGGCGAATGTGTC
>JAFTRQ010000095.1 GCA_017462125.1 Clostridia bacterium | reverse complement strand
CTCCCGCCGTTGCGTTGGTTCAAATCGTTCGTCACGGCGGGAGCAAGCCCCCGCCCTACGTCAAATTTTGATTTGTCGAAGCGTTTGAAATTGCAAAACCTCGCCGTTTCGTCGGTTCAAATTGTTCGTTTTGCGGACCGCCGAGGACGTCGGTCCCTACAATTCGCTTGTGGTGTATTTCCTTACCGTAGAACGATTATCAAACGATTGATCTGTAGGGACCGGCGTCCTCGACGGTCCGCCGGCATTGGTTTTAAATTAATCGTCACGGCGGCGTGCATCTCACCCATAAATCGCAATTCCTCAAACTCTATCAAGTGTAATCCTACCAAGCTTTGCCGCGCGGAACTCGTCAAGCAGCATATCGGCGGTTCTTTCGGTATTGATCTCGCCGCCCGAAATGAGGAACCCGCGCTTTTTGCCGATGAGGCAGAGCAGGTCGTAGTCGCCCATCTCAACAAAGCCTTCCTTATCGCCAAGCTTATAGCGGGCAGAGAGGGTGTCGGGATAGAGGCTTTTCATTCTGTTGCAGTAGACCATAGCCAAGGATTCGATATCCATAATGTCGTCCTTGATCGCGCCGGTGAGGGCAAGGTTTTCACCCACCGTTCTGTCCTCAAATTTCGGCCAGAGGATACCGGGCATATCGAGCAGGTCGAGACCGATTCCCGTGGAGACCCATTGCTTGTCGCGGGTTACACCGGGGCGGTTTTCTACCTTCGCCTTCTTTCCGCCCGAAAGCTTATTGATCAAGGTGGATTTGCCCACGTTGGGGATGCCGAGCACCATAGCGTAAAGGCGGCGGGTCATACCCTTGCTTTCATAGCGCTCAAGCTTTTCCTTGAGCAGCTCGCGTATGGTGGGGTAGATCTTGTTCAGCCCCTCGCCCGTGAGACAGTCCACGAGGATGCAGGCGGTGTTGTCGCTGCTGTAATATTCCTGCCAAAGCTTGTTTTGCACGGGGTCGGCAAGGTTCGCCTTGTTGAGCAGGATCAGCGAGGGCTTGTTTTCTATTAATTTGGTGATCTCGGGGTTACGGGAGGAGCGGGGAATGCGCGCGTCGAGGATCTCAATGACGATATCTACGTTTTTGAGGTTCTCGGAGATCATTCTCCGCGTTTTCGCCATATGACCGGGAAACCACTGTATCTGTTCTGATGGCATAATTTTTAGTCCTTTTAGTAATTATGATATGTCTTACTGTTAGTCAAAAACCGTAAAGGGCTTAAGGCGCAGGAGCGCTTTGCCGATGACGCAATCCTCGTCGACCATACCGACGGCGCGGGAGCGGGAATCGGAGGAATGGTTTCGGTTATCGCCCATTACGAAGAGCATACCCTCGGGAACGGTATCGGTAAACACGGTGTGACCGTTTTCGTCGGTGGTAAGCTTGCTTCTGTCAAAATAGCCGTTGGGATTGTAGATCCCCGTGTCAAGGTAAACGTAGGGCTCGTCGAGCAGAACGCCGTCCACGAAAACCTTCTTGTCGGTCAGGTCGATCACAACGGTCTGACCCTCGGTGGCGATCACTCGTTTGACAAGAGGCTTGCTGAATTGGGAATCGACGGAATGAAAGACGATAATATCACCCTGCTCGGGCTCGTAAAAGGCATTGGTGGTGAGAAGCATCTCGGTGTGTAACAGCGTTTTGTTCATAGAGTCGCCGTCCACCCTGCAAAGCCGTACGGCAAAGGTGAAGATGAGAAGCACGGCGAGAATGGATGCGGCAATGATCTCTGCATAGTCCAACAGACCTGTGAGCAGGCCGAGCGCGCCGCTTTTCGGCTTTTCGCTTACAGCCTCGTTGTCGATCTCGGGATTCTGATTCATAAGCACCTCGATTATTTTTCAATAAATTGCTCCATCAGCGTGAAGCCGTGGGGAATATAAAGACCTGTCTTTTCGGCATCTGCCTCGGTGAAGGAGGTGACGCCGATCTTGTCCTCCTTGGAGGAGTAGATCATAAAGGGTACGGGGTCGATGGTGTGGGTGCGGAGACGGACGGGGGTGGGGTGGTCGGGAAGGACCATGATCTTGAAGTCCTCGCCCGTGCTCTTCAGATATTCGTAAACGGGAGCGAGGATCTTGCTGTCGATCAGCTCAACCGAGAGCACCTTGTTTTCGGTCTCGGCTCTGTGACCGCACTCGTCGGGACCTTCCACGTGAATGTAGACGTAGTCGCTACCGCTTCTGAAGGCTTCGATCGCCGCCTGCGCCTTGCCGTCGTAGTTGGTATGTACGTTGCCCGTAGCGCCCTCAACGTCTACGGATCTCATACCTGCGCAAAGACCGATGCCCTTGATCAGGTCAACGGCGGATATGACGGTCGCGTCAAGTCCCCATTTGTCCTTAAAGGAGGGAAGCGCGGGCTTTTTGCCGGGGCTCCAGAGCCAGATCGAGTTGGCGGGTCTGAGACCGCGGGCGCGGCGAGCCTCGTTGACGGGATGATGATTGAGGATATCCCAGCTTGCGCGCATCAGCTCGTAAAAGACCTTGCCGTCCTCGCCCGAGGGGAGATATTCCTTGATATGCTGACCGAGAATGTCGTGGGGACGCATGAAATTGTAGGTATCACAGCCGCCCTCCCAAAGGATGCAGTGACGATAGCTGACGCCGGTGTAGAAGCGGCGCGCCTCGTTGCCGAGAGCGGCGTCAAGCGCTTTGATCAGCTCGTCCGCCTCGGCGGTGGTGATCTCGTCTGCGCTGTGGTCCAGCATGATCTTCTCGTCGTAGTCACCCTCGTCGGAAAGCGTAACGATATTGCAACGGTATGCCACCTGACCGGGTGTCATGGTAAGTCCCATACTGACCGCCTCGAGAGGGGAGCGGCCCTTGGAATAGACCTTGGGGTCAAAGGAGAGGATCGCCATATTGGCGGTGTCGCTTTCGGGAACCATACCCTGGGGCACGTTGGAAACGAGACCCACGAGAGAGCGGGAGGCCAGACTGTCCATGCAGGGCTTCTTTGCCGCCTCCATGGGGGTTTTATTATCAAGCGACGGAATCTTTTCGTCTGCCATTCCGTCGGGGATCAGTACAAGGTATTTCATAGTGTTGCGGTTTCCTTTCATAAGGGGATGGGTAAAATTGAAAATAATATTACATTATAAATTATACCACACTTTTTTCAAGAAAACAATAACAATTTTTACTTTTTCCACATTTCATTATTATGTAAAAATATCGCCGTGCGTCGGGAAATATAATTTAACATAATGACGATATTTTTTGTTGCAAAACAAAAGAATTTATGATATAATGAATTTAACGATATCAAACTGAAAAGGATTGCAATTATGGAAAAAGAGAAAAAAGAGTTGACCCCCGCGGAAAAGCACAAAAGAACGAAGATCATTATCATCGCCTCCTTTGTGGGAGCGCTGGCGCTTCTGCTGATCTGCACGTCGATCCCCGGGCTTCTGGATAACGGAGGGGTTGAGCGCGAGACGGTCCCGCCCGTCGATCCCGAAAAGCTTTGGGAAACCAAGGAGGAGGGCTTTGACATTATGGAGTATGAGGAATACCTCAAGTATGACCGTGCCATCTATCTTTACGACCCGAGAACGGGAGTGACGGTTGGCGTGGATGACGAGACCTCAGGACAGAACGGCGAGGGCTTCAAGCTGATATACGAGCTCTTGAATGCCATCATTGCGGGCGATAGCGATACCTATAACAGCCTTGTTCACGAATCCGTGGGGCATTTTGACAGCTTCACGCAGCAGCAGCTCTACGATATTACCGTAACCAAGGAGAGCGAGAGCAAGAAGGAGGGAGCGGGCGGCACGTATACCGAATACGTTCTGAAGGTGGAGTATAAGATCCACGAGAATAACGGCAGCTTCAGAGACACCGTTGAGCCCGACGCATCCCGCCCGCAGTATTTCGTGATCAACGACAGCACGGGCGAGCTTTTGGTCATGGATATCATTGACGTGGTGTTCAAAAACTGACGAATTGCACGGCGGTGAAGGGAAAAGATGCCTTTTTGTGCAATCTGTACGAAAACATAAGATCAGATTTGTATAATATTTTTATACGAATGTTATTGACAATCACGTGACCGTGTGGTATAATTAAGACAAGATAAGAGAAAAGGCGAGGAATAGGTCGTCGCTTCTCGGATCACAATGGATGAAAGGAAGGTTTGATCAATGGGAGATTACGTAATGACAATCACGTGGGCGGTCATATTCGTTACCGCGCTGATCGTCGAATCGCAAACCGCGGAGCTGGTTGCGATATGGTTTATGCCCGGCGCGCTGATCTCGCTTTTGCTGTCGCTTTTTGGGGTGCAGGAGTGGATTCAGTGGACGGTGTTCGTGGTGCTGTCTGCCGTTTTGATGGTGCTGGCGTTCAAATTCTTCAGAAGAATGCTGCTGAAGAACGTTGGCAGGTCAAAGACCGATACCGATCTTCTGATCGGTCGATTGGCGCGTGTTGAGGAGGATATCGTAAACTCCGATATGACGGGCGCTGTCAAGATCGACGGTAAGGTCTGGAGCGCACGCATGGCTGTGGACAGCGAGACCGCTGTAGCGGGTGAATTTGTGACTGTAGAGAGTATATCGGGTGTCAAGCTGATATGCAGACGGAAGAAGTCTTGACGAAAAACTTGTATTTAAGAAAGGATTGAAACTATGGGACCTCTTGAAATTATTTTGATCGGAATTGCAGTCGTTGTCGTATTGCTGATCATCTCCAACATCCACGTCGTACCTCAGGCAAGAGCGTACGTTATCGAGCGCCTCGGCGCATATCACACCACTTGGGGCACGGGACTTCACTTCAAGCTCCCCTTCATCGATAAGATCGCGAAGAAGATCAATAAGATGGAGCAGGTGCTCGACGGCGCTCCGCAGCCGGTTATCACAAAGGATAACGTCAGAATGCAGATCGATACCGTTGTTTTCTATATGATCACAGACCCCAAGCTCTATTCCTACGGTCACGCAACCCCTATGACCGCGATCGAAAACCTGACCTCCACAACGCTCCGTAACATCATCGGTGATATGGAGCTTGACGAAACGCTCACCTCCCGTGATATCATCAACGCAAAGATGCGCGCGATCCTCGACGAGGCAACCGACCCTTGGGGTATCAAGGTCAGCCGTGTTGAGCTGAAGAATATCATTCCTCCCAAGGAAATTCAGGACGCGATGGAAAAGCAGATGAAGGCAGAGCGTGAAAGACGTGAATCGATCCTCAGAGCAGAGGGTGAAAAGAACTCCGCGATCCTGCTTGCAGAGGGTCGTAAGCAGTCGCAGATCCTTGACGCGGAGGCAGAGAAGCAGTCCCGCATTCTCCGCGCGGAGGCTGAAAAGCAGTCTCAGGTGCTGAAGGCGGAGGGTGAAGCAGAGGCGATCCTCAAGATCCAGCAGGCAACCGCCGACGGTATCAAGATGATCAATGAAGCCAACCCCGGCGAGGGTGTGGTTGCCCTCAAGAGCCTTGAGTCTCTTGAAAAGGTTGCAAACGGCCAGGCAACAAAGATCATTATCCCCTCCGAGATTCAGAACGTGGCAGGCCTTGTTGCGTCCGTTAAGGGAATTGCGGAAGAGAAGTAATATGTAATATATGGTTTGCGAGGGGGCAGAGAAAACTTTTGAAAAAGCTTTTCTCCACCCCCTCGCGCTCCCCCTGCCTCTTTCAAAACCTTTGAATGAGATAATAAATTGCGATTTGGCGGTACGTCACGGCGATGTCTTTTTGAAGGTTTCGCTCAAGCCTTTTTAAAGGCTTGCGGGTTCTTAGGGCAGAGCCCTGAGTCGCGCCTCGCAAGGCGCGAAATTCCTTACCGTTAGAAAGCGCCACAGAAGAGGGTGAATTTCGGCAAAGCCGAAAGAGGGAGGAACCGCACAAGTGGGGGGTTCCTCCCTATCATATAACGTGTCAAATTGCCCCCACTGCTGTATAATAAACACAAAATGAAAAAACTGATTTTTATGATCTACGCCGCCGTTGCCGTTATAACGGGAATGTGCGCGCTGATGCTGAAGGAACAATTGAATATTGTTGTCGATTCTCTGATTCCCGCGGCGGTATGCCTTGTGCACGTCATCCTCGGCATCCTTCTCATCAAGGAGATCGCGTACTTTTACGGTGGCAAGGTCAGGCTACTTTCAAACGTGGATTTCAAATACAAAAAGGACACACGCGGCGAGGGTAAGCTTGAGGTCGTTGACTCCTATAAGACTGCCCACAGCGGCAAGGAGCGCATGGCGGTGGGATATACCTTTCTCATCAGCGGCGCATTTGCGATCCCTTTCATCTTCTTTTTCCCCATCGCTACAAAATGGGCAAGCATCGCCCTGTTTCTCATCCCCACGATCATCGGAAGTGCAATTGCGATTTTTCTCAACATCAAAGAGCTTCACGACGATATGAAGATGATGGACAAGGAGTACGAAAAGCAGAAAAAAGAGCTTGAGGAGCAGAAGAAGAGGGAAGAGCTTGGAAGGTGGAAATAAGAAAAAACGATATGGAGCAAAAATCCATATCGTTTTTTATATGATCTGACTCGTCAAGGATTTTGAGCTTCATCATCCTTCACGTATTCGATAATGTCGCAAATATTACATTCCAAAGCGGCGCAAATGCGGTCTAAAATGTAGCAATCATAGCGTACGACTCGGTTTTTATAATAGCGGTCTATGGTTTGAAATTTAATCTCGGTGCGCTTGGCTAACTCGTAGCGTGTGATGCCGCACTTGTTTAAATACTTATCAATCGTTAATCTTACCATGAATATCCCCCCTTTAATATATATTTTATCGGAGATATACCTAATTGACAATTTCTCTGATTAGGTATATACTTATATAAGTATATATTGATGATAAGGGGGACATACAATGAAATTGCTTATCGCAGGCTCGCGGAGTATTACGAGCTTTGATTTGTCGGAGTATATCGGGGCGGAGGTTGATACGATTATCAGCGGTGGCGCGCGTGGGATAGACAGCTTGGCGGAGAAGTATGCCGATGAGCACCGCCTTTCCAAATATATCATACGTCCGCGGTATGATCTTTACGGGCGCACTGCACCGATCAAGCGTAACGAAATGATGGTGGATATGGCTGATGCGGTGATTATTATTTGGGACGGTCGCTCGAAAGGCGCGCAGTATACCTTGAAATATGCGAAAAAAAAGAACAAGCCGATTACACTTGTTCGGATATGATTATTAAAAAGGCCAAAGTCGCTTTTTTTACAAAATACGGCAACCGATTTGCGAATGTTCAAATCCGTAGGGCGGGGGTTTACTCCCGCCGTGACGAATGATTTGGATTGACAATGCGGCGGGAGCATTGCACAGACTCCGCTAGTGCGCCCCGCCCTACTCATTAACCCACCGCTAAGCTTACCAAAACGGCAAATCATAAAGAAATGGAGGACAACCTCCTTTTTTTATGCAATACATTGACATTTGAGCGAATCTGTGTTAAAATTTAGAGTGTAAAGTTGATTGTTTGGGATTTTGATTTGTAGGTGGTTTGAAGGAGTGTTATTCCACCTGCGGCGGAGTGATATTGTCGCTTATGCGACAGTGATATTTCCCTTGCGGGAAGTGATATTGTTGCTTCGCAACAGTGGTATTATATTCGCCTCCTTAACTTGCGTAGCAAATATCACTCGTCGCAGACGAATACCACTGCCTTAGGCAATACCACTTGCCACAGGCGAATATAACTGCGGTGCTTCGCACCGCTAAATCCCAATTTTTTACCATAAAAACAAATATTATAAACAAAGGCAGGATAAAAGAATGAGCCTCGAAAACATCAAAAAAGTATACGACAGCGTAATGACCAGCGTTGGCAAGGTCATTGTCGGAAAAGAAAACGTAGCAGAGCTTGCGGTGATCTCGCTGCTTTGCGGCGGTCATATGCTGATCGACGACGTTCCCGGTACGGGCAAGACCGTGCTTTCCAAAACCTTTGCGCAGTCGCTGTCTCTTGACTACAAAAGAGTGCAGTGCGTTCCCGATATGCTCCCCGGTGACCTTGTGGGCGTCAATTTCTTTGATATGAAGCAGAATGAATTCCGCTTCGTCAAGGGTCCCGTGTTCACCAATATCCTGCTTGCCGACGAGATCAACCGCGCAATGCCCAAGACCCAATCGGGTCTGCTTGAATCCATGGAGGAGCATCAGGTCACCGTGGACGGTGTGACCTACGCCCTTGACGAGCCCTTTATGGTCATCGCCACGCAGAACCCCGTTGAGACCAAGGGCACCTTCGATCTCCCCGAGGCACAGCTCGACCGTTTCCTGATCAAGACAAGTATGGGCTACCCCTCCCACAGCGAGAGCGTGGAGATCCTGCGCCGCAAGCTTGCGGGAGCGCGTACCGAAGAGACGGGCGAGGCAATCGACAAGGAGACCGTGCTTGCCGCAAGACGCGAGCTTGCCGAGGTCTACGTGCACGACGACATCCTGTCCTATGCCGCGTCGATCTGCGAGGCGACGAGAAAGGGAAGCGAAGTGATCCTCGGTGCCAGCCCCCGTGCGATGATCGCGCTTGTGCGCGTGGCGCAGGGCTTTGCGGCGATCTCGGGTCGCGACCACGTACTGCCCGACGACGTGAAGCGCGCATCCCTCCCCACGCTGTCGCACCGTATCGTGTTCAACAACAACTTCTTCCACCGCGGAAACCTTGGCGAGGAGCTGATCTCGGGTCTTCTCGAAAAGCTTCCCGTGCCCAGCGAGCAGAACAGCTTTGCGCGAAAGGCATAAGATATGCTTGATTTTATAAACAATCTTGGCGACACGGTTCGCCGCGTGCTGTCAAAGCCCTGGCCGTGGATCACCCTTGCCGTCATCGTCGGCATCTATCTTTTGCTGACGCTCTACCGCAAGCTGAAGCTTCGGGCGCTTGGGCGCATCGAATACACGCGGTACTTTTCCACCGACGGCGTCTTTGCGGGCGAGAGCTTCACTATGACCGAGGTTTTGCACAATCCAACGCTCTTTCCGCTCTTTTTCGTGGAAATGGACTTTTTCGTGCCCTCGGGCTTAACGGTGGACGGCGTGAAATGCTCGGAATACACCAAATCCACCAGCATTTTCCACATTCCGCCCTGCTCAACGGTGCAGAGGATACACGAGGTCACCTCTAATAAGCGCGATCATTACAAGCTGCACAATGCAAGCTTGACCTATCTCAAAAACGAGTTTGTTTTTGACGTTCCCATCGACGTTTTCGTCTATCCCGACAAGTATTTTGCCGACGTGGATCTGTCGGAGGAGATCAAGATCGCGGGAGATGCCATTGCCAACCGCAAGTACGTGGAGGATCCCTTCTTTTTCTCGGGCATCCGCCGCTACATACCCGGAGATTCTATGCGACAGGTCAATTTCAAGGCCTCGGTGCGCTCTTTTTCGGGCGGTGTGCGTCAGCTGATGTGCAATTTCTACGAAAGCTCGCGCAATTTTGACACCATGATCTATCTCGACCTCACCGATTACGGAGGCGCGGAAAACTTCGAAAAATACAGCGAGATGCTGGAAAACGGCCTGCGCTGTGCCTGCCACCTGTTCTGTCAGGCGCAGATCTACGGCGGCAGAGTCGGATTTGCGGCAAACTGCGCCACCGAGCAATCGCGCTTCGTCAGTATCCCTTGCAGCACGGGCAATCTGCACACGAAAAAGATATTGGAGTGCTTTTCGCAGATCTCGGCTTACGCAAGGCGGGATTATTCGATGAATTCCTTGCTCCGCGAGGCGGTTGAGCTGCCCCCCGAGACCGATATTTATTACATTACCCCTTACGTTGACAGCAAAAATGCAGAGCTGATACGCGCGCTTCAGCGCGTTGGAAAGAGCGTCAGCGTAGTGAATTTGACATAACAGGGGGCGAAAATATGAAATTTATCAAGAATTATTGGCGCGAGATATTGCTTTTCATCCTCGCGGCAACGGCGGCAACGCTCGTCTATTATTGGACGGTGGATCGCCCAACCGATACGCTGACGCAATCCTTTATGCTGATCGGCATTGCGGTCTGCATCGCGGGAGCGGTGTGGCTTGTGCGCAGTCTCTGGCGCGACAAGTGGCGGCAGGCGGCGACAAGAGGAATGCAGAGGCTGTTTTCCAAGATGCAACGCTTCTTTGAGCGGTTTGCCGAGAGGCTTGGCTTCAAGCGGAGCAACAAGAGCGTGCTCGGCGGCAAAACGATGGTCATTTTTGACCGCGTGACGGGAAGAGAAGAGGAGATCGCCGCAAAGACGGCAAAGCCGCCGAAGTGGAAGCATCTGCAGAGCGAAAGAGAGCGGATGCGCTATCTCTACAGGCAGATGATCGCGGGCAAGCTGAAGAAGGGCGCTTGATCTACGCCAGCGACACCCCCTCCGAGATCGAAGGGAAGCAAGAAAAAACGCCCTCCGAGGGCGAGCTTTTCCGGCTTTATATCGGCTATCGTTACGACGAGCGTAAGCTCCCCGACGCCGAGGAGATCAAGAGGCTGAAGAAGGAATTGGAGATTAAGTAGGGTGTAAATTGGGATTTAGCGTTCAGATGAGCTGTGTAGGGGAGACCCCTCCCCTACGATTTGGAATGTCGCTCAACCCACTAACAAATCAAAAAACAGAAGAGAGAGTAATTCGGAAACAGAATTCCGCAAAACTCTCTCTTTTCTGCTATTTATAAGTGATATTCTTTGCTGACGCAAAGAGTGATATTGCCCTACGGGCAGTGATATTGTTCGGCTTCGCCTCACAGTGATAGTCTATTCGCCTAGAACTCGCGTAGCGAATATCACTCGTCGTAAGACGAATAGAACTGCGAAGCAATAGAACTCGCCGCAGGCGAATAGAGTTGGCGTGATACTCCGTTAAGAGTATCACGCCATGGGAGCCGCCTTTTTGAACTGATGGAAATATTATTGCTCTGTAGGAATCGGAACTGCGGAGATGACCACGCTTGTGACCTTGGAATACCTCGTATATCGCTCAAAGGCCTCCATCAGCTTTTCGGGAGAGGGAGTGAATCCGCCTTCAATCCAATCTTTTGAATAAAACCAAATACACTGTTTTTCTCCGCCATTCCATTCAAGTTCACAGTTTTCCTTATAACGGGTGTCAACGGCATATATACCCGGAAAAGTAGTATAGTCGATAATGAGTATGATGGCACAATCTGTGTTCTTACTGTCAGCAATGATCCCCTTCAACAGCTCCAAGCCTTGATCGTAGCTTGTAACTTGCTT
This sequence comes from Clostridia bacterium, assembly GCA_017462125.1. Next base: position 32,348 of record JAFTRQ010000095.1, on the reverse strand, counting down.
CCACTCGCTCTTATTGGCTTCAACAAGCTCTTTCATTTTTCTTGCATATTTCGAAATTGATAGATCATCTAGCGAAAGCTGCAGATCGTCGGAATAGGTTAAAATATCGGTGCAAAATGAAAGCTTGGAATAATCAACGCTTTCAAGGTCGGGTTCCCTATCTTCAATTTCGGGATATGACACAGTGATATCTAAGTTCATATTTGCGTTGCCTTGCGATGGCCAATACACGATGTCCGAGTTTTGACGTTCGGTTGTCTGTTCTTGTTGATTAGTTGAAGAGGCTGTTTCATTTCCAGATGCAGGGAAATTTGAACATGACGAAATGATTATCAATATACAAATAATTAAGCAAATCAATAATATCTGTTTATATCGCATCAATAAAACCTCCTAAATCTATCAGTTTAATACTCTGAATGATAAAGCAACATAGTCGAGATAATCATCCGGATTAACACCAACCCCTTGTATTATAGAGATTCTATACATGCCTGACGATGGTGCTGTAAAGCGGATTATTTCGACATTACTGTATGTTAGATTGGATTGTGCAACTATGTTTCCCAATGCATCATATATAAACAAATCATAGTTTGTCAAGTAAGTCGTTGTTACATCATCTACACTATACTGAGTAATTGTTCCATCAGTGCTTACTAACCATGCAAGTGCTACCTGCAAATCGAAATTTTGAAACATATAAATGTTTTGTTCGCCCAATTCAAATCCAGGGGATATTCCTGAATGAGTAAAAACAACACACTGGTCACTATTAGCAATCATGCTTTCTAAATTAATTACTCCTGCTCCCATTTTTTCGTCAAAGTTACCAAACAGAGGGGTTCCGGAAATATAATCAAATGGCTTGTTGGCATTAGCAGTTATTAACGATAGAATCATTTCAGGGAAAAGAGAATAATCAGGACTATATTCTAAAAATAGCGCGATACATCCGGTTACTTGAGCCGCAGCAACACTCGTTCCACCGCCTTCACTGGTACCTTCATCATTTACGTAATACGGAATATCCATTATTTTGAATTTCGCTACAATATTCGGTTTTACTATTGGATAAAAAGATACGTAACTGGAATTACTATGATGTACTAAATTTCCTGATGCATCTGTTTTTACTCCTCCAACTGTGATAGCGTTAAAAGCATATCCGGGAGAAGTCACAGTATGATCACCGGTAGTATTATTGCCTGCCGATTTTACATAAGCAATGCAATGTGCATAAATTTGGTAATCAAATACTGCATCAATGTCATATCTATACTGAAACCCATACTCATCATCATTATGCGGGATATAACTACTATGATTAACAACATCACAATCATTCTCTATAAACCAATCAAGCCCTTCTCCTGACATTCTTTTGCCAACATAATATGTGGCATCCGGTGCGATTTGCGTTACAATCGACGTAACCATCGTTGCATGAGTGCTTGTATCTTGCCCCGGTCTTGGATGGATGTCTTTATCAATCAATCCTGCATTTTGTATATTACATACACCTCCGCCTTCTAATATACCAATTCGGATTCCCTCTCCAGTATATGTTCCATTTGTCACAATATTATATGCATTAATATCTCTCAGAGCCTGTTCCCAAGTATTGGGGTCAGAAGCCGTAGCAGCTGTACTTGCAATTGTTTCTGTTTCCTCTACATCTTCGATTGGCGTGATTTCTTCTTCACCGGAAATCGAAATGTTCATTACTTGATTATTTCTTGCCAAGCTCAACAGAGAGCTTGCCGTAACGTTTTCAACCTCGGTATCAAGAATTACAAACGGCGAATAGCCTACGGGGCTTGCAGATTCATAATCCACCGCATTGAGCATATTCATATTGTTTTGTATCAGTTGTGTATGATAGGTCTTTGAAAACGAATTCAAACGGCTTCTGAAATCGCGTACTCCGTCAATTGTTGTAATCGTTTCTCTTTCTGCCATCAAAGCTTTATAATATTCCGTATCCATAAAGCCGCTATCAAATTCCACTGTAATTTGATAGGTTGAAATCTCCGAGCCACGGGAGTTTTCGGAAAGAATGGCATATTCCGAAGCGTGATAGATGGCATAATCGGTTGCATCAACCAATTCGGCGTAACTGTCGATCGTGTAATACTGCTCTTCATTCAAATAAAAGTGCAATTTGTTATATACGTTGTTTACAACGATCTCTTCTTCTGTAATATTGCCGATGCTGTCAACAGCAAAAGCAACCGTGTTCTGACACAAAGCAACGATCAAAATCATCGAAAGCATCGTCAAGATTATTTTCTTTTTCATTAATAATTCCTACAAAATATGATTTAAAATAATACGCACTTACGAAAAACGTTTTCAAGCACAGAGATTACTCTATGCAAGAATCCTGCGAAAGAGCAGAGGAATCACTCGGTTCATCAATTTCATTAAAAAACGCATCATATCGTTGTCCTCCTTTTGCGTTGTAATCCTTCGTTAATGCCTATAACGAAAGAAAGCGTAAAACGTGACAAGAAATGTATGAAAATTTTGTAAACATTGCCTTCTTGTTCATATTATACCAAAATTATGTGAATTTGACAAATATATTTAGTGATAATTTTGTGAACAGCGCTGTGATGATGCAAAAACAGCGTTGTATCACACTGTATGCCGTTCTCTCGTTCTGTTGTAAGCAAGACACATCAAAAAACCCCACAGACCATGCCGTCTGTGGGGTTTTTGACTTATAGCAGAAGAAAATCTGCTGAATTATGCCTTTTTGAATCTTCTTCCCGTGCTTTCGAGATAGAGGCGCATAGCGAGAGTCCAGTCGGTTTGGATAATGTCGTATCCGCGGTCGGCAAGCCAACCCCAGCCGCTTTCGGGATCGCCCGCAATAGAGGAATCGTCGGAGTGACCTGCGGAGAGCTGAGCCTTGTAATTATAGATAATGGCGTTTGCCCAAGCCAGTTTTCCGTCGCGGTGTAGCTTTTCGATAAAGTCGGCACTTCCCACCTCGCAATCCAAGGTGTCAAAGACCAGCTCCGCACCAACGTAGTTGACGTTCCTTGACATCAGATCCTCGTGTGTGCCGAGGCTGATCTTGTTGAGAATGGGGAGATACGCGATCTCGGGGGCGTATTCCTCGATGAGGTCGAACATTTCCTTTTTGGGCGAGGTTTTTACCACGATCTGATCCACCATATCGTGCTTGCGGATAAGGTCGGTGATCTCCTTGGGATAAAGCCAGAATTTGTCGATGTTGATAAAACAGCGTCCCTTGTATCTTGCGAATATTTCGTCAAGAGTAGGAATGCCGAATTGGGTGACGTCTCTGTCATAATTGACGTAGCGGAGGGCGCGGATTTCCTCGTCGTGCATAAGGGTGAGGGAGCAATCGGTATTCAAGTGGCGGCGCTCCATTTTCGGGTGGAAGCTGAAAAGCGTTCCGTCCGCGCTCATATTGGCATCTACCTCGATCATATCTGCACCGTGGCGCACTGCGGCATCATAGGAGGCGAGGGTGTTGCAGGGAATATTTCCGCCCGCTTCGCCTCGGTGTGCGACGATAATCAATCTTTCTTTTGCAGCTTTTGATAGATTCATATTAATCTCCATTCTGCCGTCTTGCGGCAACACAAATAGTAATCGATGAATTTTGCCACCCGGCAAAATTCGCGCGGGAAACAGTTAATTTACCTATAAGTCAGAAGTAACTTTCACGCTGCCTTCCTTTTCTGTTGTATTTTGTGAAATCTGATTTTGCTTTTCAAAAGCCTTGCAGGGCTTGCTTTTCACATCTTCCTCGTATATCTTCCGTGAGACTCATATCTTGTCAGCCGTCGGTACAGGAGCGTGCCCGCAAGCAAGAGGACAAAGCAGACGATGGTTGCCACAAAGGCGCGGCTTTTGGTGTACGCGCCGATGCGGTCGATGACCAGCATCACGCCGTTGACCTCGTAGTCCTCCTTCAGCAGGAGGGGGCAGGTGCCCACGATCTCGCCGTAGGACGTGACCGTGACGCGCCCGATCTCGTCGCCTGCCGATAGGGGAGCCTTCAGATCCTCGTCGATGTCAATGGAGTAGCTGAGGCTTCCGCTGACCGTGGTGGGAACGTAGACCTCAAGCGCGCTTGCCGTGATATATGGCGCGTCGTTTTCCGCAAGGCTTGTAAGACCGATCTCGGTGGTGCCCAGCTGTGCGCCCTCGGGGAATACGGTGTAGAGGTTATAGGTCTTTTTCGCCCAATTGACAAGCGTATTGACGCTTTCGTATGCGTATATGCGGCTGCCGTCCTCGTTCTCCTTGCCGCCCAGCAGCACGCAGATATAGTCGGCGCCGTCGTCGTGGGCGAGGGTCACAACGCTCCATCCGCCCGCCTCACCCGAATAACCCGCGTTCATGCCCGCGCAGGACGCGTTATAATAGCGGGGGTCGGCGGCAGAGGATATCAGGTAGTTTCGGTTGTAAAACTGCCTTGCGTCGCTTCTGTTGGTGGTGGAGGCTGTGTATTTAACAGCCGAGCTGATCTCCATATACAGCGGATTTTCGGATGCCGCAAGGGCGATCTTCAGGGTGTCGTAGGCTGTGGTGATCATTCCCGCGCTGTCGGGGTAGCCCAAGGGATTGGTATAGACCGTCGCCTTTGCGCCAAGGGAAAGGGCTTTTTCGTTCATCAGCGCCACAAAGCCGTCGGTACTGCCGCCGCAGAGATGCGCCAGCGCGTAAGCCGCGTCGTTATACGAGCCGCAGATGGCGCCGTAGAGCAGGTCGATGATCTTGATCTGCTCGCCTGCCTGCAGCTTCATATTATAGCCTGCCACAGCCGAGAGCATTTCCTCGGTGATGGCAACCGTTTCCTGCGTTCTGTCGGCGAGCAGCTCGCAGGCGAGAAGCCCCGTCATGATCTTGGCGCTTGTGGAGGTGTGCAGCATATCCGCGCCGTTTAGCTCCACAAGATAGCGCCCGTGGGTCTTATCGTAGAGCACGATCGCCTCGCCGCCGCTGACCGCGGGCGGGGTAGGGGGAGTGGCATCTGCCGCCGAAAGGGGGAGCGCCAACGCGGGAATGAGCGTGACGGTCAAAAGGATCAGCACCGCAAGAGCGGCAAGACGTTTTATTTGTAAGCCGCTTTTTTTCGACATAGCGGGCTCCTTTCAAAAAATATCGGTAGAGTATCAGAGTGCGGGGGAGTCAAGCCCCTCGAAGTACGTGAGCGCCGAGGCCAGATCCTTTTCGATCTGCGCCTTCAGCTCTTCCGTGGATCGGAATTTCATTTCGGGTCGCAAAAATTCATAGAATTCCACCTTCAGCGCCCGTCCGTACAGGTTGCCCGAAAAGCCGTGTATATAGGTCTCGCAGTTGGGCTCGTGGCGGTCACTGCCGTCGGTGATGGTAGGACGGATGCCTACGTTGGAAACACCAACGTATCTTTTGCCGTCCTCGGTGGTGCAAACGGTGGCGTAGATCCCGTGGGCGGGGGTTACGGTGCCTGCGGGGAAATACTGATTCGCGGTGGGAAAGCCGAGGCTGCGACCAAGCCTTTTGCCCGTGAGTACGGGTGCTTTCAGCGAAAAGGGTCTGCCAAGCATCAGCTGTGCGCGCCCGACCTGCCCGTCGGCGATCAGCGCTCTGATCGCGGAGGAGCTGACGGTCTCGGAGAAGAGCTTGACCTCGGGGAGCACCGCCACGGCATCCCTGCCGAAGGCCTCGGCAAGCATTTCGGGAGTGCCTTGCCCCATATAGCCGAAGCGGTGATTGAAGCCGCAAGCGGCACCGATGCAGTGCAGCTCTTTCATCAGCACGCGGTGAATGAAGTCGCAGGCGCTGAGTGAGCGAAGACTTTTAAAATCTCCCACGGCTACGAAATCAAGACCGAGGGAGAGCAGGGTATTGACCTTATCCTCAAGCGTGCAGAGCTGAGGGATCTCCTCGCCGCCAAGCAGGCTTGCGGGGGAGTCGCCGAAGCACCACGCGCCGACAAGCTCCGCACCAAGAGATTTTCCAAGAGAGAGGGCGCTTCTGAGAAGCGTACGGTGGGCGGCGTGTACGCCGTCAAATATTCCGAGCGCCACGACAGCTTTCCCTTCGGGAGGGGCTGTCGCAATACCGCTCGGTGTATAGATCTTATAGCTCATATCGTCATTTTGTATCGCCGTTGCCGTCGAGCTCCTGCTCCAAGGCACGGATGTAGTATTCCACCATTTCCGCAAGCAGGTCGTCGCGGTCGAGCTTGCCGATCAGCGTTCTTGCGTTTTTATAGTTGGTGATATGGGTGGGATCCTCGGAGATGATATATCCGACGATCTGAGAAACGGGGTTATAGCCGCCCTCGCGGATCGCGTCGCAGATCGCCATAAATAGCTCCTTGGGGGAGCTATTCTCCTCGGGGAGGATCATGGGGCGGCTTTTCGCCTTGATAATAATTCGTTCGTTGTTGTTTTCGATTACCATTTTGATTCCTTGAGAAATTTTTACTTAAAGATCTTCACTCTGATCGCGCGTCAGCTCTTGGCGGTCCACCAATCTTTTTTGCGCGCCGATCTTTTTGAAGGCTGCCATCAGCACGCAATAGACGAGGCTGTTGACAAAGAAGACGGCAAAGAAATCGATCCTGTAAAGCTGACCTATAAAGGAGCTGTCGGAGAGGGAGGGACCGAATTTCACGATCGCCGTGATGAACTTCACACCGCCCGCGCAAAAAGCCTCGAAGGAGAAGAGCAGGCAGAGCATGAAGTGAAGACAGGTTGCGATCACGCCCGAGATCAGCGTACCGATCACCGAGGCTTGCGCCGCCTTATAGCCCTCTCTGTAGGCTGTGAGAGAGAGGATGACGTTTACGCCCACCGTATAGATCACCGCGCGGATGACGCAGAGGACGAAATAGTCGATCTCAAAGCAGAGCGTGAGCACCCTGATGATGCCTGCCTCTGCCACCATCATAACGAGGCAGGCGGCAAACATATAAAAGGCGTATAACAGCGCGTCGAGAATAACGTCAAGCTTCTTCATCGCGTCAGATACCCTTGCCGTAGATCTCCTCGAGAAGGGAGTCGGAGTGTCTCTTGATGAGGGCCGCGTAGTATGCGATCACGATGATCTCAAGCGCCTTGGAGAGTCTTTCGCGCGCGCCGGGGAGCTTTTCCTCGTAGCTTGCGGTCACCTCGTTGATGGCTTCTCTGACAGAGCCGAGAGAGCAGACCTCGTAGGTCATCAGCTTGTCCAGGATCTTACAGATGTAGTCGTACAGGATGCTGTCCTCGATGATGTCGTCGCTCCTATCGTCGACCTTACCGTTGATGTACTGAATCAGGAAGGCGATGCGGTCAAGCTGCATACAGGAGCGGAGCATATTGATGATGAGGATGTGCGCGATCTGATTGATGTTATACTTTTTCAGTCTGGAGTTTGCGACCCAACCGCGCTTGGTCCAGTTCTGGAGGGTAGAGCCGTCGATTCCGGAGATATCGCGGATCTGAGTCAGCATAACGCCGTCGGAGATAAAAAATACCTTGGAGAGAAATTCAAGTCCGGTCAGTCCGCCCATTTCGGAGCGCAACAGCTTTGTGCCGGGGATAAGCTCGTCTTTGATTTGCAGATTCATAATTCATATCCTTTCAATAGTTATCTGTATTGGGAGTAAAAGCGTAAGCCGCTTTTGAAAAAATCGTCTTACGCATAATTAATCTATATTTATTATATATTACAATCATTTGATTGTCAAGTGGTTTCGCAAAAAAGACAAATATTTTTCACTTACTATACATATAATTATATAACTTTTCTTGTCATCAGCGACAAGAAAAGTAACAAAAGAAGCGCCGCATAAGGGGGAGAGGGTCTTGTGATGAAAAACACAGCGGAGCCGCATTTTTCATCTCTGCGACATCCTCTCCACCCTTATGGATCCCCTACTCCTGTCGGCATTCGCCGACACCGAGGGCTTGTAATACTCGCAGAGGCAAACCCTTCTGCCGCCGCACACATTGTAGCCGTGATCTTAATAAAACCGCTTGCCTTATCGGCGAAGCCGATTTTTTCCGAAGGGAAAGCCTCTTTAGATTTAGAATAAATTCAAGGTAGCGAGTTTATTGTTCGCCTACCAACAGCAGGAGAGCTAACATTGCGCTTCGCGCAAGTTTACGGATGTTGAAACGGGCGAAAATGCCGTTCGTCTGCTTTTTTACTTGTCAGACACTCTCCCCCTTATGCAGCGTTTCTTTGGTGAGAGCAAATGCTTGCATTTGCGAGCCGAAGCGCAACGCAGGCAGGTTTCATTTCGACGTGGAAAGAAAAGGACATAAAAAAACCATCCACCCAACACCAACCATTTAACATAATCATAAACGGAGGCAAAGTGAAAAAGATCAAATTCGGGCTTGGCGGGCTACTGATGCTATCCGCCATGATGATATCGGACAGCGCGGCGGTGCTTACGATCTATCTCGGTGCCGCGCTTTTGCACGAGCTTGGGCATCTTGCGGCGGCGCGGTTGCTTGGAATCGGGATCAAGGAGATCCGATTTGACTTTTCGGGGGTCAGGATCTGCACCGAGGAGGGGCTGACCTCCTACAGGCAGGAGCTTTTATTGTCCTTGGCGGGGCCGACGGTCAGCCTTGCCTCGGCATTTGCGGTAATGGCAACAAACGCGCTGTGGGGCGGTGACCTGCAATCCCTGCTTTCGGGCGCGGGAGTATTTTTGTCGTCGCCGCAGGACGGAGCGGGGAGCCCGTGGGGCTTTTTCGCGCTTTCGTCGCTGATACAGGCCATCAGTAATCTTTTGCCCGTGGAAAGCTTTGACGGAGGCAGGGCGCTCTATTGCGCGCTTGCGTCGGTTGCGGACGAGCGCGTCGCCCGCGCGGTGCTTCGGGTGGCGTCTGCCTTGTCGGCGTTCTTGCTTTGGACGGTGGCGCTCTATCTGATGCTTCGGATCTCGGCGGGGCTTGGGATCTACGTCTTTGCCTCCTGCATTTTTGCGCTGTCGGTGCTGCGGCAGGACGGGAGCGCAACCGTGATCGGCCGCGAATAGCAACGAATAGCAGCGAATAGTAGCGTTTATTGCCGCATTTTTTTGGACGAAACGCCGTACTTGCGCTTGAAAACGCGCAAAAAATAGTTGTAATCCGAAAAGCCCGATTCGCTTGCGATCTGCGGGATCGGCAGAGAGGTGGTCTTGATCAGATTCTTGGCGTGCTCAAGCCTTTTGTTTTTGATAAAGGCTGCGATGCCACCGTCGGTGTAGGGTCGGATGACCTCGTAAAGCCTTGTGCGGCTGATATTGAACTCACAGCAGATGCGATCCACGTCGATCTCCTCCTTGATGTGGGTCTCCACGAAGAGCTCGATGGAATCGATCAGCTGCTTGCCCGAGGGCTGAACGATCTCCTTCAGACGGACGTACTCGGTGCAGGCCTCAAGGATCTTGGAGGCGGCGCGGATCTGGCGCTCGCTTCTGTATTTGATCTTGCCGATCAGCTCGCCGAGGTCGCTCTCCACACCGTATTCGCGGCAGAGCGCCGACAGCTTTTCAAAATTCTTGCCCTTGTTTTCGATGTCGGTGATCTGACCGCACATAATGTAGCCGATGATGCGCGCCCCCTCGGTGATCGGCACGATGGCCTCAACAAGTCCCGCGTGGCACTTGTAAATGTACAGATTTTTCGTTGCGATGCAATGCTTGTGCGCCTCAAGATCGTTTTCAAGGCATTTACGGTCGAAGGCGGGATTTTCACGCATACAAGCGCAAAAGGCCTCGCGGCGCGAGGGGTAGGATGCCAATTTTACGAAATTCTCGTCGTAGAGCACGATGCGCATTCCCGTCAGAACGTAAAAATCCTGCATCAGCTCCAATAGCGCGTTATCCTGAAACAGCAGAGCCATAGGTCTTGCTCCTTTCGGTGTTTATGCTCTCATTATACCATAAAAACATAGCATTTGCAACAAAAATTGTAAAAAAGTACGGATAAATTCGCGCTTGCTTTGGATCTCATTCGTCGTCTCCGCCGTACTTCGGAAACGTGGCGCGATCCAGGCGCTACTTGCGCCATTTCCCGGGAGTAACCCCCGTATAGCGGGTAAAGACCCGAATGAAATAGCCCACGTTACGGTATCCGCAAGCGAGGGAGATATCAAGCACGCTCATATCGCAGGATGAAAGAAGCTCCTTTGCGCGCTCAACGCGGTAGCGATTGATATATTCGGTGGGCGTTTGCCCCGTGTTGCTTTTGAAAAGCTTGATGACGTAGGATTTGCTGTAATGCAGGTGTCCTGCGATGCCATCAAGGGAAAGATCGTCCTGAAGATGCCCGTGCACGTAGGCAAAAAGCTTGTCGGCCGGGGATTCTTTGCGGACCGAGCTTGGGGTCACCTCGTATGCTTTATGCTCCAAAAGCAGGCAAAAAAGGGTAGAAAACAGCGCCTTCAAGCGAAATTCATAGCCGAATTCTTTCGCCTTATAGCAATCGCGGATCCTTCGAAGCAGGGCGATCACCTCTTTGCCGAGGGCATCCTGCTCGGAAAAATAAGAGGGGAAGGAAATGCTTCCGTCGAAGAGATTGGCGTGCTCCTGTCCTGCCCAGAAGGAGGGGTGCACCACGATCGCTGTCAGCGGTGTGGCGTTTTCCGTAAACAGGGAATGCAATCCGCCGCTTTGTATCAGCATAGCTTCACCGGGACGGAGGGTGGTATGCCTGCCGTTGACGGTGCAATATGTGACGGCCTGCTCCGCCAATAAAAATTCATATTCCTCGTGCCAATGAAAGCCCACGTAGCTTGAGTCGTAGATCCGCAGGGGGAGGCTTCCGCTCCTGTGGACTACCGACTCTCGGTAAATGCCGTTGTGTGACATAATGTCCTCCGATCACAGGTAGTATAATATAGTGCAATTAATTGTGCAAATAAGTGATAGAATTGCCGCATATTGTGTGATATAATTATATCATGAAAAAGCAACCCCGTCAAGAGGGCGGGGCGATACAGGAGGCAAGGCTTATGAAAATAACGGTCAACATAAGAGATTTCGGAGCGGTAGCAAACGGAGAGCTGCAAACGAGAGCGATTCAGGACGCCATCGACCGCGTATTTTCGGCGGGTGGCGGCGAGGTCGTGATTCCCGAGGGCGTATTTATGACGGGAAGCATCCGTCTGCGCTCGAACATCACGCTCCACCTGCTTGAGGGCGCAACACTGAAGGGAAGTCAGAACCCCGAGGACTACTTTGCTTGCTACGTTGAGGATAAGGTGGAGCCCTTGTCTCCCGAAAGGATCACAGACGCGCCATACGTCCATTTGGGCGGTATTTTTGGCGAGACCCACTACGACGAGCACGACCTGCGCTATCGCTTCCGCCGTCTGCCCGGCAGCCGTTGGAACAACGCGCTGATCCGCGCCATCGACGCTGAAAACGTGGCGATCGTCGGCGAGAAGGATTCCTTTATCGACGGCAACAACTGCTTCGACGAGATCGGCGAGGAATATTACCGAGGCCCGCACGCCATCACCTTTTTTAATTGCAAAAGCATCACGTTTAAGGGCTACACCGTTCGGGACAGCGCAAATTGGGCGCATAATATGCTCTTCTGCGAGAATATTTCCATGGAGCAGGTCAAGGTGCTTGCGGGGCACGACGGCTTTGATGCATTCACCTCAAGCAATATCACCATCAAAAATTGTGAATTCTACACGGGCGACGATTGCGTGGCGGGCTTTGGCAACGTCAACGTGCTGGTTGCCGACAGCGTGCTGAATTCCTCCTGCAGCGCGATGCGGTTCGGCGGCACAAACGTCCTCGTCAGAAACTGCAAAATCTACGGTCCCGGCGAATATTTCTTCCGTGGCAGAATGACCCCCGAGGATAAGCGCGCCTGCAAGCCCTCGCCCACACCGGGCAGAAATATGCTTTCAGCGTTTACCTATTATGCCGATTACTCGATGCCGATCCCCGAGATCCCGAGCAACATCGTCATCAAGGATTGCACCTTCAAGGACGTGGACCGCTTCCTGCACTACAATTTCTCGGGTAACGAGACCTGGCAAAGATACAGACCTATGGCGGATATCACCTTTGAGAATATCAAGGCGACGGATATCGGTATGGCGCTGAACGCTTACGGCAGAGAGGACTCCCCCTTGGAGCTCCGCCTTGAGAACGTGGAAATATCGGTCAGAGAGGGAGCGGAGCTTGACACCCTCGTCAAGGCGGCGCACTGCAAGCGAGTGGTGTTTGACAACGTCAAGATAGAAAGCTTCGGCGGTGAGAGTCTGATCCTCACCAAAACCGACGGCGAATTTGTTTTCAATGGAGTTGATTGCTCCATCGATGAAGCGAATTATGTAAAGCGTACCGAAGAGACGTTTAAGATACAAACGGTTTGACAATAAAAGAACGATCCCGTTTCAAAATGACGAAACGGGATCGTTTTTATCATATTTCTATCTCGGTATTGCCCTCGAAGGCGAGGTAGACGCGGTCGGCATTCTCCTCGGCGAAGAGATTTGCTCTGCGGGCTTCAAGCTCGTACATATCCGAATGCATGGAGCGGTGTCCTGCCACCGAGATCGGCACCAGCACCTCTTTTGCGTCCGCAAGCTTGTAAAACTCAAGGTTTCCCGTGTCGCAGAGCCCGTGGTGGGGGAGCTGCAAAACGTCGCACTTCAGCACCCTTCTGTATCTCCAGACCACGATCTGCATATTTCTGTGGTGAGCATCGCCCGTGATCATCAGCTTTTTATGCGCCCCCGTGACGGTGAAGATCAGGGAGAGCTGATTGGCATCGTGCAGGATCGAGAGGTCGTCGGGGGTGTAGAGAAAGTGGATGTCAAGCCCGTCAAGCCCGATATGCTCGTCGGTCTTGGGGTCTTTTACGGTCGCGCCAAAGGCCGCGGCGGCGTTTTCAAGCTGTCGCCGGTCCCACTCACAGCTGCCGCCCGAGGCGCTTCGGAACTCGGCGGGGAAGCGGAAGATCAGCTCCTTGACGGTGATCTGCTTTCGCAACGCTTCCTCTGCGGCGATCCTGCGCAGGGCATAATAGTGGTCGCCGTGGGGGTGGGTGACGATCCAGAGGTCAACGGTGGGCTTTTCCTGCCCCGTGGTCTCCTTCATAAGCGAGATCAGAGCCTCGGCGTCCTCGTCAAAGCCGCCGTCGATCATAATAAGCCTGCCGCCGTCGGTGACGATCAGGTAGCCCATGCCTGCCGCGCTCCAGCCGTGGACCGAATCGAAGGGGCCGTCGTAAAGAGAGGCGGCGGTGCAAATTTGTATCAGCCTTGCCATATCACATCTCCGCGATTCTCTTGATGCGCGCGGCGCACTCTGCGAAGAATTCCTCCTCGGTCATTTCCGAATACTCGGGCTTGGTGCTGTTGAAGACCTCAAGCGTCAGCGTGCCCTGATATCCGATCTTGTCGAGGCGGCGGATCATATCGGCATAGTCAAGCGTTCCGTCGAAGGGGAGGTAATGGGTGTCATTGTCTTTTTCACCCGCAAAGCCCGTGTTGTCGTGGATGTGGGTGCAGATCAGCTTGTCTGCGAAGATGCTGATCCAATCCACACCGGGGGTGTAGCAATACTCGTGGCCCGCGTCGTAGCAGTAGCGGACGCTTTCGTTGTCCTTGTATCGCTCCATCGCCATAAGCAGGTTTTCCTTGTTGCGGAGGTTCTCGATGGCAACGGTCACGCGTTTGCTTGCCGCGTACTCTATCAGCTTGTCGAAGCGGGAGAAGCCCAACTCTGTGGGCTCGGGGGGATTCCAGCCGCTGGAGAGGTGGACGATGACGACGGGCACACCGTTGGCGGACGCGTGGTCGATGGCCAGCTTTATGCGATTGAAGATCCTGAGGTATTCGTCGCCCTCAAGCCACATAGAGTTGATGCCGTCGAAGGGCGCGTGAATGAATTCGAAATCCATTCCCACGCTTTCGGCAATGTCCTTATATTTTCCGAACGAGCCCTTCAGCTCGGCGATGAACATTCCTTCAAAGCCCAAGTCGCGGAGCTTTTTGATGTTTCCGTATGTAAAGCCGTTTTTGATGCAGTCGGCGTTGATGCCTATTTTTCTTTTCATACCAAGGTTCCTTTCTTTAATATCGCAAAGAGGAATGATTTATACGTGCTTTTATTATATACTTATCAGACCTTTTTGTCAAGATGAAAACGCGGTTGTGTGCAGATAAGCTTACTGCTGTGTCATCTCTCTGTACTGTCCCGGAGGCATACCGCAGTATTTTTTGAAAAACGCGTTGAAGTAATACTCGCTGGAAAAGCACATGATGTCGCTGATGTTCTTCAGCGTCAGGGTGCTGTCGGAAAGCAGACTTTCGATGTAGCGGATCTTTTCACGGCGGATATAGGAGGCGGGAGTGGTGGATTCGCGAAGCTGAAACAGCCGCGTGAGCTGCTTTTCGCTGAGATAGCAGTATGAAGCCACGTCTCCCACGGAGATCGGCTTCTCCACGTTGTCGGCGATGAATTGCTTGGCAAGCTCTACTCGCTCGTCCACGCGCTCGTCTACACCCGAGGGATTGGCGACCGCGCTCTTTTTGGCGGACTCGGTGATCCCCGCGGCGCGAAGGAGCAGGAGCGTGAGCTCGAACGTCCTTGCCTCGATCAGTGTGGGAGCGGAGGGGAGGGCTGCCTCGCGCTCCTCGCGGATAGCGCGGATGGATTCCAGCACTCTTTGCGGGATCGGCGCGCAGATACAGTTAGCCTCGCGCATACCCTCAAGCGGAGCCTCCTCCGTTGGGTCGCAGGCGAAGGTGAGAGCGTATTTTTCGGTGGGGAAGGTGACCGAGGTGAGGCGGTGCTGCTTTTCGGGCGGGATCATCAGAAAATGCCCCGCCTCAACGGTAAAGCTTTCGTCCTCGGTTTCATAGCTCTGACTTCCCGAGGTGATGATATGAAATTCAAAATTGGTATGTGAATGTCTCTTTTTCGTATGGTTTTTGTCAACGTCCGAGGATTGGATATATTTGAAGTAGCAGTTACGGAGCCCGTACCTGTCAAGCGGTGAGCTGTTGTCCTTTTCGGATGTGACGCGGCGGTATATGATCTTCATGAATCGGGTGTCCTTCCGTCAGTTGTGCGTTCCTTTTTTCTCATTATAGAGCTTTTGCGCGCGCTTGTCAAGAAAATGTCCGAAAAACATAAAAACTTGTCCGAGAAAAAACTTGCAATATACGCGCGGCGGGTGTATAATTTTCATAATGGGAAAGGATGGTGTAACAATATGGATATTTTAACGACGATGATCACCCCCTATAGTAAGGACGGCTCCGTGGATTACGGCACCGCCGAAAAATACGTTGATTTTTATTTTGAGAGCGGCATTGACGGCATCTTCGCGGTCTGTCAGTCCAGCGAGATCTTTTTCCTCTCGCTTGAGGAGCGCGTGGAGCTGAATCGCCGCGTGTATGCCCGCGCCAAGGCGCTTGAAGCCGAGAGCGGACGCAGATTCACCGTGGTCTCCTCGGGGCACGTTTCCGACACCCTTGAGGAGCAGGCAAGAGAGCTGAACGCGATATACGAAAGCGGCACGGACGCATTGATCCTGATCACCAACCGCCTCGACATCAACAACGAGGGCGACGACGTGTTTATTGCCAACGCAGAAAAGCTGCTTGCAATGCTGCCCGAGAACGCGAAGCTTGGCTTTTACGAGTGCCCCTATCCTTATAAAAGATTGGTGACTCCTAAGATCCTCGATTGGTGTATCTCCACGGGCAGATTTGCCTATATGAAGGACACCTGCTGTGACGCGGCGATGATCGCCGAGAGAGTGGAGCAGCTGAAGGGAAGCGGCTTTAAGCTGTTGAACGCCAACTGTCAGACCCTGCTTGAAAGCCTGCGCTCGGGCGCTGACGGCTATTGCGGAATTATGTGCAACTATCATCCCGCGCTATACGCTTGGCTTGGCCAAAACTTCGAGAAGGAGCCCGAGAAGGCGGAGCTGATCCAAGCCTTTATCGGAACCTTCGGCTTCACCGAGGGCGGTCTTCCTTATCCCCTGACGGCGAAATATCATATGAACCTTTGCGGTATTCCCACGGAGCTGATCACGAGAAAGCCCGAGGGCGGCGTTATGACCGACTACGCAAAGAGCTGTATGCGGCAGATGAAGGCGGCAAGCGACTATCTTGAAACTTTGATCGGAGGATAAGCATATGAAAGGCTATAATAAATGGAGCTACGCGCCCTACGCTCCCTTTTTGTGGGAGGTTGGCGATATTTACGTCTGCAGACTTGCGCCGGGAAAGGACTGTATTCACCTTGAATGGCTGGACGCGGGGTGCGAAAATTACGAGATCTGCTGCCGTCCTGTGGGCGAGGGCGAATTCGCGCTCTGCGGACAGATTTCGGGCGGTGGAAAGGAATATTACGAATATGATATCGTGGGTCTTGACGAGGGCAAGGACTACGAATTTTACGTGAAGTCGGGCGAGAAAAAGAGCCGCGTCCGCATCGCGAAATGCGCCGAGGCGGTGGGAACCGTGGTCAATTATCTCCACCCCAACGACCGTTGCTACGCTTACTCGGGCAACGCGCTCTGCTCCCCCTCGCTCCTTCGCCATCCCGAGGGATTTCTGCTTGCGTCGATGGACGTTTTCACGGGCGGCTCACCGCAGAATCTGACGCTGATCTTCCGCTCGGACGACGACGGCAAGAGCTGGCATTACGTCAGCGAGCTGATGCCGAGCTTTTGGGGAAAGATGTTTATGCATAAGGGCGAGATCTATATGCTCTCCGTCTCCACCGAGTACGGCGACCTTCTGATCGGCAAGTCCACCGATGGCGGCAAGACCTTCTCCGCGCCCGTCTCACTTTTGCGCGGCGCAAACGGAAAGGCAGGCTATGCGGGCGTTCACAAGAACCCCCAGAACGTGGTATATCACAACGGCAGGATCTACGAGACCCTTGAATGGGGAAGCTGGCTTGATAAGGGATATTATCACGGCGCGATGGTTATGTCCTGCGATGAGAATGCCGACCTTCTCGATCCCGAGAATTGGCACTTTACGCCTCCCGTGGTTCACGATGCCACATGGGAGGGCGCGGCGCCCGACGGCAAGGCGGGTAACATCGAGGGCACGCTTGTGGTCGCTCCCGACGGCAAGCTCTATAACTATATGCGATATCAGACCCAGATGGAAAAGAAGATTCTTGTCTTTGGCGTTCCCGACGACCCCGACGCGCCCATCGAGTATTCTCACGCGGTGAATTTTGACGGAAACCTGTCGAAATTTATGATCAAGAGAGACGCTGTCAGCGGAAAATATTATTCGATCATTTCCCGCCGTATCGACGATCCCAAAACGGCGCGAAACCTGCTCTCGCTTGTCTCCTCCGAGAACCTTTCGGATTGGGAGCTTGTTTGCGACCTGATCGACCGCAGGTATGACGACCCCAAGATGGTGGGCTTCCAATACGTGGATTTTGAGATCGAGGGCGACGATATCATCTATCTCAGCCGCACGGCGATGAATGGCGCAAAGAATTACCACGACGCAAACTATTCCACCTTCCACAGAATTGAGAATTTTCGGTTGATTTAATGATCAAAAAAGCCGTTTGCTTGAGGCAAACGGCTTTTCCTTTATTTTATAATCACGTAATCCTTATCGCTTTCGCTGATCTCGAGGGTTTCCAAGGGGATCTTGCAATTCTCAAATACCATATCCTCGATGTGGTACTGAGGCTCGCCGCTGTTATCCGCCCTTTGAGACCCGATGTGGAAATATTTATTTTCCTCGTCGTCGCAAACGAAGGTGCAATCCTTGAAGTGAATATGCTTCGGCACGGGACCCTCGCCGATGGCTCCGGGGAACCAGGTGTCAAGCCAGAATCTCTTGTTCTCAAAGAAGGTGTTCTTCACCTCGATGGGGTTTCGCAGGCGGAAGGTGCCGTGGAATTCGCAATCCTCGATGAGGGAGCCGGGTGCTCCCATTTCAAGGACGTGCACTCTTGTGTTCGTTGCCTGCTCAATGCCTACGACGGGCGTTTCAAGGCGGAAGCGGTTATGGCTTCCTTGCTGCTCGACGATCTCTCGGATCTTATGCTCGCCATAGTCCTTGCCTGTGTCATAGTCAATGACCGATACCGTGTCACCAACGCGGACGCCGGCGTAGATTCCCTTGGTTTCGGGCCAGATGAAGTCGATGTCGTCCTCGGCATAGACCTTCTGCGCCGCAAGCGTGGAGGCGGAGATATTGAAGATGTCGTCGTAGCAATACTCGGCATAGCAGTTCTTCCAGACGTATTTCGCGTGGCTTTCCTTCACGTGGAAAAGGTCGCGCCAGCCAACGATGCAGGCACTCTCGTCCTTTGTCCTCTCGGCTCTGAAGTTGTCGAAAACAACCGTTCCATCGTTGTAGAAGAGCACCACGCCAAATCTTGCAAGGCTGTGGACGGTGCAATCCTTGAAGCTTACGTTCTTGTTTCCGACTATAGAAAAGCCGCGCTCGATGCAGTGACCGAAATTGGGGATGGGAACGATCAGGGGATATTCGCGAAGCATAGGCAAGCGCTCCACGGTTGCGGCATCGTCCTTGAATTCCACCTCGTAGATCAGATTATCCGCGTCAACGGGAGTGAAGGCAAGGGAGCGCATATGGTAACGCGAGTCGGGGCGCTCGATGATGGAAAATCCGCGGTCAAGCGTCCTTTCCTTGATGCGCAGGGAGCGGTCGCATTTGACGGTCGCCTTGCGGCTTTCCTCGTCAAGCTCAATAAGCGTTGCCTTGGCAAAGGGATGGTAGATATAGTCGAAGGTCAAGCCCTCAACGGCAATATTCTCGCTGTGATAAATATTGCAGTAATTGAAGGGAGGGGAGAGCAGAATTTTTGTGTTCTCGCCCTTGATGCGAATATCCTTCGCGTCGGCGATCGGGATCGCCGCGGTGCAGTTCATGCTCGATGCGCTCTGCTTGAGACCGCCGATCTTCATTTGAAGCCTGCCGCTTCTCTGATCCTCGGTGGGAGCGATGTGATATGCCTTGTTCGGTTGCAGAAGCACCTGCGCCTCGCCCTCGTAATCGCAAGCGGCGGCAATGGCGCTCCAAAGCGCTGTGGCATCGTTTGTAATTCCGTCGGCACGTGCGCCATAGTCCTCGGGTCTGAAAATCATCATAGGTCACCCTCCTTGTGGGTTCTGTCTTTGCCTTTATTGTAACATAATCAAGGCAGAATTGCAATATTATTTTTGGTCAAATTTCACGGTTTTTCTGTTATTTTGCTTCTTGCGGTATAACAGCTTTTCGACAATCTGAAAATTCCCGAGCGATCATTTGATCCTCGGGAATCTTTTTTCGTGCTCCAGATATTCTTCTGCCAACGGGATCAGCTCGCTGATCACGAAAACGTCGTCGCCGTTGGTGAGCGCTTGAAGGGTGGCGGACAGAGCCTGCCCGATGGCATTTATGCTGTCGATCAGCCTGTCGTAATTGGCGTCCGACCACTGTACCCCCTCAAGCTCCTTTTTGATATAGCGAAAGGCCTCAAGCTGCCTTTTATAGACCGATATCACGGTGTGCTTCTCGGCCTCAAGCGCGTTCATTTCAATTTTTACCGTATTCATTTTATTGCTTCTCCCAATGTATCATACCGTTCAGATCGATCAGCGAGCCGTCTGCCTGCGCAACCGTAGAGAAGCCCAAGGCATTCATTTTTGCCGTAAAGGCCTTGCCGCCAAGCTTATGCAGGTTGGCGCTGGGCATTCTGATTCGCGTGACCCCCTGCGCCATCTCGAGGAAGGCTTCGCTGTCCTTGGTCTTGATCAGCAGCTCGGTGTCCGTTTCGGCTTCTTCGGGCTCGGTCTCCCGTCGGGGCGCGGCATCGAAATCGAACGCTACGGGGGAGGACAGATGGCTGTGGGTGTTTTTGACCGTGAAGAGTCGGTCGATATACGAGTATCCCCGCACGCTTCGGGCATTCATCTCGCAAAGCCTTTGCGCGGTCTGAAGGATCTGATCGAAGGCATAGTAAAATTCGCTCATCGCCACGTTGATCCTTCCGCTTTGGTTCACCGTGTCGCGGGCTCTTGCGTAATGCTCGTGGGCTTCCGCGGCCACCGCCTCGGTCTCGCTCGTCAAGCTTGCCTGCAGCTGATGCAGGTCGGAAATAAGCCTTTCAAGCTCCTGCTTCGCCCCGTTGCAACGGGAGCAGTATTCGTCGATGCGCTGATTCTCCCTGCGGATGCTTGCGTTTTTTTCCTCTGTCGCCCGCACATTCTCCCGATATGCGGATGCAATCGCGTTCTTTTGCGCAGGCGTGGCATCCGAGGGGATCGAGGGCTTGGGCGGGGGAGGGAGCTCCTGCTGCTTTTTGCCTTGCGCCGCGGAGCATTTTTGATCCACCGCGCCAAGGAGTGACCTGACCTCGGAAATATAGGCCCGCAGGGCTTCTGCGGCGCGCCTTGCGACCTCGTTAAAGGAGGAGAGCTCTCTCTCCAGCTTGCAGGTCACCTCGCCAAGCCCATTCAGGCTTTCCTTCACGCTGTTTTCGGATTCGATGCAGGCATCGGGGATCAGCCGCAGATTGAACAGCTCAAAGCAGACGTCGTTCATATCTCTCCCAGCTCCTTTACGATCGATCTTGCGCGGGAGAGGATCGCCTCGGCTTGCGCGGAGATCCCGTCTGCCCTTGCGTAGCCCCTGTCAAGCGCGCCTGTGGCTCGGTCAACGCTCTGCAGCCCTTGGTCGATATTGAGAGAGAAGCGGTTGAGGATGCCCGAAAGGCTTTCTCTCGCGCTCTGACCGACTCGGTCGTCCATAGCGTTGCCGATCGACCTGTCAAGGTGCTTCAGATCGTCCTCGGCCTTGCGGGCGGCATCAAATTCGGCGCGAATCTCGGTTTTGAGAGCGGATATTGTGCTTTTCGACATAAATTACCTCGTGCTGACGCCCTGCGCGATCTTCAGCTGACGGGCATCGTTTTCTACGTCCTTGGATATCAGAAGAAGCTTTTCCGTCTGCTTCTGAATGACGGAATCTGCGTTTTCGATGGCTCTTGAAAAGTCATCGTACTGCTTGCCCGACCAGCTTGTGTGCATACCCTGATGGGTCTGCATCAGCTTTTTCATATCCTTTTTCAGATCCTCTGCGTAAATTGCGATCTTTTTTGCGATCTTCAGCATTTCGTCGGGATCGGAATTGTTGATCAGCTTGTTCATCATTTTCTCCTTAAATATTTAGCGTATTCCTCGTGCATCTGCTTCAGCTTTTTCAGCGACCTGTCGATCTCCTCGATCAGCTTTCTCTGCTCGACGGAGACCTTCTCCTTGGCTTCAACGGTCAGAGCGTAATTGTTGTCGTCCCAATGCTTGTGCGCGTCCTTCAGCTCCTTGTCGAAGTCGTCAAGCTCCTTTTCAAGCTTCTTTTTGAACTTCTTCAGGTATTCTATGTACCTCTCAATTGCGTCTACGTCTATTTTGTATGGCATATTTCACGCTGACCTCCGTTATTAAAGATCAAGGTCGATCCACATAGCAGGGCGGACGCCGAGATTGCCGGTTACGCTACCGTAGCTGGAATAATCACCGAAACACATCGCTTGGTTCTGTCGTTCGCCCGGAGAACGAAGCCACCAAAGCACTTTTCCGTAATAGCTTGTTTCCGGCTTATGAGATTTAGCATAATCGGTAGCGGTACATTCCATAATATTTAAAGATTTATACTTTGCTACCTCCTCTTCACTCAAAAGGAATACAAAATCGGTGGTGGTTTCGCCGCCGCTGGTGCCGTATCTTTGGTTGTTGGGATTCAATACGGTTGTGGCGATAATCTTTGATCTGTCTTTAGAATCAAAGGATATAGACAAAAAATTATTGTTCAGCCATCTTCGCAAGGTGCTGCTTGCCCACGTTATTCCACAATAAATCTCGTTATAGCGCATTGCATCGAGTACGTATTTGCTCAATATCAAGGCCTTGTTTCCTTTTCTTTCAAGCACGACCCATTCAATGCTTTGCTTGTTATACGTACCAAGGCAGTTTGTCTTCCCGACAGACCAGCTTGCAAGCAATTTTTGATGTTCTTCTTCGGCCTTGCGCTTTTCTTCTGCTTTTTTTGCCTGCTCGGCTTTGCGCAGATCGTCAGCTCTCTTTGCATCTGCCTTTGCTTTGGCATCTTCTGCATCCTTTTCCAATTCAAGAACGTTAAAGATCAAAGAACCATTGCAGGTTGTCCGATAGCGATCAAGATTATTCTCGCCACTCAAGTAATCCTTTGCTTGCTTGGAAATGAATTTGTTTAAGAGAGACTGATCGTATTCGGTTAAAAGCAGGTTTTCCAGCTTTGTTCCCTCAAACGTATCTTCGTAAATCTTCTCGATCGACACAGGGATATTGATCTTGACAAGGGAGCTGCAGTTTGCAAAGGCTCTTTTGCCGATGATCCTGACGCCCTCTCCGATCTCAACGAAGGTGATCACGTCGTTGTTTTCAAAGGCACCGTCGAAGATCTCCTCGATGGTTCCGGGAATCGTAACGATCCTCTTTTTGCCATTGTAGCCGGTCAATATGCCGTTTTCGACCACAAAGCCGTCCTTTTCATAAAGCTGCTCCTGCGCCATACTGCTCATAGCGCCCAAATCAAGGCTTGCCACAACCGCCCCCGTGTCTATGGGCGCGACGCTGACAGCATCGGCATCTGCGCCGTTGTCAAGAGACACGTCTGCGGAAATGTTGTAGCCGCATTCGGGGCAGAAGCTGCCGCCCGAGAACTTGGTTCCGCATTCCGCGCAGAAATACTCCTTGTTTGCGTTTTCTTCTTCAAATTTTTTGATGTTGAAGCCACACTTGACGCAAAATTTCGCCGTGTCGCTTACGTTTGCTTTGCATTTTGGACAGGTTTTCATTTTTCTCTCTCCTGATGTCTGTTCGTAACTGAAATCTGTGCCTTGAGGTGGCACACCCATAAATCCGTGTAGGGAAACGGCGCCAATGCTTCTTAATATTCAACGATGTCAGCCTTCGTGGAGCGAAGCATAGACATATACGCGATATTGTTTTTCAAGCTTGAATAACGGGATATTCTGATGGTGCGCAGGCTCGGGCAGGGCCAAAAGATCTCGTATCCCAAGGTTCTTACGTTTCTCGGAATCGTGATGCTTGTCAGATTGTCACAGCACTTGAAGGCGGCTTCCTTGATCTCGGTAATGCTTTCGGGCAGGGTAATGGACGTTAAGCTGCTGCAGCCGTAAAACATAGCTTTTCCGATAAAGCTGATCGAATCGGGGAGAACCACGTTCGATAGGCGCTTGCAATTCATAAACACGGCAGACCACTCCTCAGAGCCGATCTGTCTCACGCTGTCGGGAATCGTGATGCTTGTCAGATTGGTGCAATATCCAAACGCGCCTTCATCGATATAAACAACACTGCGCGGGATTTCAACGCTTGTCATGCTTTCGCAATTTACAAAAGCCTCGTCTCCGATAGTTCTGACGGTGGAGGGAATCACGACCCTGCCGCCGTTTCCTTTATATTTTACAAGCACGCCGTTCACGATCTCAAAGTCTGAGGAGCTTGCGCCGCTATTGTCGCTGAAAAATGTGTGGCATCTGTTGCAATAGTTTGCCGAAGATAACGGATTACCGCATTCGGGACAGTATTTCATAATAATCTCCATTCCGCCGCATACGGGAACCCCGCAGCGGCACAAATATAGTAATTGATGAATTTTGCCGAAAATGCAAAATTCGTGCGTGAAACTATTAGCGGGAAGTAACCTTCACGCTGTTCTCCTTATTGTATATAGTGTTTTACTACCGATCAAAGGAAGCCTCTGACGTTTGCTTCCGTCGAGTCGTCGATCGCTCCGATACCGATTTCGTACACGCTCTTTGGGAAGAATATCTTTTTCAGCGACGTACAGCCTGCGAACGCAAACCAACCGAACTGCTCAACACCGTTGCAGATCTCAACCCGGCTCAGCGAGAGGCAATTCTCAAACGCGCCGCCTCCAACGGTCCTGACACTGCCGGGTATGGTGACCTCGGTCAGATTTTCACAGCGGCTGAATGCGCTTGTCTCAATGCTTGTCACGCCGTCGGGAATCGTTACGCCGATCAGTGTGCGACAGCCCGAAAACGCACCGCCGCTGATCAGCGTGACGCTTCGGGGGATATTAAAATGCGCGCGATATCGGCGGTTTGCATACAGGATCAGACAGGTGCAGTCCTTTGTATAGAGGTTGCCGTCAATGATGTTGTAGGTGTTGCCGGGATTGAATGTGATGTCAGTCAGAGAGGTACAGCCGGAAAATACAAGGCCGGAAAAGGTTTTTAATTGGTTGGGAATGTTGACCGTTTCGAGTGCCTTGCAGGAGGCGAAGGCATACTGTGCGATCCTTGTGACGCTGTTGGGGATGGTGACCTTCCGCAAAGCCGTAGCGCAGAAGAAGGCGTGCCCTTCGATCGTCTCAACTCCGTCCTCGATGACCACCTCGGTTATATTGTCGTTATCCTTGAAAGCCTCTTTTCCAATGCTATTGATGCAAGCGGGGATCGTGACCTTGCCGCCCTTGCCCTTGTACTTTATCAGTACGCCGTCCACAACCTCAAAGTCTGCCAGCAGTTCCTGCTCTCGGAGCTGCTTTGAGGCCTCGTTCTCCAGAGCGGAGAAGTCAAAGCCCGCAAGGCTGTCGGAGCTTTCGGAGCCGCCTTTGTTACCTAAGTATTTGCTGATGTTGGCGCCGCATTCCTGACAGAATTTCTGTGTGATCAGCTTCGCGCCGCATTCGGGACAGAATTTCATAATAATTTCTCCTTTAATATTCAATCAGTTTCCAATCGTCGCGGTTAAATTCATATTCTTCCTTGAAGAACTGCCACGAGAGATGTCTCGGCAATTTGAGGGTCAATCTGTTCTTGATCTTGAGCGCATAGTGCTCTATTTCCTTTACGCTGTAAGGAATTTCAAGAAGTGATATGGAATCGCAGCCGAGGAAAGCGCATTCTCCGATCCTTGTGACTCCGTTCGGAATGGTAATGCTCTCCAGATTTTTACAGGAGTTGAAGGTATCATTCGCGATCTCCGTGAGGTAAGAGGGCATCGTGATGCTGACAAGGCTTTCACAGCAGCTGAACGCGCTCTCTCCTATCTTGTTGACCCTGCTCGGCAGCTCAAAGTGCGTAACGCTCGAGCATTTGAAAAATGCGTACGCGCCGATCTCAACCACGCTACGGGGTATCTCGATGCTTCTTACCATCTGACAATTGTAGAAGGCATATGCGCCTATGATCTGACAATTGCTTCCCGATTCGAATACAATGCCGGTAATTTTGCAATTTTCAGCGTGGAAGAGGCCATCGGGGACGCGCAGAACGTTGGCTCCGATGGTTACGGTGATGCCGCCGCGCTCCGAGCCCGCGTTCTGAAACGCATTATTCTGAAATCCGCTGTATCTGACCTCGTTGGAGGAGGTGTCGTTTTTGGCTCCCAAAAACGCGCTGAAGCTGAAGCTGCCTCTTGTGCCCCTGCCGATCATATTGAGCGAGGTGGCGTTATACTGAATTCTTTCCAAAGCGACACAATCGGTGAAGGCATCATCCGCTAAAAAGGTGACGTCCTTGGGGACCGTGATGCTCGTTAGGCTGCTACAGCTTGCAAACGCAAGGGATCCGATCGATGCGATAGTGTCGGGAAGGGTAGCGCCGGTCAGGGACGTGCATTTATAGAACGCACAGCCTTCGATATTCGTCACCCCGTGCGGGATCGTGATGCTTCTCAGTCGGGTGCAATTATAGAACGCACAGCCTTCGATATTCGTCACACTGTGCGGGATCGTGATGCTTTCCAAGGCTCTGCAGCCGCTGAACATATGTGGCGGGATGCTTTTCACGCCGTTCTCGATCGTAACCGAGCGCAGATTCTCACAGCAATAAAAAACATAACCTCGGTGTTGGTCATCAAAGATCACGCCGCCGGGGACGGTTATGCTTGTCAGACGAGCGTGTGAAAACGCACTGCTGCCTAACAGTTCCAGACCGCGCGGCAGAGCAACGCTCTCCATACCCGCGCCGCAAAAAGCCGATTCACCGATTATTCTCAGGGAGTCGGGGAGCGCGATGCTTGTCATATTGTAGCAGCCTTCAAACGCGGCCTCACCGATCTCGGTAATATTTCCTTCGAAGGATACCTCCGTGATTTCACTGCGTATGCTCCAAGCTTGGGAAAAAGCCTTCGCTCCCACGACCGTAACACTCTTCGGCACCACGACCTTACCGCCCTTGCCCTTGTACTTTATCAGTACGCCGTTCTCTATTTCAAAGTCTTTTTTGATCTTTTCAAGCCTCTCCTGCTCCTTGAGCTGCTTTGAGGCCTCGTTCTCCAGAGCGGAGAAGTCAAAGCCCGCAAGGCTTTCGGAGCTTTCGGAGCTGCCTTTGTTACCTAAGTATTTGCTGATGTTGGCGCCACACTCCTGACAGAATTTCTGTGTGATCAGCTTCGCGCCGCATTCGGGACAGAATTTCATCATCGTTCTCCTTCGGTTGTTATTCGTTGTCTGTGTCGTTCATAAAATCCATCATTGCGTCGATGCCCTGTGAGCGAAGCAGGTCAAGGCACTTGTCGACGTACGCGGATGCCGCGTCGAGCTCGTCGTCATCCATTTCCAGCATCGAGTTCAATAAATTATCGATCAAATCCGAGGTGTCCTCGTCGTCTTCCTCGTCTTCCTCGTCTTCGTAATCTTCTTCTTCGAAGTCTTCCTCGTCCTCGTAGTCTTCGTCGTCCTCGTCGTCCTCGAAGTCTTCCTCGTCTTCGTAGTCTTCCTCGTCTTCGTAGTCTTCGTCGTCCTCGTCGTCTTCGTCGTCCTCGAAGTCTTCCTCGTCCTCGAAGTCTTCCTCGTCCTCGAAGTCTTCCTCGTCTTCGTAATCTTCTTCTTCGAAGTCTTCCTCATCCGCAAGGTACTTGCTCAGATTTTCTCCGCATTCCTGACAGAACTTCTGTGTGAACAGCTTCGCGCCACATTCGGGACAGTATTTCAATTCCATAATATATACCTCGTAAATAAAATTTGTCAATCAACTATGCTTCTCAAATAGTCCTCGTCGTATTCGTAGGGAATAAAGACCGATATTTTGTTGTTGTCGCACAGGACGTGCAGCATGGGGTCCAAAGCGGACGTTGATGCGTTGGAGAGCAGCTTTTTGCCCTTTTCGGTGGATGCCGCGGGCATCTCCTCAAGAGCGGCGCAGAGCGCCACGGAGGAGTATTCCTCGCCCTCACTGCATCTGTCGGGAAAAATGACGGCGTCGGCGACGTATTTGTCCGAGCCGTAAAACCTTACGGGCTCGTTGCATTGGATGGCGAAATACACGTTACATTCCTTGCCCCTTGAGATAAGCTCGCAGAGCGATTCGCACTCGTCGTCATCCTCAAACAGCTCGTCTGCCTTTGCGATCACCACCAAAACGGGGTAGAGCTCGCTTTCCTCGTCGTCCTCTCTCGTTCGGATCAGATCCTTGATCTCGTCAAGGGTGTCCTCCGCCTCGTCGCTGCCGCTGTAGACCATCTTGCCCGACATCACCCAGCCGTCGCGCAGGCTCTTGATGACCGTTTTCGCTCGCTTGAGCGACGCGTTTTTGTTGTAATCGATATAGTAGACCGTCGGCTCATCCACGTCGCGCGACAGGACAAGCGTGTCCTTGATCAGCGAAGCCTCCATCATTTTCGTCTTCAGATAGTGACCGAAGAGGAACAGAAGATTGTTCTTTGAGTCGAAGGGGTATTCCAGCGCCTTGCCCGAAAGGTAGGTGGTGCCCAGCCTTGCTCTGATGATGCCGTCCTCGTCGTAATTCCGCTTTGCGCGCTTTACGGTGAAGGGAGCGTCGCCCTCGTTCCCGATTCTGACCGCCCTGATCTCGCTTCTCAGCTCCATTTCGCAGTCGGGATATTTATTTTTCACCTCTTGGATATGCTCCTTGAGCCTGTCGCCCTCACCCGAGAAGGCGACGGTCACGCTGTGCAGGTTTCCGCCGCGGGAATAGAAGCAAAGACCCTTTGCCCCCGTCAGCTCGTTCTGACGGCTTGCCGCCTGCGGGATCAGCTGACCTGCGTTTTCTCCCGACGCAAACTCGATCCTGTTGCCGAACAGCGGAATGATCGAGTTGATCTCAATGGGGAAATTGATGGAGGAGATCACCAGGCTGATGCCGAAGGAACGACCTACCTGAGCGATCCTGTTGATGCGGTCGATCGCCGCGCTGCTGCCGTGAACCAGCTGATAAAACTCGTCGATGATGATCATACAACGGGGGAGCGGCTCTGCAGCCACCTCGTTGTATGCGTAAATGCTTCCGTAAGAGCCGATCAGCTCACTGCGGCGCTTCATCTCCTCGTCGATGAAGTCCAGCACGTCGTTTGCGGCGAAGATATGATTTCCCGTGACCATGGTTTTCAGATGAGGCAGTGCCTCTTCTTCAAAAATGCTGAAATCCTTCTTGACCATCAGGATCAGATGGAGCTCCAGCTCTGCGGGGGAATAAAGCTTGCTTGCCGACAGGATCAGGCTGTTGATAAACGCGGTCTTACCCGAGCCCGTGGTACCGATGATCGCGAGATGGGCGTTCAGGTCGTCGGCGCTCAGCTCAACGGAGATCGGATTCGAGCCCTGCTTTCCGATGGGGATCGACAGCGTTTTCGCGTATTTTCTGCGCCTTGCGCTGTCTGCAAAATCCTCTTTTTCAACAACGCTGTCAAGATATACGGTCTTGCGCAGGCTCTCCGAGGCTGAGGGCTTGAGAGCGCCAAGCAGCGCGCCAAGATCGTAGCGGTCGCCGCAGGTGTCGCAGAGATAGCCCTTGTCACCCTTATACAGATAGCCCTCGCCGTCTGTGACCTTGAAATCAAGGATCAGATCGGTGATGCCGTCAAGCTGAGGGAGGCGCTTGCGGAGATATTTGAAGTCCTCGTCCTCGTGCGTATTCTCGATAATGAGGAAGAACACGCCCGCGCTGCTGCCGTTCTTCAGGATGCTCTCGAGGCTGTCGCCCGCGTTTTCGTATCGGAAGGGATAGCCGTCGAGAAGCGTCAGAATGATGGGCATGGGGTTGTCCCTGTTTTTATGATTGTATTCAAGGGCGCTTTTGCAATGGGATTGACCGAGGAGCATGATCCTCTCGTTGATGATCCTGTTCAGCTCCTGAAGGGAGGCGCGGATATCCTCGTCGGAATTTTTGATAAAGCCGCCGCTTGCGTGATCGAAAAAGAGCTCGGGATCGCTGTTCTTCAGAATACCCGCAAAGGTGGTGACCGTGTTGGAGGAGCAGCTGTCGCAGAGCAGGATCCTCTTGGCGGAGGCGGGGTATGAGAAGAGAAACTGTATTACGGTGTTGACGGCGCAATCCGAGAGCTGCTTGCCGTCGATATCCTGCCTGTCGGCTCTGATGACCGCCACTCCGTTTTCGTGAAGCTTCCACTCAAGCAGGGAAAGCAGCACCCGCTTTTGCCCGTCACCGCCAAGCATTCCGCCGCTGCAGGCTTCGTAGCCCAACGGGAGCGAGAGCTGTGTGGCAAAGTCCTCGGCACACGCAAGCTGATCGTTGACGATCGCCTTAAGGCGGAGCCTTTCGTCGGTCTTCAAAACGTGAGTTACCATCGCCTCGAATTCTTCGGCATCCCGACAGATCGCCTGCCTCTTGCTCTTCAGCGCGTCGATCCTTTTGCGATAGTCGTCCATCGCCCCCGCCACCGCCTTCTTAAGCAGACTGTCGGTGTGAGAATATATCTCCGTCACGGTATTGTATCGGATGGCAAACTCGCGCAGATTGGCATCCACGTTGACCCTTTGAATGATGGCAGACAACAGCTTGATGCTCTCGTTTCCTGCCGCCATCGCAACGTCGCAGGCGTTAGCACCGTCATAGCGCTGCTTCAGGATCCCGTCCTGCAGGCGGATTCTGCCGTCGGAAAGCTGAGCCTTGCCCTTGTAAAGACTGCACACGGTCTCAACCGTGGGCTTGATCTTGGTCAGATAGCCGCGGAGCTCCCGCTCAAGCTTCAGATAATCGGCGGAATACTTGCTTTGAAGCTCCTTCTCCTTGCTTGGAAGGTTGCCCTCAAGCGCCTCGATCTCGCTCGAATACTGCAGATATTGGCTGATCTTGTCTGTATAATTCGTCATGGATCTATACCTCTGATATGTGAAAAAATACTTATTCATTGTAATTATATCACAAAAATCGGGCGTTTGCAATACAAATCATATAAAATATAAATAATGTTAAAAACACTTGACAAAAGGGAATTTGTATTGTATAATGAATGCGGTACAGAGATTTGGAGACGTGCCAAAGCGAAGCGTTCACGACATAAACGCCCCGTTTTGGTGCTTTTTTGATTTTTCCGAATCAAAGGGAGCACCTTTTGCGTTTCACCGCGCTATCACCTCCGCAATGCAGAGAGACCGTTCGGCTAACCGTTTCAATACGGCGAAAAGGTGATAAAACAGAGTAAGCTATTCGGCTGAAAATAAATTAAATTCATTATTAGGAGGACATAAGTATGAACAAGCTTATGCGTTTGATCGCGCTGCTTCTTACGCTTGTCATTGCTTTTTCCGCTTTCGTTGCCTGTGACGGTGGCAAGACCGAGGAAACGACGGAAAAGGGCGATCAGGCACTTGAGAACAACGATCAATCGGGAACAGTAACCGAGACCCAAGCGGTGGAGACCGTTGTTGAGGACGTTCCCGAGGTAGCAAAAAAGAATTACGGTGCGGATTATTTTATCCACATCCACGGTGACGTAAACCCCATCGACTACTATTGGGTCGAGGAGAGCAGCAACGACGTTCTGTCGCAGGCTCTTTACGACAGACAGATGAAGGTCAGCGAGCACCTCGGCATCGAGATCCTCGGCTCCCGTACGCTTACCGAGGGTAAGTATCTCGAGCCCTTCAAGACAGCCGTTAAGAACAAGGATGGCTCCGTGCACACCCTTCTGACCCACAACTACATCGGTATCACCTCTCTCGTTTCCGAGAACTTCCTTGCCGACCTGAACACGGTTTCCGAGATCAACCTTGAGGCTGACTATTGGAATCTTGATTTTATGGACAGCATCGCGGTTAAGGATCACCGTTATCTCGGCTTCAGCGATTTCAATATCCTTTATACCAACGTCGTTTCCTTCAACAAGGGAATGATGGAGAAGTATGCATCCGCTTTGGATGAATCTCTCTATACCAAGGTCTATAACTACCGTTGGACTCTTGACGAGATGATCAGCCTTGCAAAGCTGGTGTACGTCGACGCCACGGGCGACGGTAAAACAGGCGACGATACCTTCGGTATCTCGGGTCTGCAGGCGGTTCCTTTCGTAAACTTCCTCCACGGATGCAACATCAACCTCGTTGAGACCAACGAGAAGGGCGAGTACGTTGTCAGCGTTTACAACACGCTCAACAGCCAGAAGACCACCACTCTCGTTGACAAGCTCCTTGATCTTGCAAAGTCCGATTGCTCCTGGTTCTGGGCGTTTGGCTCAAGCTCCACGGTTCCTTTCGTTTCGGACAGAGTTCTTATGACCGTTTCCTCCTCCTACGACCTTCCTTACTATCTGAATTACGATCTTGATTTCGGAGTTCTTCCTTATCCTCTCTACGATGAGGCGCAGAAGGACGTTGGATACCGTTCTCTCCAGTGGGGCGGCTACATCACCATTCCTTCCTACGTGGATAACCTTCCTATGGCCGCAGAGGCTCTTGAGATGCTTGCGTATTACAGCAAGGACGTAAACCTTGCGTTCTATGAGAAGCTTCTCGGCAAGCAGGTAGCCGATTCTCCCGATGATAAGAAGATGCTTTCCATCATCTGGGACGGTGTTTGCTCCGACTTCGGACAGACCTACTACGCTTGTATGTCTCAAACCAATCTTCTCTACGTGATCCCCGAGCTGACAAAGGCGAACACAAGCCAGAATATCGCTTCCTTTATGGCAAAGGTTGATAAGTCCGCTAACAAGATGATCAAGAAGTTCATCGACGAGATAAAGTAATATAATGCTTTGATACAAAAAAGCCGTCACGACGAATGGGGGCTGTCCTTATCGGAGAATTTGAATAAGGGTATGGGCATAGCCCGACAGCATTTGTAATACAAATGCGAAACTTGCGATAAAAACAGAAGAGAGAGTAATGCGGAAGTAAAATTCCGTAAAACTCTCTCTTTTCTGCATTTTTATGAGTGGTATTCTTTGCTATCGCAAAGAGTGATATTGTCCTTCGGGCAGTGATAGAAAAACTACTGTCCGCTTTTGTATTAGGTATGTAGACAAATAGAACTCAAAATGAGGGGGATAGGTACAAATACCTTGCCCATCCCTAAAACTGCTCTCAAAACCCTTGTAAAATAAGGCTTTTTAGGGTTCTGTTTT
>JAFTRQ010000094.1 GCA_017462125.1 Clostridia bacterium | reverse complement strand
GTCTGTGACCGATCTTCTTCTTCTCGTTCTTCTTAGCCTTATACTTCATGACATAGATTTTCTTGCCCTTGCCGTTCTTAACGACAGTACCCTTAACGGATGCACCGTCAACGTAAGGAGCGCCTGCCTTAAAGCCTGCTTCGTTGGAAACTGCAACGACCTTATCAAATACGATCTCTGCACCCTCTTCGCAGTCAAGCTTCTCAACAAAGATAATATCCTGCTCTGTTACTTTGTACTGCTTTCCGCCGGTTTCGATGATTGCAAACACGAAAAGCACCTCTCTTTCATATAAGTCTCGCTATGATGGCGGCCCCGCTCTGTTTCGCAAAGCTCGTTTTGCTGATACAAAACGCATTTTACGGAAACAAAACTGCGCACTTAAAAAAGGCCATTTTTATGCGGCATATTATTATAACATCAATTATATGATTTGTCAATAGGATTTTTGAATTTTTTTATAATTTTTTTCATTTTTTGCCGCAATTCCCACAATCTTGACAGGCACACCCAAATGTGTTATACTGTTAATGAAAAATTCAAGTAAGGATCTCGATATGAACAACAGATTCAGAAGCGTATCGCTTGATATCAAGCAACCGCTCTTTAACAAAATTTCAGACTCATATCTCCGCGAGGAAAAGCCCACCAGAAAAAGCGTTACTGCGGCTTCGGGAGCAAGTGCCGCAAGCGTTGGAAAATTTATGTCCGCGCTGGTTGAATGCAAGCTGGCTTACGAGGTATCCCGCCCTCAGAAGGGTGGTGGGAGGGCTTGCTTGCATCAAACGCTGTGCGACGAGCTCATCACGCTTGTGATCGATCTGTCCTCATCCCGATTTTCCGCCGCCGTTTTCGATAACCGTTTTCAATGCACACAATTCGAGTCGCACTCCTACGACAGCGCTCTTCCCTTCAACGACAATCTGCTGATGCTGCTGTCGCGAACAAAAGAGAACGCGCGCTTGCGCCACTACCGTCCTTGCGTCGTTGCTGTCATTCTTGCAGAACCGCGTATTGCACAGGTTAGCTTCGGCGGATTACCCGTAAGCTCTTTCCTGCCGACGCAGGAGGACAAGCCAGTGATCGACGCACTTATCAAAAAGCTGTTTGGCATTACGCCCGAGCTGTATTGCGACGTGACCGAAGCGATCTCCGACGCCGTAAAATACCGCGCGTTGCAGGAGCTTGGAGACATAGGGCGGATAGCGTACGTTCACATTGGCACGCAAATGTTTGCGCTCGGGCTCGGCGAGAGCGAGAGCCCTCTGATCTGTCGGCTATCCAACCTTTTGACCGACGGTGACAGGTGTGCCACCGAGCTCTATTCCGAAGCCATTTCCGCAAGAGAGCTTGACAGCCTTGTGCTTCGGGCGGTCAACCTTATGAGCTGTGTTACCGAATCGGATGCTTTCGTCATAGAAACCGAGCCAATGCGATTCAATACCGATATGACCCGAGCGGTTAAAAAAGCCTTTGCATTGACAGGCGGTGTTATGCCCTTGCTTATTACAAGAAGGAGCACTCCATCCGTCGCAAGCTTCGGCGCGGCAAAAGCCGCGATTGCACGTTTGATCTGCTCCCACCTGCTATCGGACAAGGATCGCTTTTAAACAAAAAAACATCGGAGGACGCTTGTCCTCCGATATTTTTTCTCTTTCGAGTTAAAAGAATCAATCTCTTGCGAGGTCTTCCTTAACCTTGGAAGCCTTACCAACTCTACCTCTGAGGTAGTACAGCTTTGCACGGCGAACCTTACCCTTACGGATAACGTCAACTGCAACAACGTTGGGAGAATGAAGGGGGAACGTCTTTTCAACACCACAGCCGTAAGCGATTCTTCTTACTGTGAAGGTAGAAGAAATGCCGCCCTCGTGCTTTGCGATAACGGTACCCTCGTACATCTGAATTCTTTCTCTTGTACCCTCAACGATCTTGTTGTGAACACGAACGGTGTCACCAATGTTGAACTGGGGTACCTCTGTTTTGAGTTGCTCATTTGTAAAAGCCTTAATAAGATCCATTTTAAAGCCCTCCTTAAATATAGGATGTTCATGCGAGCACAGCAGCGGACCACCCTTGTTCTATGTGTTTTTCACACGCGGGTATAATTATACCACACTTTTTATATTTTTGCAAGTGATTATCAAAAATAATTATGAATTATTTGTAAATTATTCAACCTTCAAGTATAGCTTCCGATAAACCCTTTCACGATCTTCCGCGGCGCAAGACCTGACGGCACGCAACGAATACGTCCCTACCGTTGAAAACAGCGCTGACAAGCAGGACCGCAATCGCGGCATAAAGCCCATAGACCTGATTACTGTATCCGTACCACGTCATCAACGAGGCTATCGCGATCATAAACACGGTGTTGATTGCAAGCTTACCGTGATACATTCTGAAGCGCATAAAGCGTCCCATTGTAGCCGCACGGATGATATAGACAAGGAAATAGCTGACAAAGGTGGCAATCGAAGCGCCCAAAGCGCCCCAATCGGGAATCATGATCAGATTCAATATCACGTTGGTAACCGCACCGATCAACGATGTCCAAAGAGACATCGAGGTCTTCTTCACAGTAAAATATACGCTTCCGAGGAAGGTATCAAGAGCAGTAAAGATCGTAGCGGCAGACAAAGCGGGAATGAATATCCAAGCAACGAAATAGCTGTCGGCAAACAGTATTTTTGCAAAGATCTGCGCGCCAACCGACAAAATTCCGCCACCCACGAACATCGCGGCGATATAATACTTATAGATCTGTGAATAAAACTCTGCGCATTTTTCCCTGTCCTCCGACTCGGAGACCGCCGAGAGTCTCCAAGCGTCGTTAAATATCGTCACAACATAGGTTAAGAGCGCGGGGATCTTATATGCGGCTGTGTAAAGTCCGTTTTCAAACTCGGAACGCATATATGCAACCATATATCTGTCCGAAACGCTTGTGATCCACCAAAACACGGTGGACGGCACCAGTGGCAGACAGAAGCGGAGCAGATCCTTCATTACCGAGCCGCTGATCTTTGTCGGGTGGAATGCTCTATAGAGTCTCGCCGCAAAGAAAACGAACAGAGTGGTCAAGAAATCCGCAAGCACGATGGAGAGCACGTATCCGTTAACTCCCATATCAAATCCCACCAGGAATATGATATTCAGCGTTACCGTCAGCGCGGTATTGAGCACTCCCTGCCCTGCAAACAGCTTCGTTTTGCCAATGGCGCAGACGTACTGTGAGCAGACCGAATGGATATTGGACGAGATCACGTAACAGGCGATAAGAGCGACGTAATCGTTGAAATATCCTGTCAGCTTCAGCAGTGGCGAAAGCGTGAGAAATCCAAGAGAACCAAAGATCATCAGCATCACACCGTTGGTAAAGAAAGACTCCTTATCAACGTTTTTTGTTGCTGCATTTCTGAATATTCCCTCACTGACACCAAGGCAAGCAAGCGGGATGATCAGATTGCACAGATTGGTGATCAGATCAGCCGTGCTGTACTCTGCCTGCGACAGATACGAGGTGTAAAACGGGAGCATAAAAATGACGATCAGCTTGGAAACAAATTTTCCCACGGTGAAAATGATCGTATTGGACAAAAGCCTTGTCACGCGGTTTGGTTTCATTTTTATCCTCCTTTACTTTAATAAATATCGGGTTGTCGAGGCGCCGACCCCCACGAGTCATCCAAGCTCAAAGCGTATTTCTTACAGTGAAATCTTCACCAAGAAAAATATGCTATTTGCAGATACATCCGTAGGGGACGGCGCCCTCGACGTCCCGTTTATTTCATTTTATATTCATTATTGGGATCAAAGCTCGTTGTCGCAGTTATGGTAAACTTCCATAACGTCGTCGTCTTCCTCAAGCTTTTCGATAAGAAGACTCATAAACTTAATGTCATCCTCTGTTGTAAGCTCAACGGTAGTGGAAGGAACCTTGGTCTTTTCTGCAGATGCGATCTCATATCCCTCTGCCTTGAGAGCCTCCTCGATAGCGTAAACGTCATCGGGAACCGTGTAGATCTCGAAAACGCCGTCCTCTCCGGAGAAGTCCTCGGCGCCTGCCTCAAGAGCAGTTTCCATCAGCTTATCCTCATCGATCTTACCGTCCTCGTCGGTGATAACGATAACACCCTTCTCTTCAAACATAAAGCTTACGCAACCGGTCTGACCCATATTTCCGTGATACTTGGAAAAATAAGATCTGACGTTACCCGCCGTTCTGTTTCTGTTGTCTGTGGTTGCTTCAACGATAACCGCAACACCTGCGGGGCCGTAACCCTCGTAAACTACCTCCTCGTAGTTCTCACCGGTACCGCCGAGAGCCTTTTTAATTGTTCTCTCGATATTATCGTTAGGTACGTTGTTGGATTTTGCCTTTGCAATAAGGTCACGGAGCTTTGCGTTGGAGTTGGGATCTCCGCCGCCTTCCTTTACCGCGATAGTGATCTCTTTACCGATCTTTGTAAACACCTTCGCTCTCTGCGCGTCGGTCTTTTCCTTTTTGTGCTTAATGTTGGCCCATTTGCTATGTCCTGACATATTTTTATATTCCTTTCAATTATTAACCAATAAAATTAAACTCTTTCGGTCTTTTTGAGACAGATCAGCGAGAATGCCGAGCCGAGAACGTATTTTGTTGCCTCGGTGAGCTTGATTCTGGTCTGTCTTACCTTCTCGTTCTGCTCGGTAACGATCTTGCACTCGTGATAGAACTTATTGAACGCAACCGCAAGGTCGAGAATGAATCTGGTAATGACGGAAGGCTCGTAGTCACGGATGGCTGTGAGCACTCTTTCTTCATACTGCGACATCACCTTCAGAAGCGTTGCTTCCTCATCGCAGGTGATCTCAAATTCGTCGCCAAGCGCGATGTCCTTCGCCTTTTCAAGCACCGAGCAGGTACGCGCGTAGGTATACTGAACGTAAGGACCTGTGTTACCGTCGAAGCTGAGCGCGTCCTCAAGATTGAAGTTGATATCCTTGATACGGTTGTTGGTCAGATAGTAGAATACCACCGCACCAACGCCGACCGCCTCGGCAACCTCGTCCTTATCAGCAAGGTCGGGGTTCTTCTCTTCCATAATACCCTTTACCTTTTCAATTGCAAGGGCAAAAAGATCCTTAAGAAGTACCACGTTACCCGTTCTGGTTGCAAGTTTTGCTCCGTTAAGAGAAACGGTTCCGTAGGGTACGTGAACGAGCTGATCGTACCAATCGTAACCCATCATCTCAACCACCTTGAACCACTGCTTAAAGTGGAGGATCTGTTGATTGCTTGTTACGTAGATACATTTATCAAAGCTATATTCGCCCTTTCTATAGACCGCCGCCGCAATATCACGGGTAGGATACAAGGTAGAGCCGTCACGCTTGAGAATCAAGCAAGGAGGCATACCGTATTCCTCAAGGTCAACGATGGAAGCACCGTCGTCGATCTTCATAAGTCCCATTTCACGAAGCTTTTCAACCTGCGCGGGCATCTTATCGGTATAGAAGCTCTCGCCCTTATAGCTATCGAATTCGATACCAAGCTGCTTATAAGTCTTTTCGTACTCGTTAAGACTAATCTCAACAAACCACTTCCAGAGCGCGATATTCTCCTCGTCACCGATCTCCATCTTATGGAACTCGGCTCTTGCCTGATCCGCAAGATCGTCGCGTGCAGGAATACCCTGCTCCTCATCGCCCTTGATAGTATTATTGATGCGGACATAAAGCTCTACAAGCTTATCGATACCGCCATCCTCGATCTGCTTTTTGTCACCCCAAAGCTTATAAGCAACGATAAGCTTACCGAACTGGGTTCCCCAGTCACCGAGATAGTTGATACCAACGCATTTATAGCCTGCAAATTCGTGCAACTTTTTCAGCGCGTGACCAATAACCGTCGTACCAAGGTGTCCTATATGGAAAGGCTTGGCCACGTTAGGCGAGGAATAGTCGAGAACGACCGTTTTACCCTTGCCGAGATCGGGCGCGCCGTAGCTTTCTTTCTTTTCAAGGATCTCGGGAAGCACCTTTTCACCGAGATATGCATTGTCTAATTTGATGTTCAAGTAGCCGTTGACGGCTTCAGCAGAGCCTATAGCATCGCCTGTCAAGCTCTCCGCAATGGTTGCAGCGATCTGCACGGGGGAGCGGCGCAAGGTCTTTGACAGCTTGAAGCAGGGGAACGCGAGGTCACCCATTGTAGCGTCGGGGGGATATTCGAGCATAGCCGCCACGTCCTCTGCGGTCATCACCGCATCGGGATTGATAGCGTGAACTCCTTCCAATATTTTTTCGGCAATTTGATGTTTGATCTTAAGCATATATTACTGCCTTTCTATGTTTTTCTGTATAAATCACAATTTTAAATTATATCACACTTTGAGGAATAATTCAATATCTATATTGAAAATATTTGAATTATTTCATTTTTATTTGACGGGATCTACGGCAATCGGGCACAGAATCGCTTCAGTAAAGCGCAAAATCGCCTCTGTCTCCACCAAAAGCTGGGCGCCCTTCATTCCCGCGCTGACCGTCAACTGCCCCAGCTCTGCTGCCGAGGAATCGAAATAGGTCGGAAACTTTTTCTTCATTCCCACGGGCGAGCACCCGCCACGGATATATCCCGTGATGCCAAGCAGATCCTTGACGTGCAGGGGCTCAATGCTCTTGTTGCCCGAGGCCCTTGCCGCCGCCTTGAAGTCGATCTCCTTGTGGCAAGGGAGACAGAACACGCAATATCCCGTTTTGTCTCCCTTTGTGACGATGGTCTTGAACACCATTTCGTAAGGAAGCCCTACCTGATCTGCGATATGTATTCCCGAAAGGTCGTTCTCATCGACCTCGTATTCTTTTATTTCATAAGGAATTTTTGCGATGTCAAGCATACGCATCGCGTTTGTTTTAGGTGTTTTTTGTTTTGCCATAATTACTCGTTAATATGATCTATCATATCCCTTGCCGCTTGTCTTTGGGCGTCGGTGATATTGATGCCGCCGAGGATTCTCGCTGCTTCCTCGACTCTTTCCTCTTTTTCAAGAAGTCTGATGCTCGTCTGCGCTCTTCCGTCCACTTCTCTCTTGGAGATCAGAAAATGATTATCTGCAAGGGTTGCGATCTGTGCGGAATGCGTCACGCAGAGAACCTGGCTTCCCTTTGCGATCTCGTGGAGCTTGATGCCGATCTTACGTGAGGTCTTACCCGATATGCCCGTATCGATCTCGTCGTAAACAGCGCAATCTACGCCGTCTTTTTCGTTCAGGACACTCTTGAGCGAGAGCATAATTCTCGCCATCTCACCGCCCGAGGCGATATCGCTCATAGGCATCATCGCGTCTCCGGGGTTGGTTGCCACCATAAATTCGATCTTATCACAGCCCGAGGGAGTGAAATCCTCGGTTTTTATCAGCACGATCTCAAACTTGACCTTAGGCATATCGAGATAAGTCAAGGTCTCCATGATTTTAACGGACGCCTGCTTAGCGGCGGCTCTTCTCTTATCTGTCAGGATCTTGGCGGCAGATCTTGCCTGCCCTTCAAGCTCCTTGATCTTCTTTTCGTATTCAACGGCATGCTCGTCGGAGAGAACGATGTCGTCAAGTCTTGCTACCGCTCGGTCGCGGAATTCCAAAATTGACTTGATATCTCTGCCGTATCGACGCTTCAGTCCGGAAATGGCTTCCAATCTCGATTCGATCTTGTCAAGCCTTGTGTCGATGTCCTCACCGCCGTCGTCACCGAAGGATGCAACCTTATCGGCAATATCAGAGACCTCATAGCTCATATCCAACAGCTTTTCAGCGATCTCTGCAACCTCGGGGATCACATCCGCGATCTTATTCAAGGAATCCGAGGCACGGGAAAGCAGATAGGATGCCGATGCTCCCTTTTCCCCGCCTTGCAGTGCTCTGTGGGCAAAGCTCACCTGTTTATTGATCTTTTCAAGACTTGCGAGTCGTAATTTTTCGGCTTCAAGCGCCTCCTCCTCACCGTCCTTCAGCTTTTTGGAGTCGATATCCTTGATCTGATATTCAAGCATATCCCTCTCTCTTGCCTTCTGCTCCTCGTCGGTAGAGATATCACGGAGCTTTTTGCGATAGCTGTCAAGCTCCTTATAAATTGCGTTGTAGGCTTCTCTCTCGGCGTTGCATTCGCCGAAGGAATCCACCATATCGATATATGCGTTCTTATCAAACAGCACACGGCTGTCATTTTGTCCGTGGATCGAGATAAGCAATCTGCCTGCCTCGCGAAGCGTGGACTTCGTCACGGCTCTGCCGTTGATACGAGCCGTGGATTTTCCCTCTGCGCTCATCTTGTGGGAGAGCACGATCTCTCCCTCGTCGCATTCCACGCCAAGCTCTGCAAGCCTTGCTGCAACGTCATCGGACACGCTGTCAAAAACCGCCTCTGCCAAAGCGTAAGGCTCACCCGCACGTATCACGTCACGGGAAACCTTGCCGCCCGAAAGCATATTGATACTGTCGATGATCACGCTCTTTCCGGCGCCGGTCTCACCCGTCAGCACGGTAAAGCCCGGGCCGATCTCAATATCCGCGCTCTTAACCACCGCTACGTTCTCAATGTGAAGATATTTCAGCATAGCCGATGCTCCTTTCCTGAAAATGCTCTTTTACCACGGATATCAGCCGATCGACAGCAGCTTTCGCATTTTTGCCGCTACGGTTTCAGCCGTTGCGGAATCGGCGGTCACCACAATGATGGTATCGTCTCCCGCAACGCTTCCGAGGATATCGCTGTCGGGGATACGGTCGATGGCAAGCGCCACCGCCTGCGCCATACCTGCCGTCGTGCGAAGCACGATAATATTCTGCGCACAGGTGATCGAGAGCACGGTATCCATAACCGTATGAGAAAGCAGTCCCGTATTCTTCG
This sequence comes from Clostridia bacterium, assembly GCA_017462125.1. Next base: position 10,685 of record JAFTRQ010000094.1, on the reverse strand, counting down.
CACCCTTTTTGGATACGTGGGACACCACGTATTTATATGCACCGTCGGGCATTGCCACCTTTACAAGATCAAGATCGCGAATATCGCGGGAGATCGTTGCCTGGGTCACGTTGTAGCCCTCCTCGCCAAGGAACTCGATCAGCTCATCCTGTGTCTCTATCTCATATTTTGTGATCAGCTCAAGTATTTTTTCCTGTCTTCCTTTTTTCATTTGAAACCCCGTTCTATGATTATTTATCATTCATTTTCTGTCTGAGTCTGTCGTAAAAGCTGCCTTCCTTAAGCCTGATGAAGGACGTATTGAGGGGCGAGCGGGTCACGCGTACCACCTCACCGTAGGTCAGGTCGTAATTAACTCTGCCATCCACCGTCAAAAACAGGTTCTTTTCTCTCTGGCAGACGTTTTTGATCTCAAGGCTTGCGCTGTCGGGAAAGACCATCGGGCGGGCATAAAGCGAATGCGGGCAGATAGGCGTTACGCAGAGACAGCAGAGTCTGGGATCTACAATAGCCCCTCCTGCCGCCAAAGAGTATGCTGTGGAGCCCGTAGGGGTCGCCACGATCATTCCGTCGGAGCGATAATTTGCAAGATGCACGCCACCCTCATACAGCTCAAGGTCCACCACTCGCGAGATCGAGCCGTTGGAGATCACGGCGTCATTGAGCGCATACTCGTTTTTGCGTATCTGTCCTTGGGAATTCAAAAGCTCGATATTGAGCATCGAGCGCTTTTCGATCTTATAGTCTCCCGAAACGATCCTGCCAAGCTCACCAAGCTCTCCGACCTCCAGCTCGGCCATATAGCCAAGTCTGCCAAGATTCAAGCCCATAACAGGCGTTCCGTAGGGTGCGGAGCGACGCGCGGACTCCAAAATAGTTCCGTCTCCGCCAAGCACGATAACCGCATCCACCGCACCATAAGCCTCCTCTATGGGGAGAAACGTAAAGCGCACCCGCGTTTTGTTCAATCTGAAAATTTTGTCTTTATTATAAACAAGGGTACATACCTCACAGCCCAGCTCCGAGAATTTCTCCGCAACGGAAAGCGCCGCGTGGGCTTTATCGTATATATTGAAATTCGTGATGATAAGTACCTTTTTGATCTGCTTTTCCATAATAACTAATCCTTACAAAGCTGTTTTACGTTGATTTTACTGCCGTCGAACGGCGCGACATCCTTTCGCTTAATGAAAAGCGCAAGATATTCGCGGTTACCGTCTCCGCCTTCAATAGGAGATCGCATAACCCTTGCAACCTCAAACCCGCTCAAAGCGGCAGACTCCAACACTCGGCGGACTGCCTCCTCTCGGTCAGATGCCTTTTTGACGATACCGCCCTTGCCAAGAGCGCTCTTTCCCGCTTCAAACTGCGGCTTGATCAGGCTGACGAAGACTCCGCCATCCCTAAGCACCGATGAAACGGGAAGATGCAGTAGAGTTTGCGAGATAAAGGAAACGTCCATAACCGCAAGGTCAAAGACGCCAAACTCATCGGAAGAAAGCTGTCTTGCGTTAAATCCCTCCACCGACGTGACGCGAATATCCTCCAAAAGCTTTAAGTGAAGCTGTCCTCTTCCCGAATCCACAGCGCAGACGTGACAAGCGCCGTTCTGAAGCAAGCAATCTGTAAAGCCGCCCGTCGATGCGCCAACGTCAATGCATTTCATACCCTCAGGATCGATACCAAAGGCTGTGAGTGCCGCCTCAAGCTTCAAGCCGCCTCTGCCAACGTACCTCTCCTCCTCGGTGATCTCGACCGTATGCTCACCGTCACCTACCTCAAGCGATGCTTTGGTAACCGTCTTGCCGTCAAGCAATATCTTTCCTTCACCGATCAAGCGGCTGGCCTTATTTCGGCTTTCGCAAAAGCCTTTTTCCACAAGATAGACGTCTATTCTCATATCATACCGAAGGCAGGAACAAACATAAGTGCAAACGGAACCGCCGCACCGACGATCACTCCCGCAAATACCTGCAGAGGTGTGTGTCCTACCAATTCTCCGAGAGCCTTTGTCGTAAGCTCACGGTCATTGTTTGCCTCGGCAAGCTCCTTGAAGATAATATTCAATGCTTTGGCATGCTCGCCTACCTGACGTCTCATACCCATAGCATCTCTCATAACGATCATCGCCAAAACACAGCTGATACCAAACTGCGCAGAACCAAGTCCGCATTTGATCGCGCACGAAACCGCAACCGCAACCACCGCCGCTGTATGCGACGAGGGCATACCTCCCGTTCCGAAGAGAAACTCTGTGATCGTAAATTTTTTCAATTTGAATACACCGGTCAAGCCCTTCAGTATCTGTGCCACAAACCAACCGGTAACCGCACTCATCAAAACAAAATTTGTAAAAAATTCAATTACGTAATCCATTAATATTTCCTTATTCCCGATTATTTTTCTCTTTCGCAAAGATAGAGCGCGAGCGAAATCAAGCACTCGCTGTTTTCCATATTCTCTATTTCGCCGATTGCATCACGCGTCAGCTTTTCTGCGTATGCCTTGGCGCTATCCGGATCGAAAAAGCTCATAAACGTTGTTTTATTCCTATTCTTATCCGCTCCGACGCTCTTACCCAAAACCGCGTCGGTAGAGGTAACGTCAAGAATATCGTCAACGATTTGGAAGACCAAGCCGATATTTCTTGCAAACAAGCTCAGCCTCTTGGCCTCGTCGCTATTCGGCGCATATCCTGCCGCAAGGCATCCCAACTGAACCGCAACGCAGATCATCGCGCCCGTTTTGCCCATATGAAGCTCAACAAGCTGCTCCTCGGTCAGCGTATGGGTCTCACCGTAGAGGTCACAGATCTGTCCCTTTACCATACCGAAGCTTCCTGCGGCACTTGACAGCAGAGCTACCGCCGTAGCGGCGCAATCCCCATTTACGTAAGGATTCATCGCGCATACCGAAAACGCATCGGTAAGCAAGCCGTCGCCTGCAAGCGTTGCACATGCCTCTCCAAACACCTTATGATTCGTAGGCTTCCCGCGGCGCATATCATCGTCGTCCATACAAGGCAGATCGTCGTGGATCAGCGAATAGGTATGTATCATTTCAACGGCACAGGCAAAGGGCAATGCCGCCTCTGCTCTTCCGCCAAGCATTCTGCAGGTTTCAAGCGTCAGCGTTGCCCTGATCCGCTTTCCTCCCGCGAGCAGGCTGTAGCGTATCGCCTCGTAAAGGCTTGATGCCATACCGCCTTCCTCGGGATATATCTTTTCAAGCTCAGGCTCCACAAGGGCGCGGGAGCGCGCCAGGGCATCCAAAGCTGTTTGTTTGTCATAATTCATCATGAAAATTCCTTTCGGGGATCTTCAAGCTCCCCATTATTGTTCCGAAAAGGTACCCTCGGGAACGTCAACGATCTCAATGCCGCCATCCTTTCCCTGCTGCAATATCTGTATCTTTCTCTTTGCCGCTTCAAGCTCAGACGCGCATTTTGATGCAAGCTTGACCCCTTCCTCATAAAGCTTCAACGACGTCTCAAGAGGCAGCTTCTCATTTTCAAGCTGTGTCACGATCTCTTCAAGCCTTGTCATAGCCTCTTCCAAATTGATCTTACGTTCTGCCATTATTGATCCTCACTGATATTTTTCATTAAATTCAAGACCTCCGCCTCGGCACAGCCGTCCGAGAGGGTGATACGCACGCGGTCTCCCACACGCAATTCCTCCACGCTTGAGACGATCGCACCGTCACCGTTCTGCACCATTGCATAACCGTGCGCCAACACCGCCAACGGATTGACGCCCTCAAGACGGGCACAAAGCATACCAAATCGGTTTTCCGCACGGGAAAGCGAGGCATCCGCCAAAGTATCCATTCTTTCACAGACGCGTGCAAGTCTTGCCAGATTCTCATCCAGCACTCTTTCGGGAGAATGGAGCTCGGCGCCTTGACGCAACATATTCAATCGGGTGCTGAGCACGTAGATCTTATGCGATATTGCACTGTCCGCGCGGGCACGAAGGGTTGCGATCCTTTGACGAAGCTCACTTGTATCGGGAAATGCGATCTCTGCCGCCGCGCTGGGTGTAGGTGCGCGCATATCCGCAACGAAATCGCAAATCGTAAAATCCGTTTCGTGTCCCACCGCCGAGATCACGGGTATGCGGGATGCCGCCACGGTTCTTGCAAGAGCTTCATCGTTGAAGCACCAAAGGTCCTCTGCCGAGCCACCGCCGCGCCCGATGATGATCAGATCCACGGGATGACGGTCGTTAAAAAAGCGAATACCGCTTGCCAGGCTTGCAGGCGCAAGCTCACCCTGCACGTATGCGGGATAGATGACCAAGCGTGCGGACGGGCACCTTCTGCCCGACACGTTGACGATATCGTGGAGTGCCGCCCCAGATGCCGAGGTAATAACACCCACACTGCGAACGAAGGGGGGAATCTGCTTTTTCCTTGCGGGATCAAAAAGCCCTTCCGCCTCAAGCTTTTTCTTCAGCTGCTCAAAGGCGATCGCCAATGAGCCCGCCCCGTCGGGCTGCATATCGTCGAGAATGATCTGATAATCTCCGCTGACGGTATACGTTGATATTTTTCCATGGACGAGAACCGTCATTCCGCTCTCGGGGCGGAATTTCAGCCTTGCCGCAGAGGATCGGAACATCACCGCGCGGATCGAGGCGCGCTCGTCCTTCAGCGAAAAATACAGATGTCCCGAGGAATAATTACTTTTAAAATTGGATATCTCTCCCCGCAGCCAAACGTTTCCGAGCACAGGGTTTGATTCCAGCGTCATCTTTATATATTCATTTATCTGTGAGATGCTGAACACCGAATCCCTTTGCATATGCTCTCCTCTTCCGATTGCGAAGATTATTGATTGTTCAAATGCCGTCTGCGGCAAAGCAGAGCAACACCCGCCGCATTGTCCGAGGAAAACTCGGGCGCGGAAAAATAGGTATTCTCATATCTTGCCAGCCTTTTACCAATGCGCTTATTGCTCATAACGCCGCCTGCGTAGATCACGGGGATATCACCGTACTCCTGCCGCAGATTCTCCGTCAGCTTGGACAGAGTATCCGCCACAAAATCGAAGCAATATGCACTTGTCTGCGCCGCATCGCCTGTTTTTTCGTAAAGTGCGCGCGCAAGATTTTCGAGTCCCGACAAATTACAGTTGAGACCCTTTACAGAAATACGAGTCTTGCACGGAGCGATCTCCCTGTCAGCCAGAAGCGACTCCATCTCTCTTCCGCATGGGAATCGCATACCCATCATAACACCCGTACGGTCGATTGCCTGCCCCGCATTGATATCGACGGTTCCGCCGATCTGCTCCACGGTAAAACTGCCTTCCTTGGGAGAGATCAGCAATAGCTCTGTGGTGCCTCCCGAAACGTGAAATGCCGCAAAGCTTCTTTCACCGTTCAAAAGGTCAAGCCTGCCTGCGGAGTAAAGCGCCGCCATAACGTGCCCGCTCTGATGCGAAAAGGCATACGAGGGGCATCCCAACACCGCAGAAACCGAGGATGCCACCGCTACGCCCGACAAAAAACAAGGCATATAGGAGCCCTCCGCATCTCTCGGGGTCTTGGAATATCCCACGGCGACAATTTTTCTGCCCTCGGGATAGCGCTCGTCAAGAAAGCCTCTCAATTGCTCCATCACCTCGGGCATATTCTTCGTATGCGCGAACAGCGCGTCACTCTGTCGCAGACCGCGCTCGCCCTCCGCCACGGGAAGAAGTCTTTTCACATTCAAGACCACCTCGCCGTCAAGGGTACACAATGCCGCCGAGGTGGTATAATTACTTGTATCGATCCCGAGGATCAGCTCTGTCTCAGGCATTTTCCGCCGTTTCCTCTTCTTCGCCTTCTGCCTTCGCGCTCTCGGATTTCGCAGCAAGCGATGCAACAGCCTCATCAATTACCGTGTCGATGCTTCTTGCCTGCACGTCCTTGTTCAGTCCCGACAGCACGCCGTTTACAAACTGCTTTGCTTTATCCTCGCCGTACTTCAGCGAAAGCTCAACAGCCTGGCTGATAGAAACGTTGGCGGGAATATCCTCTACAAAGAGGATCTCATAAGCCGCAATACGGATCACGGTTCTGGAAACCTTGGAGAGTCTGTCCGCGCGCCAGCCATTTGCATATTTGCTGATCACTGCGTCAAGAACCTCGGACTTGAAAAGGATTCCGAAAAAGGTCTCTCTGATATATTTATCGTTTGGAATATCTCTGTCTTCACAAGCAAGGGAGTATATCTCATTGGGGTCGTCTCCACTTCTGAACTCGGTCTCAAAAAGAAGTCCGAAAAGCAGATCTCTTGCTTCTTGTCTCGTAATTTTTGCCATAAAGCCATCCTCCGAAAAAACGCATATAAAACTCAAAGGGATCATATAAACGATATATGTCTCCGAATTGGTCAATCATATTAATTATACATAATATTTATTAAATTGTCAAGGTCATATGCTGATTTTACATACAGAAAATGAAAATTTATACACTATTCGTGATTTTATCCGCCCAAGGGACGCAAGAGCAAACAGGCACGCATCACAAGGATCCGAATATGCAAAAAAGCACGCTGCTATATGTAAACATTTATAAAAACGTCTTGCAAAGAAACGCTTTTTGTGATAGAATAAAATGATGAATCTTGTCAAAGGAAAACAGATATGGATATCAAAAAGGCTTTTAAAAACTTTATATTTTTCGGTTCGGTATATTATACCGTTATCACTGCCGTTATTCTGATCATTGCATCCGCTATGGCGGAGGAGGACGCGATTAAGCTGATCGAGATCGACCGTTTTCTCAAGGTCCTGCTCTTCTCTTTCATTATGTCGCTGGGTAGTACGCTCATTCGCATCGAAGAGGTCGGGCACGTTGCGGCGGTCTGTCTGCACGCGGCTTGCTATATCGTCGGTTGGCTGATCTTTATCATTCTTTGCGGAGGTAGCTTTGCAATCTCTGCCATTTCCACGGCGGTGTTTGCGGTCGTTTATGTACTTGTGAGCGTAACGATCCGTCTTATAACGGGAAAGAAAGGCAAGAAAGCGGCTGTAGCACCGAGCAAAAAGCAGGCTTCCAAGCCCGTCAAGGAAAAGCGCGGGGGCTATTCAAGTCAATTTCACTAAGCACGAATACGAAGCAAAGGACTTGCCCTTTTGGCAAGCAGGTAACAGGATGAACAAATCAACGTACAGAAAATCAATTCGAGCATTGATCATCGCGATCGGTATCGCGGCGGCGACCTGTCTTGTAGCCTTCATAACCCTGCTCGTCGGCGGCATCAAGCCGGGAACGTTCGTTGACAATGCGGCTAAGGACGTTAACGATCCCTCTGCGTTGGAATCAAGACTGACAGCCACCCCCGATTACGGTAACAATTATATCAACAACATCATTTTTCTCGGTGACAAAACGGTCTATGCTCTTGGCGAATCGGGACTTTTAAAGGGCGGCACCGAGACTTTGCAGGTCTGGTCGGGCGAGAGCGGTGACCTTTCCCTCGACTACAGCATCGACACCTGCACGGTGGTATTTCCCGAGGACGGGGCAAGCATCTCGATCAAAAGCGCAGCAGAGCGCAAAAAGCCCGATTACATAGTGATCACGCTTGGGCTGAACAATGGCGTTGCATACTGCACCGAAGAAAAATTCAAGGAATACTACGGCAAGCTGATCGACGTGCTTTCCGAAGCCTCTCCCAACACAAAGATCATCCTGCAATCGATCTTCCCCGTCACAAGGGCGGCGGAAAAGAGGCTGTCGGGCATTACCAACGACAAGATCGACGATGCCAACGGCTGGATAGAAGAGCTTGCACTTGAAAAAGGAGTCAGATATCTTCACACCGCGTCGGTTCTGAAAGCGAAAAACGGTACTTTGGATGAAAAATACGATTCGGGCAATGGCATTACACTCAACGAGTCGGGATACAGCGTTATGCTTGATTACATCCGCACACACGGTTACAAATAATGCAAAAAGCACGGCTTTAAAAGCCGTGCTTTTTGCAGCTTATCAAATTAACAAAACAATTAATAAAAGTGTGGATACAAGCAGCCAAAGCGCCGCGATCAAGGATAGGATATACCAATATTTCGGATAGCCTCTCTTTTCCGAGCGGGCAAAAACAATACCCACGATAAGAAACGGGATCGGCGCTACAAAGCAAAGCAGAATAAATGTGATCCAGAATAACACCGCATAAGCCGTGTCATAATAAGGATTCTCCGCCCAAAGGATCTCCTCTTCGGGAAGCTCGATTTCTTCCGCTGACACGCCAAGCGTCAGAATCTGCGCGAGGATCATCAAAAAGATAAATAACAAACCGATTTTTTTCAGATTTCGTTTCATTGTTATCCTCCTTTACGCCAGATTGAGCTTTCGCTCAATGCAATCAAGGGTGTTGAAATACAACACCGCGGTCACCGCCGAAACGATCAACGTAACCAGCAATATCAGCAGGGCGACTGCTATATGCGTCACCGTTGGCGAGGAATTTTCGAGCAGATCCATCAATGCTCCCGTTCCAAAGATCATAGACAGCACCGTGGTAAGCATCTGCGTTGCAAGCGAAACGACGGTATTGGCACCGTAATAGATACCAATGGCAACCAAAAGCTTTGCTCTCTTGGCAATCACGGACGCAACGGTAATGCAGAAATGAACCAACGCAACGGAAAAAGCAAGCAACACGCCTATCGCAACGACACCTTCAAGCAGATACACGAGCATCCACGCGCCGATCTCGCTCCAAGCCGAGCGGATCAGCTTTCCGATCAAAGCAAAAAGGCCATAATAGTTGCTTCCGTCATAATACTCCGACGGGAATCCCATAGACAGGATACAAACAGCGATTCCTATCAAAAGCAAATGCGCAGACGTCCAGATCATTGCATTGATGCTTTTGGACAGCAAAAGCGTCTTGCGGCTGACGGGGAGCGTAAAGGTCAAGTATCCTTCGTCGGTGAAAAAATGCTTATAAAAGCGAAGATATACAAGAATCGCGGTTACGATCGACGAGCCTACGATTCCGACGATACACATTACAAAAAACAGTACGCAAAAAATGATGATGAGGACGTAAAAGACTTCAAGATCCGTCGACGTTATGGTTGCGCTCACCTCAAAAAGCAGCTTCAATGCCAGCATACCCAGCAAAGAAAGTCCGAGAACCGAGATCGCCATGATCCACCAGACGCGACCCACCGATCGCATATCATATTTCAACATCTTTTTTAACATTTGAACACCTCCCTGAACAGCTCGTCGAGAGACTTGCCCTTCTCTGCCCGCACCTCGTCGCAGTTGCCCGCAAGAACGATACGTCCACCGTTCCCCATAAATGCGAATTCATCCAAGATCGGCTCGATATCGTGAATGAGGTGCGTTGTAATGATCACACTGGCATCGGTATTGTAATTTCCGATGATCGTGCTGAGAATATAGTCTCTTGCCGCGGGGTCTACGCCTGCGATCGGCTCGTCGAGCAAATAGAGCTTTGCGCGGCGCGCCATCACCATCACAAGCTGAACCTTTTCCTTGGTACCCTTGGAAAGAGTCTTCAGCTTTGCGGTGGAATCGATGTGAAGATCTGCCAGCATTTTTCTTGCCAAGCCTTCATCAAAATCCTCGTAAAAATCGAGAAAATAGGCGATCAGCTCGTCTACACGCATGCTTGCGCTGAAATAAGTGCGCTCGGGCAGATAGGAAACGTACGCATTGCTCTTTTCGCTTCTCTTTTCGCCACAGATCTCGATCTCGCCGCTATCGGGCGTCAATATGCCGCAGATCAGCTTGATCAAAGTAGACTTTCCGCACCCATTGGGACCCAACAAGCCGATTATCTTTCCGCTTTTGACCGTACAATTGAAGCCGTTTAACACGGGAATACCGCTTTTATAGCTCTTTTTCAGATCTTTGCAGATCAATACCGAATTACTCATATCTTCCGTTCCTCCTCTTTGATATATTGAATGATCTTTTCCGTGGGAATATTCAAGCTTTTTGCTTCCTCAAGCCACATTCGCACGGTTTTGCGGCGCATTTCCTCCCTCGCGCGCTCAAGCACTTCAACGTCCGAGGTAACGAACCGCCCAAGCGTACCGTGACTGTGCAGAATTCCCTCCTCCTCAAGCTGAGACAGAGCCCTTTGCATCGTATTGGGATTTACAGCCGCCTCCGACGCCAGCTGTCGCACCGACGGAATTTGTGTATCGGGCGGATACTTCCCGCAAAGGATCTCCGCGCGAAGCCGATTGGAAATCTGTAGAAAAACCGGCTCGTGCTGATTGAATTGCCACGCCATATTCAGATCCTCCTCTCTGTATTATTGTACTAATACAATGATACACTATATTTCCCTGTTTGTCAATAGATTCTTATATATTTTTCAGATATTTCCTATTTGACGCTATAAAAAGAATAAATCCCCGCCGTAGCGGGGAGATATTCTCATATTAATGTAACTTCAATTCAAAGATAAACTTTGAATCTAAATCGCTTCGCGATCACTCCACAAATAACAATAAATCCCCTGCCGAAGCAGGGGATTTATTCTCATTTTGATGTTAATTCAATTCAAAGTTATACTTAGAATTTCAAATGCTCCGCATTTGAAATTAGTCTTCCTTCTTCTTGAAAGAAACCATACCTGCAACTGCAGCTACTGCTACGATTGCGATTGCGCCGAAGCCAACTACGGAGCCACAGCCG
>JAFTRQ010000093.1 GCA_017462125.1 Clostridia bacterium | reverse complement strand
TTGGCGACGGATATATTTTGATTGACGATACCTTTCTTTGTAAGGATAAAAACGATGTAATTGTGTTCAATATTCTAACCGAGGATTTGCATATCAGACGATACGTTGAGTGTGGTAATTTCAAAGTCGGTGATACCGTGGCTATTAAATTCCAAACCGAAATCGTTTTGGGAGAAAACAACACAGTAAGCGGTGCAATCTCAATGTATAAAGGCAAGGTCACGGATGGCGGTATGGCAGTACCCGAATAAAAAAGTTTTTGCCCTCGTTCCGAAATGGAGCGAGGGCATATTTTATTGAGATGTAAATTTTTTCATGACTTGTCGAGAAAACTTTACAGCAAACTTGACACCTGACAAATTGTGTGGTATAATATGGGGGTTATATTTTGTTATATCAAGAGGCATAAAATGGAAGACCAAATCAAAAACCAAATTTTGAAGCTGAAAGCAGACAAGAACGCAGTCATTCTCGCCCATTACTATGCTCCCGCTGAGGTGCAAGAGCTTGCCGATCACGTGGGGGACTCCTTCTATCTTGCCAAGATCGCAAAGAAAAGCGAGGCAGATATGATCGTGTTCTGCGGCGTGTCCTTTATGGGGGAGAGCGCGAAGATACTCAATCCCGAAAAGAAGGTGTTAATGCCCGATCTTACGGCAGATTGCCCTATGGCGCATATGGTTGCCGAGGGAAAGATCGAGGAAATGCGAAGCAACTATGATGACCTTGCCGTTGTATGCTATATCAATTCCACGGCAGACCTCAAAGCCAAGAGTGACGTATGCGTAACATCCTCCAATGCCATTGAGATCGTAAGATCGTTGCCAAACAAAAACATTTTCTTCATCCCCGACAAAAATCTCGGCAGATTCGTGGCGGAACGGGTACCCGAGAAGAATATCATTCTCAACGACGGCTACTGTCCCATTCACGAAGCTATCAGTGCGGAGGAATTGAAGAACGAAAAAGCAAAGCACCCGTCAGCTCTTGTTCTTACGCATCCCGAATGCAGGGCGGAGGTTCTTGCGTTATCGAATTACATCGGAAGCACGTCGGAGATCATCAACTACGCCAAAAACAGCCCAGCATCGGAATTCATTATCTGTACCGAAGAGGGCGTTGCTTACAAGCTGACGGCCGACAATCCGAGCAAGCACTTCTATTTCCCAAAGACAAGACCTCTTTGCAGGGATATGAAGCTGAATACACTTGAAAAGCTTTTGCACGTGCTGGAGACCGAGGAAAATGAGGTCACGGTTGACGGAGATAAGAGAGCATCGGCGCTTTCTCCCCTTGATAAAATGCTGGAGCTTGCGAGGTAATAAAATGAGAACCGATATTTTAATTGTGGGAAGCGGTGTTGCAGGTCTTTACTGTGCGCTAAATCTTCCCAAGAATAAAAATATAATCATCGTAACAAAGAATAAGGCTCGCAGAAGCGATTCCTATCTCGCTCAGGGCGGCATCTGCGTTTTGCGTGATGAGGACGATTACGACTCCTTCTACGAGGATACGATGAAGGCGGGACACTACGAAAACAATCCCGACTCCGTACATATTATGATCCATTCCTCACAGGAGGTCATCTCCGATCTTGTTTCATTTGGTGTTCGCTTTGAAAAGAATGGCGAGGAGTTCGTTTACACCCGTGAGGGCGCACACTCTCATCAACGTATTCTTTTCCACGAGGATGAGACGGGAAAAGAGATCACCTCACACCTGCTCGAAACCGCAAGAAACAGAGAGAACATTACGATCATTGAAAACTATACGATGGTAGACCTCATTTGCGAAGGCAATGAGTGTCACGGTATCATCGGTCACGATGAAAACGGAGCATATTCCGCTATTCAGGCAGACTACACCGTACTTGCCACGGGCGGTATCGGCGGAATCTTCGAGCATTCCACAAACTACAAGCATCTGACAGGCGACGCCATTGCGCTTGCTCTGAAATACGGCATCAAGCTTCAGCATATCGATTATATTCAGATCCACCCCACAACGCTCTATACCGAGAAAGAGGGAAGCCGAGAATTCCTCATTTCCGAGTCGGTTCGCGGAGAGGGAGCAATTCTGCTCAACTCCAAGGGTGAACGCTTCGTCAATGAGCTGCTGCCCCGTGACGTGGTTGCAAACGCCATCTTTGCTGAAATGAAAAAGGAAGGAAGTAGGCACGTCTGGCTCTCGCTTGCACCCATTCCCCAGGAGGAGATCAGAACGCACTTCCCGAACATCTATCAGCGTTGCCTTGACGAGGGGTACGACGCAACGAAAGAGCCGATTCCCGTAGTTCCGTCACAGCATTATTTTATGGGCGGTATCGACGTTGATAGGTATAGCAAGACCTCGATGGAGCGGCTGTATGCGGCAGGTGAGACCGCTTGTAACGGTGTTCACGGCAGAAACCGTCTGGCAAGCAATTCGCTGCTTGAAAGCCTTGTGTTTGCCAAGCGTGCCGCCAAGCATATAATTGAGGGATATTCGGCATTGACGACCGATACGGAAATCACCGTTGACGAATCAAAATACCGGAATTACAAAGAAGAATATAAAGCAGCCGTTCTTGCGGCTATCGAAAAGGAGAGATCAAGCCATGAATAATATTACAATGAAAATGAATGCGGACAATCTTATTTTGCAGGCACTTAGAGAGGATATCACAAGCGAGGACATTACCACCAATTCGGTTATGCCTTGTTATCAGGCAGGTGAGGTCGATCTTATCTGCAAGCAGGACGGCGTAATTGCAGGACTTGATGTTTTCAAAAGAGTGTTTGAGCTTCTTGACGAAAAGACGGAAGTGATTTTCTATTGCAAGGACGGCGACACCGTAAAGAAGGGCGAGAAGATCGGTCTTGTTCGCGGAGATATCCGCGTGCTGCTTTCGGGGGAAAGAACTGCTCTCAACTACTTGCAGAGAATAAGCGGGATAGCAACCTATACTCGCAACATTGCCGATCTTTTGAAGGGAACCAAGACCAAACTTCTCGACACAAGAAAGACCACACCCAATATGCGCATTTTTGAAAAGTATGCCGTAAAGGTCGGAGGCGGCTATAATCACAGATATAACCTTAGTGACGGTATTCTTCTTAAAGACAACCACATCGGCGCGGCAGGCGGTGTTAAGGAAGCTGTCAGAATGGCAAAGGAGTACGCCCCCTTCGTCCGTAAAATTGAAATTGAGGTTGAAAATCTCGATATGCTGATGGAAGCACTTGAAGCAGGTGCGGACATCATTATGCTTGACAATATGGACAATGACACAATGAAGAAGGCTGTAGAGATGGTAGCCGGCAAGGCCGAGACAGAGTGCTCTGGAAATGTTACAGCAGAGCGTCTTGCCGAGATAGCTGAAATAGGTGTGGATTACGTGTCATCTGGTGCTCTTACACATTCAGCACCTATTATGGATATAAGTCTTAAAAACCTGGTGCCTACCGAGTAGGTATATTGTAGGTAATATGAGTTTTATAAAGGTCGAGTGC